>NZ_CP101153.1:0-322336 GCF_024298825.1 Haloglomus salinum
TCACCGAGGCGCTGCCCAGGACGGTGTCGTGGCGGGGGTTTCCGGGTGTGCTGACCCGAAACCTCTTATGAGTACACCCCCCTACTTGCAATCAATGACCGACGCCGTGGACGATGTCGAAATGCCGTACGACGAGAACGCCTCCCAGCAGGAGAAGGTGGAGGCACTCCGTGAGCGGTTAGAGGTGCTAGAGGGGCAGAACGAGGAGATGCGGGACAAGCTCCTCGACGCCAGCGCGGAGAACAACAAGTACCAGCAGAAGTTAGAGCGGCTCACCCACGAGAACAAGAAGCTCAAGCAGTCGCCGCTGTTCGTCGCGACGGTACAGGAGCTGACGGGCGAGGGAGTCGTCATCAAGCAGCACGGGAACAACCAGGAGGCGCTCACCGAGGTCACCGACGAGCTGCGGGACCGCCTCGAGCCCGACGACCGCGTGGCGGTGAACAACTCCCTCTCCATCGTGAAGGTACTGGACGACGAGACGGACGTCCGGGCCCGCGTGATGCAGGTCGAGCACAAGCCGGATGTCGGCTACGACGACATCGGCGGCATCGACGAGCAGCTGGAGGAGGTCCGTGAGACGGTCGAGCTCCCGCTCAAGAGCCCGGAGATGTTCGACGATGTCGGCATCGACCCGCCGAGCGGCGTCCTCCTGTACGGCCCGCCGGGCACCGGGAAGACGATGCTCGCCAAGGCGGTCGCCAACCAGACCGACGCGACGTTCATCAAGATGGCCGGGTCCGAACTCGTCCACAAGTTCATCGGCGAGGGTGCGAAGCTGGTCCGGGACCTGTTCGAGCTCGCCCGACAGAACCAGCCAGCCGTCATCTTCATCGACGAGATCGACGCCATCGCCGCCAAGCGGACCGAGTCGAAGACCTCGGGCGACGCCGAGGTCCAGCGGACGATGATGCAGCTGCTCTCCGAGATGGACGGCTTCGACGAGCGCGGTGACATCTCCATCATCGCCGCGACCAACCGCTTCGACATGCTCGACCGCGCCATCCTCCGGCCGGGCCGCTTCGACCGCCTCATCGAGGTCCCCAAGCCCGACGCCGAGGGCCGCGAGATCATCTTCCAGATCCACACCCGCAGCATGAACGTCGCCGACGACGTCGACTACGAGAACCTCGCCGAGGTAGCCGACGGCGCCTCCGGGGCCGACATCAAGGCGGTCTGTACGGAGGCCGGTATGTTCGCCATCCGCGACGACCGCACGGAGGTCCGGCTGAAGGACTTCGAGCAGGCCTGGGAGAAGATCCAGCAGGAGGACGAGGAGGACGAGGACGAGATCTCGAAGACGTTCGCGTAAGCTCGTTGTTTTCGCCATAATCGTCATATTCCCGATTTATCGCAGATAAATCGGCATTTCGACGTGATCTTGGACACAGCAGTGGTGCCGTCGATGCCGCCACGTCGGCGCAGGCCGACGTGACGCGGGGGCCCACGAACACGAGTCGCCCGACGCGTGACCGGACCGGTAGGAGGCGGAGCGGCGGCTCCGACGCTCAGTCCTCGTCGGGGTCCTCGCCGCGTGCCCGCTTGAACATCGCGAGCGCCTGCTCGCGGCGTTCGGCGTGGTCGACGATGGGAGCCGGGTAGTCCGGAGCCAACCGCTCGCGCTCGTCGTCGGAGCGTTCGTGCCACGAGTGGATATCGTCGGCGTTCACGCCCGCCAGTTCCGGGATGTACTGCTTGATGTACTCCGCGGCAGGGTCGTAGCGCTCGCCCTGGGTCATGGGGTTGAAGATGCGGAAGTAGGGCTGCGCGTCGGTGCCGGTGGAGGCGGCCCACTGCCAGCCGCCGTTGTCGTTGGCGGTGTCGTGGTCGACCAGCCGCTCCCGGAAGTGGGCGTAGCCGTGGCGCCAGTCCAAGAGGAGGTCCTTCGTGAGGAAGGATGCGACGATCATCCGGACGCGGTTGTGCATGTACGCCTCCTCACGGAGCTGGCGCATCCCCGCGTCCACGATGGGGTAGCCCGTCTCGCCGCGCTTCCACGCCCCGAGTTCCTCGCCGGGGTCGTTCCAGTCGATGGGCTCCTCGTACTGCTTGTAGTTCTCCGTGACGACCTCGGGGTTGAAGTTGAGGACGTGATGGTAGAACTCGCGCCACGCCAGCTGGCTCCGGAACTCGTCCACCGAGTCGCGAGCCGACTCGTCGGGTGCGTCGGTCCGCGCCGCGGCGACCGCATCCGACACCTCGCGCACGCCGATGGTTCCGTAGTGGAGATGCGCGGAGAGACGCGAGGTGCAGCGGTCCGCCGGGTAGTCCCGGCGGTCGTCGTACTCGTAGACATCGCTCGCGAGGAACTCGTCGAGTCGCTCGCGGGCGGCCTCGTAGCCGGCGGGCGGCACGTCGGCCTCCGGCGCGTCGAACCCGAGGTCCGCGAGGGTCGGGAGGTTACCGGGGTCGGCGGGTGTAGCGAGGCGGTCCGCGTCCGGGGTGGGGTACGGGTGGGCCTTCTCGCGGTCGCGCCACTTCTTCCAGAAGTAGGTGTAGACGGAGTAGGGCTCGCCGGCGTTGGTGGTGATGGACCCTGGTTCGTGGTGGAGCGCGTCGTGGTACGCCGCGACCCGGACGTCCGCGTCGTCGAGCGCCGCACGGACGGCATCATCACGCTCGCGGGCGAGACCGGAGTAGTCTCGGTTCCAGACGACACCGGTGGCGTCGAACTCGTCAGCGACCGCGGGGAGGACCGTGGTCGGGTCGCCCCGGCGGAGGAGCAGGTCGCCGCCACGGTCACGATACGCGGCGCGGAGCGAATCCAGCGCGTCGAGCAGGAACGCGACCCGAGGTGGCGATGCGTGGTCGAGCACGGCATCGTCGAAGACGAACAGGCCCAGTGCGGGCCCCTCGCCGGGCGCCGGGTCGCCCCCCTCGACGCCGGCCGCGGCCGCCAGCCCCCGGTTGTCCGTGACCCGCAGGTCCGCCCGGTGCCAGTGAAGACGCATACCCGAACGGAGGCGCGGGCGGCGCATACAGGTTCGGGTCCTCCACGGCCTCGGCCGATTCCGACCCGTCCCGGCCGGTGGCTCCCAGATGGCCGTGGCCCGGGCGATTTACGGGCCGGGGCGTCCAGCAGTTCGTATGAGCGACGAGACGGACACCGAAACGGCTGACGGCGGCGAGTCGGCGGACGACGCGACCGCGAGCGTCCTCGAGGACGACCACAAGAACGTCCTCGTACCCATCGATGGCTCGACGCAGTCCGACACCGCCCTCCAGCACGCGCTGGATTCGTTCGACGGCGCGACGCTGACCCTGCTCCACGTCATCAATCCGGCGCGGGCGGGCTACGGCGCCCAGGCCGGCATTCCGACCTCCTCGGAGGAGTGGCTCGAGGAAGCCGAAGACGAGGCGGACGCGCTGTTCGCGGGCGCCAGGGAGCGAGCGCACAGCTACGATGTCGACATCGAGACGGTGACGGAGATCGGGAACCCCTCGCGGGTCATCGTCGAGTTCACCGAGGACGAGGAGCACGATGTCGACCACGTCGTGATGGGGTCACACGGCCGGGCCGGTCTGTCGCGGGTACTGCTCGGCAGTGTCGCGGAGAACGTGGTCCGGCGCTCGACCGTCCCCGTGACGGTCGTCCGCTGACCTGCCCGGTGGCACAGCCGACCGGCGCCGCCGCCGGACTTATGAGTCGGTAGTCGAAGGGCCGAACGTGGGCGAGACGAGTTCCGACCTCGGCCGGGAGACCGTGCTCGACCTCCTGAGCGCCAGCCGGCGGCTCGCGGCCGTGGTCGCTGTCGAGGAGGCGGACGAACCGGTCTCCAGCGGCGAGCTCGCGACGATGACCGTCGCAGCCGAGCACGGCCGCTCGCCCGGACGGCTGGGCGGGCGGAGTGCCAGCGCCGTCAAGTCCGACCTGGAGAGCGACCACCTGCCACAGCTGGTCGCACACGACGTGCTACGCGACGCCGAGGGGGGATACGAGGCGGGTTCGAACCTCGATAGCCTCCTGTCGGTTGTCGACGTAACGATGGATGGGAGAGGCGGCACCCCCCCGCTCAGGACGAACGAGCGCCAACCCGGCGATACCGGCAGTCCTGCAGTCGGCGGGAGCGGGCGCGACACGGATATTTAACCCTGGGGGTCCGTAGGGGACGCATGGACCGCATCCCGTTCGGTATCCGGCGGCTGGACACGACCATCGACGGGGGCGCCCCCGCCGGGAGCGTCGTACTCCTCGCCGGAGAGGTGGGGGCCGGGGCCCGGGAGTTCATGTACACCTGCACGGTGATGAACGGGCTGATGCAATCCGACCCCGACCTGTTCGACCTCTACTACGGCGACCTCGCGAAGGGCGCCACCGCGCCCGAGGAAGTACATTACCTCTCCTTTACCTCCGGCGAGCGGAAGGTCCGCCGGGAGATGGAGCTAGCGATGGACGAGGAACTGGTCGCCTCCAGTAACCCCTCCATCACGTTCCACGACCTCTCCTCGGAGTTCTTCCAGCTCTCGCCCGTCCCCCGGGAGTGGTACTCGGACCACACGACATCGCTCTCGGACCTGAACACCTCGAACGAGCGCCAGTCCGTCCCCTCGGCGCTGGGCGACAAGCTCACCGACAACGCCGCGGGCAACGTCGTCGTCGTCGACTCGTTGACCGACCTCGTGTCGGCGGCCGGCGACGACCTCTCGTGGGACGACATCCCGGTCCTGCTGAAGGGCATCGCCCGGGCGGCGTTCGACTGGCAGGGGCTCATCCTCGTCCACGTCAACAAGGAGAGCCTCTCGGACCTGGAGCACGGGCAGTTGATGGACGCCGCCGACGGGACGCTCCTGTTCGAGTGGGAGGCCGGCGGCTCCACCCGCGCCCGGACGCTCGTCGTCAAGCAGTTCCGTGGGGTCCTCTCCCGTATCGAGGAGGAGAACATCGTCCGGTTCGAGACGGAGATCGGCGACGCCGGCTTCGACATCAGCGACGTCCGGAAGATCAGATAGCGGCGCCGGAATCCTGGATCTTCCGGCGGCAGTTCGACAGGCGCCGGACATCACCGGAGGAACGCTTTAATGAGCCCACTTGCAAAGGAGGGTATGGAAAACGAGTCAACCGAGGGCCGGACCCTGTCGCTGGAGTTGCCGGCGGCCCTCGATGAGTGGCTCACCGAACGCGCGTCGGAGCTCGACGTGGACCGTTCGGAACTCATCAGACAGCTTATCGGCGGGTATCAGGTCGCTGCGGACGCGGCGGACGAGGAGTCCGTCGAGGCACTCGAAGGAGCCATCGAGACCGGAACACTGGATGTCGAGGCGACCGTCCGGAGTACCGTCGACGACGCCGTCTCGTCGGCTGCTCCGGACGAGGCCGCCATCGCCGCCCGGGTCACCGACCAGGTCGACGACCGCATCGACGCCCTGGAGGCGGAGATGGACGAGAATCTGGACGACATCCGTCGGCGTGTCGTACAGGTCAAACAGGAGGCTGACGCGAAGGCCCCGGCCGACCACACCCACCCCGAACTGGAAGGCGTCGAGCAGGTGGCCAGCGAGGTCGAGCGGCTCCGCGAGCAGGTCGCCGAGCTGGAGGGGCAGACCGGTCGGAGCGACGAACTCGCCGCAGAACTCGAGGACGTACAGGAGAAGCTCACGCGGCTGGCCCGGGCGGTCGTCAGCATGCGCGAGGACGAGAGTGGCGGCCGGGACGAGACGCTCGACGACATCAGGCGGAAGGCAGCACGAGAGGGGTACGAACAGGCGACCTGCGGGGCCTGCGGGGAGTCCGTCCGCGTCGGCCTGCTCCCCGAGGCGGCGTGCCCGCACTGCGATAGCCCGTTCGGCGACATCGTCGACCGCTCGGGCAGCCTGTTCGGGTCGTCCCCGCGGCTGGTGGGCACCCACGACGGTGGCGAGGACGAGCGGCTGGCCGACGGCGCAGCCGGGGACGAGCCGACCGGGACGGATACCGCGTCAGGCATCACGCCGGAGACCACCCGGGGCGACGGGTCGACCTCACCCGACGAGGCGGACGAGGACTCGGAGAAGCCGACCACCGGCGACGATGGGGAGGCCGTGAGTACCGACGGAGGAAGCGATGACTGAGGACGACACCGAGGAGTTCGAGCCCTCGGCGAACGACGGTGGCGGGGACGGCGAAGGGGACAGTGACGGGACTCCGGACCCGTTCGCCGACAGCGAGGGCGGCGAGGCGCCGGACGACCCGTTCGCGGAACTCGGGGACGATGATGGTGAGTCGGATCCGTTCGCCGACATCGAGGGCGTCGAGGTCGAGGACGACCCGTTCACCGACCTCAGCGTCGGTGACGGCGACCCCTCGACCGACTTCGGACCCTCGGACAACACCCTGTTCACGGACGAGGAGGGGGCCGCCCTCGACGATGAGGCCGTCTGGGAGCAGATCGACGGCAACGCCGACGAGGCAGCGACGGTTCCCGACCTCGACGAGGACCTGGGAGAGTCGGCCGACGGAGCGGTCGAGACAGGCGAGACCGTGGTGAAGAAACGGAGCTACTGCGAGCGGTGTGAGCACTTCTCGCAGCCACCAGAGGTCTCCTGCGGGTATCCGAACTCGGAGATCGTCGAGCTCGTCGACACTGGCCGGTTCCGGGTCCGGAACTGCCCCATCGTCGAACGGCGCCAGAGCCGTGACATCAGCAGTATCGCCGACGGGGGCGGGGCGACCGACCCCGAACTGGCGGCCGGCGACGACGCCGACACCACCGGCACCACCGACACCGCCGACTCGAGCACCGACGACTGACCCGGGCGGAACCGGGACCGACTTCTCCGTCGACCCACGACACCCGCCATGGTCGAGTTCTGCGACGACTGCGGCTCGCTGATGCACGCCGACGACGACGAGATGGTCTGCTCGTCCTGTGGCGCCCGGCAGGGCCGGGACGCCGAGCGCGAGGCGGAGTTCGTCTCCACGGAGGAGCAGTCCGACGACGACGTCATCGAGACCGAGGAGGGCGCTGAGTTCGAGGGCAAGCCCACCGACGACAGCGTCCACTGTGACGAATGCGGACACGGCGTCGCCTGGTACACCATCAAACAGACCGGTTCAGCCGACGAGCCGCCGACACGTTTCTTCAAATGCAAGGAGTGTGGCCACCGCTGGCGGGATTACAGCTGAGCCGTCGACTCGCCACTCAGGGCCCTCTGGTGGGTGCTCCCGGAACCGGGAAACCGTTAACTATCTGATCGATCACCTGATTCTATGGCTCTGGTCTGTGGTAACTGCGGCGGTGACATCGCGGTACCGGTGGTGTACGAGGATGCGCAAGGCCCTCTCACCGACCCCTGTTGTGTAGATTGTGGAAAGAAGGTGAAGCTCTGGGACGAGGGGTCCCGTAGTACGATTTGAGCGGATACCACCCCGACCGATGCTCCCACCGAGTGTCAGACCCGGGGAGAGTGTTCGCGGGAAGGCGCGAGCGGGGCGAACCGCCAGCAGCCATAGATACTTCTGGCGGCATCGCGGTCAGGCGCGCAAACGCCCGCGTCAGTCGATATCGAACCGATTCGACTGGATGTTGCCCTGCGTATCGACGTAGCCGCCGGTCGCCGACTCCTTGGCGATGCCGCCGAGGACGGCCTCGCAGTCCGGACACGTCACCAGCCCGTTGAGCAACACCAGTTCGTCGTCGGTCTCGAACGTGGGCAGGAAGTCGTCACGGTTCCCGTCGTAGTCGCAGTGTGGACATCGCGGCATGTCGAGTGGGGCTAGACGGCGTGGCGCCCCTCACTCTGTCGGCGCTACTCCGCCGGTTCCGGAACCGGCTCTACTTTCCGGTGCGCCGGCAGCACGGTAGACGTCCAGCCACTGCCCGGCCACCGCGTCCTCGTCGAACGCCTCGAGGCTCTCGTCGACCGTCCACTCCGGGAACTCGCCGGCCTCGACGATGGCCCCCTCGATGTCCTCGGGCGTCGAGACGCGGAACCCCCGTGTCCGGCGCTCGACGAGCTCGTGCGCGGCGGAATCGGCCTGGTACTCCACGACGCCGACACAGCCACAGGCGAGCGCCCACAGGAGTTCGATGGCGAACACCTCGTCTCGGGCGGTCTGGCAGAAGACGTGTGCGGCCCGGTAGTGGGCAAGCCGCTCGTCGCGCGGGAGGTCGCCGGCGAACGTCACGCGGTCGTCGATGGAGAGGTCCGCGGCCTGCCGTTCGTACTGCTCGCGGGCGGGTCCGTCGCCGATGATAGTCGCCGACCAGTCCCGGTTCCGGAGTTCCGCCAGGCCGAGCAGCACGCTCTCCAGGTTCGCGTCCGCGTCGAGACGGGTAGCAGCCACCACGTCCGGCGGGTCCGCGACTGGCTCGACCGCGCGGACGCGCTCGAAATCGATGGCTTCCGGGACGACCCGGGCCCGGTTCTCGGGGACGCCACGCTCGCGGACACGGGTCCGGACGAGTTCCGAGGGCGCGACCACACGGTCCGCGACCCGGAGCGCCGGGCCGACCAGCGGGTCCCCGGGTGGGCCCTCGCCGAACCAGTCGACCACGAGCGGCGCGCGAGCGAGCGTGGCGCCGGTGCGCGCGGCCAGCACCGCCGAAGGGTCGTCGATGGCGTGGACGGCGTCGGGACGCGCGGTCGCGAGCAGGGCCGGAATCCGGGCGTGATACGAGGTCGTCGCGGGCGAGACCGTCACCGCGCGATAGGTGACGCCGTCGCGCTCGCGGGTCTCGGTGTAGTCCAGCCGGTCGCTCCACCAGCCAGTGCAGTAGACCGTCACGTCGTGGCCCCGGGCGGCCAGGCTGCGCGCCGTCCGCTCGACGCGGGCGACGGCGCGGTCGTCGGCGTCCGCCAGCGGTGTCGTCTCGGGCGCGACCACGGCGACCTGCATTACCGGAGTCACCGGCCAGTCGCGGCAAAAAGCCGACGGGTCACGCGGACCGGCAGTTCGGCGGCACAGCGCTCCCCGCCACAGCACCACGGTATCCGCGGTATCCACGGTAGTGTGGCTGCTCGGCAGATGGGTGTGATGCCACCGAACTGCTGACCGAACGGAGCCCCGCGGCCCCGACACGAAACGCTATCCGGCGCCCGGCCGTCACTCGAGGTATGCACGAGTACGACCTCGAGCGGTACCTCAACGTCAGGAGCGCGTACGGGGCCTCGCTCTCCCCGACCGGGCGCCTGGCCTTCCTGATGGACACGACGGGGACGGCCCAGGTGTGGACACTCGACGACCCCCGGGGCTGGCCCCAGCAGCGGACCTTCTACGAGGAGCCGGTGTCGTTCGCCACGTGGTCGCCCGAGCGCCCGGAACTCGTCTTCGGGATGGACGAGGGCGGCAACGAGCGGCTGCAGTTCCACCGGCTCGACGCCGAGAAGAACGTCGTGACCGACCTCACGCGCCACCCCGAGGCGAAACACCAGTGGGGTGGCTGGAGTCACGACGGCGACCGCCTCGCGTTCACCTCGAACCGGCGCGACGAGGCCGTCTTCGACGTGTACACGCAGGGTCGCGACGAGACCGGGGCCGACGCCACGCGCCACCACGAGGGCGAGGGGTGGCTCTCGGTCGGCGGCTGGTCGCCGAGCGACGACCGCCTGCTCGTCTACGAGAGCCACTCCAACTTCGACCAGGACCTCTACACGCTCGACCTCGAAACCGACGAGTTGCGCCACCTGACGCCTCACGAGGGCGACGTGCGCTACGGGAGCGCGAACTTCGGGCCAGACGGAGAGGCACTCTACCTGGTCACCGACGACGACCACGACACGCTCTACCTCGCGCGGCTGGACCTGGAGACCCTCGAGGTCGAGCGGCTGGTCGTCGACGAGGACTGGAACGTCGACGGGGTCGCGCTGGACGACGAGACGGGACGACTGGTCTACTCGCGGAACGTCGACGGCTACACGAACCTCACCGTGGCCGACCTCGTCGGGCCGACCGAACTCGAGGAACTGGCGACGCCCGACCTGCCACAGGCGGTGGCGGGGGGCGTGAGCTTCTCCGAGGACGCGGACCGGTTCGCAGTCACCGTCACGGGGACGGCCACGAACACGAACGTCCACGTCGTCGACGCCGAGTCTGGTGCCGCCGAGCGCTGGACCGACGCCAGCACGGCCGGCATCCCCCGTGAGAGCTTCCGTGACCGCGACCTGGTCCGGTTCGAGAGCTTCGATGGGCTGGAGGTCCCGGGCTATCTCACCCTGCCCGCGGACGCCGACGAGCGCGCCGGCGAGGTGCCCGTCGTCGTCGACATCCACGGCGGCCCCGAGAGCCAGCGCCGGCCCTCGTTCTACGCGCTCGGGCAGTACTTCGTCTCCCGCGGCTACGCCGTCTTCGAGCCGAACGTGCGCGGCTCGACCGGCTACGGGAAGGCCTACACCCGGGCCGACGACGTCCGCAACCGGATGGACTCCGTGAAGGACCTCCGGGCGGGCGTCGAGTGGCTCCACGACCATCCCGCGGTCGACCCGGACCGCATCGCGGCGCTCGGTGGCTCCTACGGCGGCTTCATGGTGCTGGCGGCGCTCACCGAGTATCCCGACCTGTGGGCCGCCGGCGTCGACGTGGTCGGCATCGCGAACTTCGTCACGTTCCTCGAGAACACGGGCGTGTGGCGGCGCGAACTCCGCGAGGCCGAGTACGGCTCGCTCGCCGAGGACCGGGAGTTCCTGGAGTCCATCAGCCCCATCAACAACGTCGACGCCATCCGGGCGCCGCTGTTCGTCCTGCACGGCGCGAACGACCCGCGTGTGCCGCTGGGCGAGGCCGAGCAGATCGCCGAGCAAGCCAGCGAGCACGTCCCCGTCGAGAAGCTCGTCTTCGAGGACGAGGGGCACGGCATCTCGAAGCTGGAGAACCGCATCGAGGCCTACACCCGCGTCGTCGAGTTCCTCGACGAGCACGTCTGAAGCGCGGCCGACGCCACCGTCGGCCGCTCTCGCTCACCCGGACGCGAGCCACTCCAGCGCGTCGGCCCGTGCGTCCAGCAGCGTCCCGAGGTGGTCGGCGTCGAGTACCGTCAGCTCCCCGTCAGCGGCCGTCACGAACGCCCGGACTGGCTCCAGCGGGACGTTCTCGTCGTGCCGCCCGTGCCACGCCCGGAGCGGCGCGTCGACCGCATCGGCGTCGACTATCGCCGCGTCGTCCCGGCGGAACTCGCGCGCGGTCGCCCGGGCACCCTGTCGGAGCCCCTCGTGGAAGTCCGCAGCGACCAGTTCGGCCACGCGCTCCGGGACATCGCGGTCGGTGTACTGTCCCACGACCGCCTGCGGGCCACGCAGCCGCGCGATGGCGCCCGAGACGCGGAACAGCGCCCGGAGCGCGAACGGGACCCGCGCCAGCGAGTCGAGAGGGGTCCCGGCGTCGGGGACGGCACCGGCGACGAGCGCGACGCGGGCGACCCGGTCGTCCCGGGCAGCCGCGAGCGCGGCCGTCCCGCCCCCCGAGAACGCGAAGACGGGCGCAGAATCGACCGACTCCGCGTCGAGCAGCGGCCCCAGCATCGCCCCGGACCGGTAGTCGGGCGACGGCGGGTCCGCGCCACCGAATCCGGGGCGGTCGGGGGCGAGGAGCCGGACGCCACGCTCGCGGGCCGGCTCGGCCAGCAGAGCGGCGAACAGCCTCGAACCCGGCGTCCCGTGGTGGGCGACGACCGGTGTCCCATCGGGGTCGCCGGCGACGGCGTAGGTCAGCGTCCGTCCGTCCGGACGGACACAACGATTCGTCTCGACCGCCGCGTGCGTGGTGGAGGGCACGACGCGTCGTACTTCGGGGGGTGGGGACAGGAAGCCACCGGTTCCCACCGAAGGTTGACAACCGCAGCGGCGCTACGGCACCCCGTGCGTTCGCTCGTCACCGCCGCGGCCGGGCACACCCTGCTCGCTGTGGGGTGGGCCGCGATGGCACACTCGGTCGCCCGGCGCGACGCGTTCGCTCGGGTCCCCCTCAGGCGGCCGGCCCTGGTGGCTGTAGCCGGACTCACCGCGGCGCTGTGGGCGGTCACCGCTGGCCTGACCGGGGCGCTGGAAGCGTGGCTGGCGACGCTGGGGCTGGGTCCGGACTGGCCGGAGACGCTGGCCACGGCCGCGACGTTCGTGGGCCCGGTCGCGGCCACGGCGCTCGGGGCCCACGTCGCCGGCGGCGGGCACCCGCGCCGGTTCGCGCTGGGCTACGGCGTGCTGGTGGGGCCCGCGCTCGCGCTCACCCTCCTCGCACCGCTGCTCCCGACGGGCTGGTGGCTCGTCGCCGGCGTCGCTCTGCTCGGTCTCGGGATGGCCGCGCTCCCGCCCGTTCTGGTGCCCCGGTTCGTCCCCACGCGGTCGCTTCGTCCGGACGAGCGTGCCTCGCTGGCGCCGGTCCTCGCGTCGGCCGAGGCCGGGGCCGGAACCGACCCGACGACGCCCGACGGTATCCGCGTCCGGGTACTCGCACTCGGTCCGGACGGCCCGGCGACAGCCGTTGCGGCCGGCGTCCTGCCGATTCGGGGTGGGCGCACCGTGTTCGTCACCGAGCGGGTCCTCTCGCGGCTCGGTCCGGCCGAGGCCGCGGCCGTCGTCGCACACGAACTCGGCCACCATCGCCGCCGCCACGTGCCGCTCCGTCTGGGTGCCGCGGCCGCGTTCCTGCTCCCGTGGCTCGGTGCGACGGCCGCCGAGGTTCCGGGGGCCTTCCTCGTCGGCCTGGGACTGGTGATGCCGGCCGTGCTGTCACTGCTGTGGCTCGTCCGCTGGACCGAGTTCGACGCCGACCGGCAAGCCGCGGCCGCGGTCGGAGCGGAGCCGATGGCGCGGGCACTGGAGCGACTCGGCGCGGCCGGCGCACTCGGCGATGGCGGTGGCCCGCTCTCGCTGCATCCCGCCGTTGGCGACCGGATTCGCCGTCTTCGCGGGGTGGCATCCGGAACCGGGACCACCGACCGGCTACCGGGCGCCGGTGATGACTGACCCGCGCGGACGACGGGAACCTTCCTCGCACAGCCACCTGTGTCGGACGCACGACCGCCATCTGTCGGCGGGCCGGGCCGCCGTGTTGTGGTTCGACATATATGTTGCCCGGAAGCCTTATCCCGTGGTACACGTTCTCATTCGACACAGGATGTTCGAACCGTTCTCGAGCGGCTACTACCTGGGTCGGCTGTACGTCCAGCCCCACGGCGGCGACCGCCCAGCGATGCACCGCGAGCAGCACGAACACGTCTCCGAGCAGCTGTACGGCGACGAGTCGGAGAGGAACGAGGACGTGGACCCGGCGGACGGCACCACGACACCCACCGACTCGGCCGAGCCGACCTACACGCTCGGTATCCCGGCCGAGGAGCGGCCGGGCGATGGCAGCGGCGAGGACGACGACGACGATCGACCGCTGGTGATGAAGATCGGCGGCGCCCACATTCCCGTTCACGGTGCCCCGGGCGTCCCCGAGCAGACGGTCGCGCTACCGGCGGACTGGCTGGCCGCGACCCGGGTCGAGAACCCGCCGACGCTGACCGAGGTGTTGCTGGCGAAGCGCGAGCGGGTGGACCAGCTCCTCAAGGTGGCCGAGGACACGTCGTCGGGCCGGACCTGAGTGGCGTGGCGTTCCGCCGGTGTCCCAGCATCCCCTGACGGCGCGGGATTTACGTCACGGGCGCCGTTCCTCCCGCCATGCTCGACGATCTCCTCGGGAAGACGGAACTGAAAGAACGGATCGCGAAGCTGGAGGACGAGAAGGAGCGCCTGGAGAGCCAGCTCGAGGCAGAGCAGGAGCGTCGGGCGGACGCTTCGACGGCCAAGCAGGCTGCCGAGGAGCGAATCAACCGGCTGGAGGACCGCATCGCGGACCTGGAGGGGCAACTCGAGCAGGCAGAGAGCGACGACGACCTCACGTTCCGCTACCGTGAGGACGTGGCCGGCGACCGTCGGGACGCCGTCCTCGCCCGATTGCGCTCGTTCGAGACCGACCCGGAGGGCGTCTTGACGGCGTATCTCGACGATTCGGACGACCTGCCCGACCCCGTCGAGGAGGCGCTCGGCGACCGGACGCCACTCGCTCGTCAGGCGGCGCCGTGTCTCCTCGTCGCGGACGATGCCGGCCTGCTGGCGACCGCCCTCGACCCGCCCGTCCCGCCGGGAGCGTTCTGCGAGTGGGACGACACGGTCGCCGTCGAGCCCGCGTGGTTCGTGCCGCAGGGGCGCTACGCGCTCGCGCTCGTCCGGGCGGACCTGTTCGCGGTCGGCGTCTACGAGGGAAGCGAGCGCGTGGACTTCTCGGGCTTCGAGAGCGACGTGAAATCCAAGCACTCGAAGGGCGGCTACTCGCAGGCTCGCTTCGACCGGCTCCGCGACGAGCAGGTACAGGACCACCTCGACGACTGTGCGATGGTCATCCGGACCCTCCGGAGCGACGTGGACCGGCTGTTCCTCGTCGGGGACGCGAAGGCCATCGAGGAACTGGACGAGGCGGCCGACGCCACCGCCGCCGTCGACGCCACGGGTAAACCCGAGGAGGCGCTCGGCGACGCATACCACGACTTCTGGACGACGCGCGTCTACGGGCTCTGACGGCGCCGTACGAGTCCAGCAGTCAGGGCGAGGAGCGCGGCCAGTGCGGCGGGCACGCCGAAGCCGGGGGCACCGGCGTCCGAGGTACCGTCCGAGGTACCGTCGTCACCGGCCGCCACCGTTCCGTCGGCGGCGGTCGCCGTGTCCCCGCCGGTGTCGGCTGTCGGCGTCCCGTCCGTGGCCGAGGTCGGCGTGGGCGACGATGTCGGCGACGCTGTGCCGGGACCAGGCGTCTCGAAGGGTGACGTGGGGGTTGCCGTCGTGGTGTTCACGACCCGGACGGGCGCGGGGAGTGGGCCGGTACGCAGCGTCGTGGCCAGCCGCCGGGCCGTCGACCGGTTCGCCGCGGTCACGACGAACCGCGGGTCCTCGACGAACTCGCCGTCGCGCATGATGTCCGCGAGGCCCGGCGAGAGCGACGCGGCGTAGACGACCTCGCCGTCGACGACCGTGAACAGGCAGTAGCCCGGCTCGGTCGGTGCCTCGTCGTACCGACAGCTCGAGGTGTTCGCCTCGTCGGTGAACCCGTTGTCGACGAGGGTGCTGCTGAAGTTCCGGGCCGCGGCGTCGGTCAGCGTCACCGGGACGTACGGCGCGCCGCCGGGGCGGACCTGGACGGCCCCGACGGTGGCGAGGCCGTCTGCGTCGACGAGTTCGACCCGTCGGGGGGCGTCGCTTCCCGGGAAGCCGCCGACGATGGCCACGTCACCGCGGACGGTTACGGCGGACAGAACTGTCGAGGGGGCGGTCGTCCGAATCCGGAGTCGGGAGTCGCCGGCGACCGCGACCGAGGTGTTCGCTTCCAGTCCCGCGGCGGCGATGCGGTCCCGGAGCGCCGCGGCGACGGCATCACGGGTCCCGTTCGAGACGCCGCGGCGAACCGCCACGTCCTCGGTGTCGATGTCGGCCTCACGCAGCGCGGCGAGGATGGCCGCGTCGGAGCGGTTCGCCAGCACCTCGACCGTATCGCTGGTCCGGTCGACCCTGATACGGGCCGCGCCGAGGTCGAGTTCGTTCGCGATGGTGCCGGTGACGTTCACCATCGGCTCGGCAGCGGCCCCGAACGCCGTCCGCCCGACGACGGTCACGTTCAGGACCGTCACGTTGGCCTGGGCGGTTCGGACCGACTGGGTCGGGGGCGCACGGTCGGACGCTTCGTCGGCGGCGGTGGGCGCTGCGGCGGAAGCGGTGCCGGCCGGAGCGACCGGGACGAGCACGAGCAGTATCGCTAGCAGGACGGCGCAACGGGGAGGACTCAGTGACATCGTTCGGGGAACGACACCGGCGCCGTATCAATCATGCCCCGCGCGTTTATGCGGCACGGGGTCGGAGCCGTGGCCATGACCGACACACGCGAGACGACCGCCCTCGGGTTCGACCCTGGGCGGGTCGCCCTGCTGGCACACGAGGGGTTCCCGGACCGGGCGAAGACCGCCCTCGGCGTTCTGCGCTACGCCGACTACGAGGTCGTGGCCGTCCTCGACCGGGAGATCGCGGGCGAGGGACACGGCTGGCAGACGGACTACACGGTCTCCGACTTCGTCGACGACGACCGGGTGCAGGACGCCCCCATCGTCGGCCGGGCGGACGAGGCCCCCGGGTTCGACACGCTCGTCATCGGCGTCGCCCCCATCGGCGGCGGCTTCGACGCCTCCTGGCGCGAGGACGTCGAGCGCGCGCTGAAGTCGGGCGCGGACGTGGTGGCGGGGCTCCACTACCGCCTGAACGAGGACGAGGAGTTCGTCGGCCTCGCGGAGGAACACGGCGCGCGCCTGTTCGACATCCGCGAGCCACCGGCCGACCTGAGCGTCAGCGAGGGTCACGCCCGCGACGTGGACGCCACCGTCGTCGGGACGGTGGGCACGGACTGCTCGACAGGGAAGATGACGACGACGTGCGAACTCGTGAACGCGGCGCGCGAGCGCGGCATCGACGCGGCGATGGTGCCGACGGGACAGACGGGCATCCTCGTCGCCGGGTGGGGAATCGCCGTCGACCGCGCGATCAGCGACTTCGCCGCCGGCGCCACGGAGCGGATGGTCCTCGCGGCGGCCGCGGACCACGACCTCATCGTGGTCGAGGGACAGGGCTCGCTCGTCCACCCCGCGTACTCGGGGGTCACGACGAGCATCCTCCACGGCGCGATGCCGGACGCCCTCGTCATGTGTCACGTCGCGGGCCGCGAGGCGGTCCACGGCTACGAGTCGTTCCCCATCCCGCCCGTCCGCGAGGTGGCGGACCTGTACGAGTCTCTCGGCGGGGCGGTCGCACCGACCGAGGTCGTCGCGGGCGCGCTCGACACGCACGAACTCGACGCCGACAGCGGCGAGCAGGCCGTCGCCGCGTACAGCGACGAACTGGGCGTTCCAGCTGCCGACCCCGTGCGCGACGGCGCGGAGGCCATCGTCGACGCCATCGTCGCGTCGACCGACCTCGACGCATGACGGCCGACGACGACCGCGCCGAGCCCACCCCCATCGCGGACTGGTCCGTCGAGACGGTCGCCATGGAGCTGGACACCCCCTTCGGTATCTCGCGGGGCACCACGACCACGGCCGAATCCGTCGTGGTCCGGCTCACCGACGAGCACGGGACCGAGGGCGTCGGTGCGGGCTGCCCGGACGCATACTACGGGGAGACGGTCGGGACCGTCGAATCAATCGTCCCCGACCTGCTGACCGCCGTCGACGGCGAGTTGCCGAGCGCCCACCAGCGCCGGCACGCCGCGTTCGAGCATGTCGTCCGCGAGAACCCGGCGGCGAAGGCGGCGGTCGACGTGGCGTGTTACGACCTCCACGCCCGCCAGCTGGGCGAACCGCTCCACGCCCTGCTGGGCACGGACCCGGAACGCGCGCCGGGGACCTGCTTCAGCGTCGGCCTCGCCGAACCCGACGAGATGCGCGACCGCGCGGCGGCCGCCGTCGAGGCGGGCTTCGAGCACCTGAAGGTGAAACTCGGGACCGAACGCGACCGCGAGCGGGTGGCAGCGGTTCGCGAAGGCGCGCCCGACGTGGGGCTCCGCGTGGATGCGAACGAGGCCTGGACGCCCGCCGAAGCCGTCCGGAAGAGCCACTGGCTCGCCGACCACGGCGTGGCGTTCGTCGAGCAACCGGTTCCGGCCAGCGACCGCGAGGGCCTGCGCTTCGTCTACGAACACTCCTCGTTACCCGTCGGGGTCGACGAATCGTGTGTGACGGCCAGCGACGTGCCGGACGTGGCCGACCGGGCGGACGTGGCCGTCGTGAAGCTCGACAAGAGCGGCGGCGTGTGGCCCTCCCTCCAGCAGATTCACGCCGCGCGGGCCCACGACCTGGAAGTCATGGTCGGCTGCATGGTCGAGACGAACGCCTCGCTGGCGGCCGGCGCGGCGCTCGCACCGCTGTGTGACTACGCCGACCTCGACGGCTCGCTGCTGCTCGCGGACGGAGCGGACCCGTTCGCGTTCGATGGGATTCGAGCGGACGGGACCATCGCGCTGGACGAAGTGGGCACTGGCATCGGCGTGAAGGCCGACGGTTGAGGATGGGATGCACTTATAGTCGAATAATACCGGATATCACCAGCCAAGTCCGGGGACAAAGCAAAAACCGTCGTCCAGGTCCTACTCGTCGCCGGTCCGGAACGACAGGTCCAGGCTGTTGGCCGAGTGCGTGAGCGACCCCATCGAGATGACATCCACGCCGGTCGCGGCGTAGGCCGGCACGTCGTCGACCCGGATGCCGCCCGAGGCCTCGGCCAGCACGCCCTCGGGGAGCAACTCGACCGCGTCCTCGGTCGTCTCGGGGTCCATGTTGTCCAGCAGGACGATATCGGCGCCAGCCTCGGCCGCGCGGGGCACCTGCTCGGGCTTCTCGACCTCGGCCTCGACCTTGGTCGCGAAGGAGGCCCGCTCGCGGAAGTGCTCGATGGCACCCTCCAGTCCCATCTCCGCGACGTGGTTGTCCTTCACCATCACCATGTGCGAGAGGTCGAGCCGGTGGGTGTCGCCGCCGCCGGCGACGACGGCGCGCTTCTCGACGCCGCGGAGCCCGGGCGTCGTCTTCCGCGTGCCGGCGACTCGAACGTCCTCGGTCACCTCGTGGGCCGCGTCGACCGCGCGCCGCGTCCGGGTCGCGATGCCGGAGGCGTGGCCGCTGATGTTGACGGCGACCCGTTCGGCGCGCAGCGTCGCCTTCGCGGGCCCCTCGGTGCGAAGCACCACGTCGCCGGAGTGGATGTCTGTGCCGTCGTCCAGCCGCTCGGTCACCCCGACATCGAGATGGTCGAAGACGGCTTCCGCGGCATCGAGCCCGGCGACGACGCCGGGCTCCTTGGCGACGAGTCGGCCCGTCGTCTCGCCGGGGACGTGGTTGGTCACGTCGTGGTGGCCGAGGTCCTCGCGGAGCCAGCGCCCGACCTGTTCGGGGTCGAGCATCGTCAGTCCCCGTCGGCGGTCTCGGCCCCGGCCTCGGCGGCTGTCGCGGGCGGTTCGAGGTAGTGACACCCCTTCGACTCGGGGTTCTCGCTGGCGGCACGGGAGACGAGCAGCGCGACCACCGTCGCCGAGCGGAGCTCGTAGAGCCCCCGGCTCGTCCGGGTGCGGGTATAGGCGTCGACCTCGCCCTTCAGCCGCCGGAGGACGGCCTGGGCGCGGTTGAGGTCGTCCGTGTTGCGCGAGAGCCCCACGAACTCGCCCATCACGCGGCGCAGGCGGACGAACTTGTCGCGGGCGAAGTTGTCCGCGAGCGGCGGGTCGCTGTCCAGCAGGTCCGGCGCCTCGACGACCTCCGGGTCGCCCGCTCCAGCGGCGGTCTCGCCGGCGCGCAGGCCCCAGACCAGCCCCTCCAGCAGCGACGTGGACGCGAGGCGGTTGGCGCCGTGGACGCCCGTGCGCGAGCACTCGCCGACGGCGAACAGGCGGTCGAGCGAGGCGCGGCCGCGGTCGTCGACGGCGACACCGCCACAGAGGAAGTGCTCGGCAGGCGCGACCGGGATGCCGTCGGACCAGTCGACGCCGTACTCCTCGCACTTGTGCGCGAGGTCGGGGAACTCGTCGGCGAAGTCGAGCGGCGAGACATCGAGCGTGACCTCGCCGGTCTCGTCGATCTGCTCCTGCACGGCCCGCGCGACCACGTCGCGCGGTGCGAGTTCGGCGTCCTCGTGGTAGTCGGGCATGAACCGCTCGCCCTCGGCGTTGCGCAGCAGGGCGCCCTCGCCGCGGACGGCCTCGCTGAGGAGGAAGGTGTCGCCCGATTCGTCGCCAGCGTACGCCGTCGGATGGAACTGGACGTACTCCATGTCCTCGACGTCCGCACCCGCGAGCGCGGCCATCGCGATGCCGTCGCCGGTCGCGCCCTCCGGGTTCGTGGTGCGCGGGTAGAGCGCACCGATACCGCCGGTCGCGAGGACGGTCGCGCCGGCGAAACAGGGCGCGAACTCCCCGTCTCGTTCGAGGATGGCCCCGTGGACCAGCCCTTCGTGGGTGACGAGTTCCAGCGCGGCGGTGTCCTGCTCGATGGTGACGTTGTCGAGTCCCTGCAGATGCTCCAGCAGCGGCGGCAGGATGTACCGGCCGGTGGAGGCGTTGACGTGGAGGATGCGTGGCTCGTCGTGGGCGGCCTCCTGAGCGTAGGCGAACCCGCGCTCGTCGGCGCCGGCGGCCTTCGCGGACTCGTCGGTGGTGTCGAACTCGATGCCGAGCGTCTCCAGCAGCACGTCCTCGACGGCCTCGTTGGCGTTCCCGACGAGCGTCTCCACCGCGCCGGGGTCGGCCTCGTCGTCGCTGGCCGTGATGATGTCCTCGCGGAACGCGTCGGGGTGCTCGCGGGAGACGGCAATGCCGCCCTGGGCCCACCAGGAGGAGGCGTCCTCCGGTTCGGTCGCCTTCGTCGCGAGCGTCACCTCGGCGCCGTCGCGGGCGGCGGCGAGCGCGGCGGCACAGCCGGCGATACCCGAGCCGACGACGAGTACGTCCGTCGTAGTCCGTTGCATGGTATCGGTCACGTCAGATTTCGAGCATCCGGTCGAGCGCGAGCCGTGCGAGTTCCTTCTCGCCCGGCGCGACCTCGATGACGTTGCGCTCGCGCCCCTCGACCAGTTCCTCCAGCACCCACGTCAGGTAGTTCGGGTCGATCTGGCGCATCGCGTTGCAGTCCATACAGGCGTCACCGCACAGCGGCAGCACCTCGACCTCGGGGTGCCAGCGCGAGAGGTGATTGGCGAGGTGGATCTCGGTGCCGATGGCCCACTTCTCGCCGGGGTCGGCCTCCGCGACGGTCTGGCAGATGGTCGAGGTGGAGCCGACCACGTCGGCGGCCTCGACGACCTCGCGGCGGCACTCGGGGTGGACGACCACGTTCACGTCCGGGTGCTCCTCGCGGATGTCCTCGATGTGGTGTTCACGGAAGCGCTCGTGGACCTGACAGTAGCCGTCCCAGAGGATGATGTCGGCCTCGGCGGCCTCCTCGGCGCTGGCACCCTCGGGGTCCCACGGGTCCCACTCGACGATGGAGTCCTCCATGCCGAGCCGGTGGGCCGTGTTCTCGCCGAGGTGCTTGTCCGGCAGGAACAGCACCTTGTCCCCCTGCTCGAAGCCGTACTCGAACGCCTTGTGCGCGTTCGAGGAGGTACAGACCAGCCCGCCCTGCTCGGCACAGAACGCCTTCAGGTCGGCGTAGCTGTTCATGTACGTGATGGGGATGATGTTCGAATCGGGCGCGGCCTCCGTGATTTCGGCCCACGCGGCATCGACCTGGAGGGCCTCGGCCATCCCCGCCATGGGGCAGGACGCCTCCATCGACGGGAGGATGACGGACTGGTCGTCGTCCGTGATGATGTCGGCGGACTCGGCCATGAAGGTCACCCCGCCGAAGATGACGTAGTCGGCGTCGGCGTCGGCGGCCTCCTTGCTCAGCTGGTAGGAGTCACCGATGAAGTCGGCGTGCTCGACGATCTCGCGTCGCTGGTAGTTGTGGCCGAGGATGACGACGTCGTCCCCGAGTTCGTCCAGTGCGGCCTCGATACGCTCGGTACGCTCCGCCTCGTCCAGCTCCCGATACGCGGGCGGGAGCTGTTCGAGGTTGTCGTACTTGAAGAGGCTCAGGTCCGTCTCGATATCCGCTGTTTCCATCTTCGGCACGGTGAGACACCTTGGAAGTACCTGACGTAGTGGAGCCATCTATGAAAAGATTTTCTCTACAAAGACGCTCCGTGGAGAGGAATCCGACGTTGATGCCCCTCATCGGCGGAAATCAGTCCGTCACAGCCGTGCGGGCCGTCCGGGGACGACCAGCCCCGGACGGCCCGCATACGCCCGCTCTCTGCTCATTCCGCCCGGTACGTCGGGTCGCCACCGACGAACGTCGCCGTCACGTCGATGTCGGCGATGGCGTCGGGCGCGACGGCCCACGGCGACTCGGCGAGCACGACGAGGTCCGCGCGCTTGCCCGGCTGGATGGTTCCGAACCGGTCCTCCTCGCGCAGCGCGTACGCCGCGCCGTGGGTGTACGCCCGCACCGCCTCGGTCACATCGAGCCGCTGGGCCGGAGCCGGCGCCGTCACGGCCTGCTGGACCCCGAACAGCGGACCGAGCGGCATCGTATCGCTCCCGAACGCGAGCGGGACGCCGGCGTCGGCGAGCGCCGCGTACCGGTTCGACGCACGGGTCCGCTCGTGGCCGAGTCGTGACTCGTAGAGGCCGCCCTCGCGCGCCCACTTCAGGAAGTTCGGCTGGACGGAGGCGACGGCGCCCACCTCGGCGAACCGCTCGACGAGGTCGTCGGTCAGCACCTCGGCGTGCTCGACGCGGTGGCGCGTATTGGCTGCGTCCGTGTCCGCGAAGGCGTCGAGCGTCGCCGCGATGGCCTCGTCGCCGATGGCGTGGGCACAGAACTGGAGTCCCAGCGCGTCCGCGCGCTCGACGTGCTCCCGCAACTCGTCGGGCGTCACGACCCACTGCCCGCGTGGGTCCTCGCCCTCGTCGTCGCCACCCGAGGCGTCCGCATCGGTGTACGGCTCCGAGAGCCGGGCGGTCCGGGCGCCCAGCGAGCCGTCCGTGTACGACTTGACGGCGCCGACCCGCACCAGCTCGTCGCCGTCGCCGGTCGTCAGGCCCGCCTCAGCCAGCGCGTCGAGGAAGTCCGTCCAGTAGTTCAGTCGCACTCGCAGGCCGAGGTCGCCGTCGCGCGCGAGGTCGCGGTAGGCCCGCGGGACGCGTCGGTCCCGGATCATGTCGCCGACGGCCGTGATACCGAGTTCGGCGGCCCGGTCGGTCGCCGCGTGCAGGAGGTCCCGCTCCGGGTAGTCGCCACGAGTCGCGTCGAGGACGGTCCCGGCGGCACCCTCGACGGCGACGCCGGTCGGCTCTCCCCCCGCCTGCCGCAGGTGCTCGTCGGCGATGTCGTCGGCCACCCGGTCCAGCGCCACCCCGTTAAGGGAGACACTGTGCATGTCCTCGCGGAACGCCGCGACAGGGCGCTCCTCGCTCACAGCATCGAGGTCCTCGCGCGTGAGATACCGGGCCTCGTCCCACGCCGACTCGTCGTAGCCGAAGCCGAGTATCCACTCGCCCTCGTCAGAGGGGTGTCCCCCCTCACGTAACCGGGCGACGGCGTCGTCCGGGCTCGTCGTGTCACCGAGCGCGGCGTGGCGGAGATACCGCCCGACCATGTCGAGATGCGTGTGCGTGTCGACGAAGCCGGGCAGGACGACCTGGCCCTTGCAGTCCTCGACGGTCGTCTCGACGCCTCGGAGGAAGGCGACCTCGTACGTCGAGCCGACGTGGGCGACACGCCCGTCACGGATGGCAACGGCCTCGTGGACCGTGTCACCATCGGACCGCGGGTCCGAGGGACCGAGCGTATGGACCTCGGCGTTGGTCAGGATGCGGTCGGCGGGTGCGGTCATGCCCGTGCCGTCTCGCGGATGGCGGATGAACGTTCGGACGTGCCGCTCGGGCTATCCTGCACTCGGGGGAGCCGCCGGTGGAAGACGACCTCGGTGTCCGGGTCGGCCGAACGATGCTCCGGGGGCGGCCCCGAGTGGTGTTCACTATATCTCGTATTTTCGGAATATTCTGCACACGTCCGATTTATCCGTTTTGGCCCCGTCAGCTCGGCCGATGAGTGACCACGACGACGGCTCCGGGGACAGGGGCTCGGACGACGTACGGGCGGCCGAGGAGACGGTCATCGAGGCGTTCGCGCGGTCGGCCGAGGTGTACGGTGCGAGCCGCAGCCTCGGGCGGCTCTACGGGGAACTGTTCTTCGCCGACGAGCCGCTGTCGCTGGACGACCTCGTTGAGCGCAGCGGCTACGCCAAATCCACGGTGAGCACCGCGATGAGCACGCTGGAGCGGTTCCACCTCGTCCAGCGACGGTCCCTGCCGAACGAGGGCAAGCGTGCCTTCTTCGAGGCCGAACGCGACTTCTGGTACGTCGCCCGGGAGTTCCTCCAGAGCGAGGTCCGGCGCGAGGTGACGGTGATGGCCCGGGCGCTGGACGAGGCCGCCGAGCAGCTCGACGACGCGGAAGGTGAGCGGGCCGAACGCGACCTCGAACGGGTCGAACAGCTCCGCTCCGTGTACGAACGCTCCGAGCGGTATCTGGACCTGCTCGCCAGCACGCCTGTCGACCGGCTCTTCTCGCTCCTCGATAGGGGGCTCGGCCGCAGTGATGAGGGGTCAGCTACCCACGACTGAAGTCGTGGGCTTCCGGCCTTGCATCACCTGTGAGCGGCCGGCGCGGCCCCCGGCCGGCCCCGCTCAGTCCGACGTGCCGGGGGCGGCGACCGCCGTCTGCATCGCGTCGCTGTTGTACGCCTCACCGACGCCGCCCGCGTTGTCGAGGACGATGATGCCGGCCTCGCTTCCGGTCGCGTCGGCGAGTTCCTCGACCGCGAGGTCGGCGGCATCCTGTGCGTCACGCCCCATCTCCAGATGCGCGACCGCGCGGCGGGCCATCGTCACCCGCGCGATGTCTTCGCCCGCACCCGTCGCGGACGCGCCGCCCGCCCGCGAGCAGTAGAACCCGCAGCCGACCTGCGGCACGTCGCCCACCCGCCCGGCGAGTGCGGCCCACCGACCACCCGTCGAGGTGACGGCCGCGAAGCGGTCGTGGTCGCGCGCGACGGCCCCGACGGTGTCGTGGTCGCCGTGGTGGTCGTCCACACCGCCGTCGCGACGGTCGGCGTCCGGGACTGCGGTCCCGGCCTCGCTCCGTCCGAACCGCTCGCGAACCCACGCGAGGTGGTCCTGCGCGGGCGCTTTGGCCGGGGGTGCGGCCTCGTCCATCCCGTTCCAGCGCTCGCGGGTCGCGTCGGTCCGGAGGTCCACCGACGTGTCGATGCCGAAATCGTCCGCGAGGTCGACGGCGTGGACGCCCGCGACCTGCACGTGCGGGGTCTCCTCGGCCACGAGTCGTGCGACCGCGGCGGCGTCGCGGACCCCGGGCATCGCACACGCGGCGCCGACCTCGCGGTCGTCGGTCATCAGTCCCGCATCGGTCCGGGGGATGCCGTCGGACTGGACCGCCGAGCCGACCCCCGCGTTGAACCGCTCGTCGCGTTCGAGGACGTTGACGGCGGCGACGACGGCGTCCGTGGGCGTGGCCGCCTCACTCCCGGTCGTGGCCGCCTCGTCGAGCACCTGCTGGCGGTCGTCGGGTTCGTCGGCTGGACTCCCGGCCCCGCCGTGGACGATGACCTGCATAGCGGCAGTTCTCGCGGGCCGGAGTTAGGCGTGGGGGAGTTAGCAGGGGAGTGTGAGAATGGAGAGTACATCCATTCCACAGCATGTTGGAGAACTATTCGGATAGTCTGCAAGCTATCCCCGATATTCTGTGTGAAATCCTCGAGTAATCAGAGTAAGTCCGATGTCCGCACGGCCGTCGTGTCCAGTAGCGTTCGTGCTCAGGCGGCGAGGCCCATCGCTTCTATCTGCTCCTGGTACCGATTGCGGATGGTTACCTCGGTCACCTGCGCCACGTCCGCCACCTCGCGCTGGGTCTTCTTCTCGTTGCAGAGCAGCGAGGCGGCGTAGATGGCCGCGGCAGCGTAGCCCGTCGGGGATTTCCCCGACAGTAGGCCCTGCTCGGCGGTCTCGGTGATTATCTCCTCGGCCTTGCTCTTGACCTCCTCGGAGAGCTCGAGCTCCGAACAGAAGCGCGGGACGTACTGTTTGGGGTCGACCGGCTCCATCTCGAGACCGAGTTCCTGCGAGACGTAGCGGTAGGTCCGGCCGATCTCCTTTCGCTCGACGCGGGAGACATCGCTTATCTCCTCGAGCGAGCGGGGGATACCCTCCTGCCGGCAGGCGGCGTACAGGACGGCCGTGGCGACGCCCTCGATGGAGCGCCCGCGGATGAGGTCCTCGTCGAGACAGCGCCGATAGGTGACCGAGGCGACCTCGCGGACCGAGCGCGGGACGCCCAGCGCCGAAGCCATCCGGTCGACCTCGCTCAGCGCGAACTGGAGGTTGCGCTCGCCGGCGTCCTTGGTGCGGATGCGCTCCTGCCACTTGCGCAGCCGGTTCATCTGGGAGCGCTTCTCCGAGGAGATGGAGCGCCCATAGGCGTCCTTGTTCTTCCAGTCGATCTGGGTCGTCAGCCCCTTGTCGTGCATCGTCTGGGTCGTCGGGGCTCCGACGCGGGATTTCTGCTGGCGCTCGGAGTGGTTGAACGCGCGCCACTCCGGGCCGGGGTCGATCTGGTCCTCCTCGATGACCAGCCCGCAGTCCTCACAGATGAGTTCCCCCCGGTCGGCGCTCTTGACGACGCTCTCGGACGAACACTCCGGACAGGTCCGCGTACCCTCGGTCTGCTCCTCGGTCTGCTCCTCCGCCTCCCCCTCGTCGGCGCGGCTGCGCTCGCGCTGCCGTGTGGGCCGTGACATCGCGGTTAATCTTTGGCGCAGGGATACCACATAAATCCCGCGGCTATTCCCGGTTCTCGTAACTGAAATCGCTAGCCGTCGGGGACGCTACGGTCGCCTCACCGGAACCGATAAGTACGACGTTCGGGCACCTCCCGGCATGCCCGTTGTCGAGTGCGACCCGGCGGAGGCCCGCGAACGTCTCGAAGCTGCCGGTGTCGCCGTCGCGTCCGGGAACACCGACCACGAACTGTGGCGGGCCGAACACGGTGGCGCGACCGCCGTCGCCTACGAGGGGAAGGTCGTCGTGCAGGGTGGCTCGCCGGAGCGACTGGTCGGCCTCCTGCGGGGGGGTGGTGGCCGCGCCCACGTCTACTTCGACGGCGCCTGTCGCGGGAACCCCGGCCCCGCGGCCGCGGGCTACGCCATCGTGACCGGCAACGGCATCGCGGCCGAGGGCGGCGAGACCATCGGCCGGGCGACGAACAACCAGGCCGAGTACCACGCACTCATCACGGCACTGGAGGTCGCGGCCGATTTCGGCTTCGACGAGGTCCACGTCCGCGGAGATTCGGAACTCATCGTGAAGCAGGTGAAGGGCGCGTGGGACACGAACGACCCCGAACTGCGCGAGCTTCGGGTGCGAGCCCGGGAACTGCTCGACCGGTTCGACGAGTGGACCCTGGAACACGTTCCGCGGGAGATAAACGAGCGTGCCGACAAGTTGGCGAACGAAGCACTCGATGACGCCTGAGGACATCCACCCCGGCGAGACGGAGCACGAGGAGGACGCCGACGAGGGCACCGATGCCGACACGGCCGACACGGCCGACAGGGCGCCGGAGACCCTGCCGCGCGAGGTCGCCGACGAGGCCGAGCGTTTGACCCGGCTCGCCCGCGACGCCATCGACGAGAACGAGGCGGCCGCGTACCGCGAGCGCCGTGCCGACCTCCTGGCCGACCACGAGTACACGTCGCGTATCCGCGGCGAGAACACCGAGGAGACGCTCGTCCTGCACCCGTCGGAGTGGGTCGTGGACGGGAGTGTCCACCCCGACCGTATCGAGGATATCGACCGGGGTATCGAGGTTCCGCTGGAGGGCGCGGGGGACACCGAGGACTGGGACGCCGTCGACGAGCACAACGCGGCGGTGGCCCAGCAGGTGGCCGACGAGCACGGCGAGGTCCACGGCGCGAACGCGCGGGCGTTCGCGACCTTCATGAGCAACCACTACGCGCGCCCGGTCGAGGAGGCGACCGAGCGGATGCGCGAGGAGTTCCTGTCCGAGTACTTTCCCCGGAACGCGTGGCCCTCGGCGGACCAGCAGGCGGTCGTCGAGGCATCGCTGGAACTGGTCACCGAGGCGGCCGTGGAGTGAGAGCCGCAGTGCAGGTCGTTCCCGGCGCCGTGGAATCGGGTGCCGGCACCGAAAACAGAAACACCTTATGACACCGCTCCGGAAGCCGGCGCATGGCGAACCTCTGGGAAGACCTGGAAACCGGCCCGAATCCGCCGGAGGAGATATACGCAGTCGTGGAGTGCCTGAAGGGCGAGCGTAACAAGTACGAGTACGACAAGGACATCCCCGGCGTCGTTCTCGACCGTGTCCTCCACTCCAACGTCCACTACCCCTCCGACTACGGCTTCATCCCGCAGTCGTACTACGACGACGAGGACCCCTTCGACGTGCTCGTCCTCGTCGAGGACCAGACGTTCCCGGGCTGTGTCATCGAGGCCCGCCCGGTCGCGCTCATGAAGATGGACGACGACGGCGAACAGGACGACAAGGTCATCGCCGTCCCCTCCGAGGACCCGCGCTACGACCACATCGAGGACCTCGAGGACATCACCCAACAGCAACTCGACGAGATCGACGAGTTCTTCGCGACCTACAAGAACCTCGAGGAGGGCAAGGAGGTCGAGACGCTGGGCTGGGAGGACCGGCAGGCCGCCTACGACGCCATCGAGCACGCCCAGGACCTCTACGACGAGAAGTTCGACTGAGCGACGCGGAGCTATTGCGATATCTCGACGAGCGACTCCCCAGCAGCGTCGCGTCCGCCCTCAGCGGATTACCCTCGGCGGGGGCCGAGTCGCTCGATACCCGAGCCGCCGGATGCGGGCCGAGTTCCGGGGGAATCCACTCTCCGATATCTACACTCGCCACTCACACCAGCGGGAGCCAACCCAGGGAGCGGCAACGGTTGCCGCCAGTACAACTGGCAGTAATCTGCCGCCAGGACGTAATAACTTATACCCATGGGTAATTATTTGCGTGTCGAGACCGGAGTGTCGGATATGGCCACTCGAGAATCAGGCGGCGTCGGGATCGACCATCTCACCGTCGTTCCCGAGGGCACGACGCCCGAGCCGGCGGCCGACGAGGAGCCGGATGAGCCGAACGACGTAGCGACCGGGGACGACTCCGCAGCCAACTGACCGCCGGTCGGCGTCGTCGACCCGGGGAGCGTTGCCGCTACCCTGGAGACGGCCCGTTCGGCGGCGAAACGAAGCTTCTTGTAGCCCGACCCCGGTCGTGCGGGTATGGGTCTGTTCGACCGGCTGCGCGGAGGCGACGGGCCGCGCGTGGCCTTCTTCGGTATCGATGGGGTGCCATACAGCCTCATCGCGGACAACCCCGACACCTTCCCCAACCTGACGGAACTCGCGTCGGAGGGGAGTGCCGGGGCCATCGACAGTATCGTTCCGCCGGAATCCAGTGCCTGCTGGCCCGCCCTCACGACGGGCGTCAACCCGGGCGAGACCGGCGTGTACGGGTTCCAGGACCGAGAGAACGGGTCGTACGACACGTACGTCCCGATGGGTCGTGACGTGCGTGCGACGCGCATCTGGGACCGCGTCGAGAACGCCGACCGGCGAGCCTCCGTGATGAACGTGCCCGTCACGTTCCCGCCCCAGCGCGACGTCCAGCGGATGGTGAGCGGCTTCCTCTCGCCCGGCGTCGAGAAGGCCGCCTACCCGGACGACCTCCGGGAGCACCTGGAGAACAACGACTACCGCATCGACGTGAACGCCAAACTCGGCCACAGGGACGACAAGGCCGACTTCATGGAGGACGCCCACCGGACCATCGACGCCCGGTTCGAGAACTTCAAACACTACATCCAGGAGGACGACTGGGACCTGTTCTTCGGCGTCTTCATGACGACCGACCGGGTCAACCACTTCCTCTTCGGCGACTACGAGACCGGCGAGGAGGCCTCCCCCGAGGACTACGAGTACTTCATGGAGTTCTACGAGAAGGTCGACCGCTACCTCGGCGAGCTCCGTGGGATGCTCGACGACGACACGACCATGATGGTCGCCTCCGACCACGGGTTCACGACGCTTGACTACGAGGTCCACTGCAACGCCTGGCTCGAACGGGAGGGCTGGCTCGAGTACGACACCGACGACCACGACGAACTCGGCGATATCTCCGAGGAGGCCCGTGCCTACTCGCTCATCCCGGGTCGCTTCTATCTCAATCTGGAGGGCCGCGAGCCCAACGGCGGCGTCCCGCAGGACGAGTACGAGGAGACCCGCGCCGAACTGAAGGAGGCCCTCGAGAATCTGACGGGGCCCAACGGCGACCCGGTCGCCGACCGCGTCGTCACGAGGGAGGAGGCGTACCGCGGTGCCCACGACGACATCGCGCCCGACCTGACGGTCGTCCCGAACCACGGCTTCGACCTCAAGTCCGGCTTCAAGGGCCACGAGGACGTGTTCGACACCGGGCCACGCAACGGGATGCACTCGTTCGACAACGCCTGCCTGTTCGTCGACGACCCGGACTGTCCCGTCGAGGACGCCGACCTGTTCGATATCGGCCCGACGGTGCTGGACCTGATGGATATCGACTACGACCGGCCGGAGTTCGACGGCGGCAGCCTCGTCAAGCAGTAGCGACCCGCGGCGTCGAGCAACAACGACCGCGGCGTCGAGCAACAACGACCGCGGCGTCGAGCAACAACGACCGCGGCGTCACGTTCTCCTGCCCGCGGGCTACCTGTGGGCGAAATTCAAGTACCATCCCGGGAGCAACGGCCCTATGCCGAACCCGGACACCGAGACGCTGGCCGCCCGTCTCCGTGCGGTCGAGCGTGCGCTGACCGACGAGGACATCGTTCCCGACCCACCAATGACTCCCTCCGCCGACACGCCGGCCGGGACCGGGGACGCCTCGCCCCGCGGCGAGCACCGGGACGAACCAGCCCCGGCTGTCGACCGCCGACTCTGCCGGCTCGAGGCCGCCGTCCAGGCGCTCCGGGCCGCGCTCGACGACGAACCGGACGCGACGCCGTCCGATGCGCCGGCGACCGGGGAACCGCCGTTCGGGGTGCCGAGAGACGAGGAACTGCCATCCGAGGTGCCGAGAGGCGAGGAACCGAGGGCCGAGACGGCCGGGTCACGAGACACGGCACGAGAGGACTCCGGAACGGCCGAGCGCCTGGACCCCCCTCGGCGCGTCCCGGACAGCGGCCACTGGCCGGACGACCTCGCCACCGAATGAGCGGTCCGCTCCGGACCACTCTGGCGGTCCTGCTCGCGGGGGCACTCCTGACCGCCGGGCTCGCGGCTGCCGACCAGGCTCGCGAGACACGAACAGCGACGCGTCTCGACGAAACCGCGACACAGTTGCTCGACGCGGCCGACCGGCTCGCGGCGCGGAGCGACCCGACCCGTTCGGGCGTCGCCCGGCGGACCGTGACCGTCCACGTCCCGGCGGGCGGCACCCTCAGCATCGAACGCGGCGTCATCCGGTGGCGAGTCGACCGCGGACCATGGCACCGCCGGCAGCCATCGATGGCGCTCGAGACGGGAGCGACGACCCTCGACCTCGCAGCTGGACGCCACCGGCTCCGCCTCGCGCTCCGGCTTCGGGCCGGGTCGCCCGTCGTCAGCGTGTCCCGCATCCCGGAAGTTGAAACCGGAAGCCGGGACCAGCGACCCCATGTTCGACGGACTTGACACGCTGCTGGGGACCGAGGAGAAACGCGAGCAAGCGGCGTGTGCGTGCGACCCAGGCCCCGCCGAGGCCGGCGAGACCTTCCACGTCGACGCGTCGGACTGCCCCGGCGCCGGCCGCATCGCTTCCGAGCCGGCCTGTCGCGAGACCACCGTAGCGGCGGTCGGCGGGCAGGACGTTCGAGCCATCCGAACGGAGCACGGGGGCGTCGAACGGTGGTACGAGGGGCTGGCGGTCGCGCTGCTGGTCGCGGCCGGTCGCTTCGCCGACACGGCTCGTGTCCACGACCCGGCACTTGCACGGCGGGCACGGCGCGAACCGCTGGTCGCGGCGGCCCGGGCGGCAGGGCGGTCGGATGCCGTGTCTCACGCGGCCGCCGAGAGCGGGCTGCTAGCCGTCGCCGAAGCTGCGGCCGACGAAGCGGCCGCCGCCGAGGACAACTGTCTCGCGCCACTCGTCGGGCCCGCACTCACCCACTCGCTGGTCGAACGGGCACCCCCGCCAGACGGGGTCCTCGCCGACCGATACGAGCTCGACACCGGAGCGGTGGTTCGGCTCTACGACCGGCCCGACGCGGAGGCGCCGCGCCGGTACCACATCGAGCCGCCGGTCGTCCGGTTCTCCGCCGCCGCGCTCGCGACGCTCGCGGCCGCCCGCCGGGCGCTCGCCGACGGCGCCGACGATCCGACCGCAGCGGTCGAGGCTGCACTGGCCGAACCCGGCGATACCGAGGCCGTCGAACCCGACGTGGTCGCACTCGCTGCCGCCCTCGCGAAACACACCCGCGGTGCAGGGGTTCTCTCGGACCTGTTCGCCGACGACGCGGTCTCGGACGTCTTCGCCACCGCGCCGGTCGCCGAGACGCCGCTCCGGGTCCGCCGCGACGACGAGTCGATGACCACGAACGTCCGGCTGGCTCGCGAGGGAGCCTCGGTACTGGCTGGACGGTTCCGCCGAGCCTCGGGACGGGCGTTCGCTCGCTCCTCGCCCACACTGGCCGCGACGACGGAGGTCGCGGGGCGCCGCGTCCGTGTCTCGGGGGTCACGGGGCCGGTCAGCGACGGACACGCCTTCGCGCTCCGGGCCCACGACCGGGAGGCATGGCGCCTCTGTGACCTCGTCGCGAACGGGACCCTCACTCCCGAGGTCGCTGGACTGCTGTCGCTGGCGGTCGAGCGCGGCGTGGCCTGTCTCGTGACGGGCGAGCGCGGGGCCGGGAAGACGACGCTGCTCGGCGCGCTCCTCTGGGAACTCCCGGCCGGGAGCCGGACCGTCCTCGTCGAGGACACGCCGGAGCTGCCGGCGGCAGCGCTCCGGGAGGCCGGTCGCGACGTGCAGGCGCTCCGGGTCGGAACCGGCGACGGTGCCGAGCTGTCCCCGGCCGAGGCGCTCCGGACGGCGCTCCGCCTCGGGGAGAGCGCGCTCGTCGTCGGTGAGGTCCGCGGCGAGGAGGCGGCGGTCCTCTACGAGGCGATGCGTGTCGGCGCCGGCGGCTCGGCCGTCCTCGGCACCGTCCACGGGGACGGGGCCGCGACCGTCCGCGAACGGATGGTGACGGACCTCGGCGTTCCGGAGTCGTCGTTCGCCGACACGGACCTGCTGGTGACCGTCGGTGCCCGGGAGACGACCCGGGGCCGGGAGCGACGGGTCCGCCGCGTGGAGGAGGTTGTCAGGACCGACGACGGAGGTGCGGCGTTCGCCCCACTCTACGAGGCCGAGGACGGCTCGCTCGTCGCGGCGGAACGGCTCGGCGGCGGCGCGAGCGCGGTTGTCGCCGACCTGTGCGAGCCGGGGGAGTCGTACGCCGAGACACTCGCCGCCGCGAAAGCGCGTGGCGAGACGCTGACGACAGAGGCGGGGGCGGACGCGTGACCGACGGACCGCCGTGGAACCGGCTCGTGCAGTGGTTCGCCCACCGCTCCGGAGTGGCAGCCCAGCTCCGGTCGGCTCGAGCCGTCGGGGCCGTCCCCCGGCTGGTCGGGCGGATGGCGCTCCGGGTACACATCGAGCCGACACCCGAGGCGGCCGCGGCTGCCGGGTGTGATGGCGACGACCCGCTGGCCGACCGGCTCGCCGCACACGTCCAGCGGGCGCGTGGGCGCGACAGCGCCGGTCTGGAGGCGTTCGCTGCCGCCAGCGCGGCCGACCACCCCGAACTCGCACGGGCAGTGCGACAGGTCGTGGCGGCCACAATGGCCCCGGCTGACGAGCGCGAGCGACGACTCGACCGTGCGACCGAGGCCGCAGCCGAGAGCGTCCGCGAGCGGGCCACGTCCGCGGCGGCGTCGCTCCACGGCCCGGTGACCGCGGTGTACGCGTTCGGCGTGTTGCTGCCGCTCGCGCTCGTCGGCATCCTCCCGGGCGTGGTCGCAGCCGGCGTTCCCGCGGAACTCCTGCTCGCCGCGGTGGTGGGCTGCTACGACCTGCTGCTTCCGGTGACACTACTGGGAGCCGCCACGTGGCTCCTCGCCCGGCGGCCGGTCGCCTTCCCCCGCGACCCCGTCCCGGAATCGCATCCGGCACGTCCCGACGAACCGTGGCTGGCGGTCGCGGTCGGACTGGGGGCCGCGACGGTGACCGGTGCGGTCGTCGCACTGCTGCCGCCGGTTCCGGGGTGGGCGGCGCCGGTCGCGGCAGTCGGGGCCGCCGGGAGTGGGCTCGCGGTGCATCATCGGCCGACGGTCGCGGTCCGCGAACGGACGGTGGCGGTGGAACGAGGGCTCCCAGACGCGCTGGTCGCGGTCGGGCACGAGGTAGCGGCCGGCGTCGCCGTCGAGCGGGCAATCGCGGACGCGACGGCATCGCTCGGGGGGCCCGTCGAGGAGGCGTTCGCGACCGCGAGCGAGCGTGGGCGTCGGCTCGGGTGCGACATCGAGACCGCGTTCCTCGGTCCGGGCGGACCGGCCGGGGACCTGCCGAGTCCACGCGTCGAGCGCGCCGTGACCGCGCTCGCTCGGGCAGGACGCGTGGGGCCGCCCGCCGGCGACCTGCTCGTCGCGACCGGCGAACATCTCGCGGAGTTGCGGCAGGTGACCCGGCGAACGCGTCGCGAGACCGCCCGGCTGACGGCCACGCTGGCGAACACGGCCACCGTGTTCGGACCACTCGTTGGGGGCACGACGGTCGCACTCGCCGCCGGGACGGCCGGCCGTGCCGACACCGTGGGGGTGGGGGTAGGGCGTGGCGCGGCCACGGACTTCGGTGCCGCCCTGCCGGTCGGTCATCTCGGCCTCGCCGTCGGGCTGTACGTGCTGGCACTGACCGCAATCCTGACCGCGCTCGCGACGGGGCTCCGGTACGGTCGGGACCGGGCCCGGGTCGGCTACCGCGTCGGAGTGGCGTTGCCGCTGGCTGCGACGGTGTTCTGTCTCGCACTCGTCGTGGGCAGGGCGGTGGTCTGAGGCCCGTTTAGGCCTGGCCTATCCACAAGCGCCTTACACGGTGGCGCCGGACCCGGATTCATGATAGGCATCGTCGGTGGCGGTATCGCCGGACTCGCCGCCGCCCACCGGCTGCAGAAGCGCGGCCACGACGTGACTGTCTTCGAGGCCAGTGACGACCTCGGCGGCCTGGCCGCCACCTACGAGACGGGGGGCGACCCCATCGAGAAGTTCTACCACCACCTCTCGAAGTCCGAGGAGACCATCGTCGAACTCGCCGAGGACCTCGGCCTCGGCGACGCAGTCGAGTGGCGTGTCGGGCAGAACGCCTACTACGTCGACGGGACCGTCCACCCGCTGGACACGCCCGGCGAGATTCTGGCGTACCCACACCTCTCGCTCTACGACAAGTTCCGGCTCGGGATGCTCACGCTGGAGGTCGACGTACGTGGCGGCATCCCCTCGTTCGACACGTACGACGACCTCGCGGACTTCGAGGACGTCCCCATCCGCGAGTTCCTGCTGGAGCACACGACCCGAGGCGTGTACGAGTTCTTCTTCGAGCCGCTGCTGGACGCGAAGTTCGGCTCCCGGAAGGAGGACGTGAGCGCGGCGTGGCTGCTCGGCCGCATCAAGTTCCGCGGCGAGCGCGACCTCCGACGCGGGGAGATACTCGGCTATCTCGACGGGGGCTTCGCCCAGTTGCTCGACGCACTCGTCGAGGACGTGGGCCACGACAACATCGAGACAGGGGCCCGCGTCACGGGCATCCAGCACAGCGACAGCGTCGAGTCCGTGACCGTCGAAACCGACGGCGGCACGACCGACCACGAGGTGGACGCGCTCGTGGTGGCGACGATGCCCCATCTCCTCGAACACTGGGTCGGCTACGAGTGCGACATCGACTTCCAGGGCTCGGTCTGTGCGGTCCTCGGGATGGACGAGCAGCTGATGGACACCTACTGGCTCAACATCGCCGACGACGCACCCTTCGGCGCGCTCATCGAACACACCAACTTCGTCCCCGAGGAGCGCTACGGCGGTGAACACCTGCTCTACGCCGCCAGCTACGTGCAGGACATGGACGAGGAACTCTGGCAGATGGACGACGCCGAGGTGCGTGAACACTGGCTCGCGGGCATCGAGGACCTGTTCCCCGACTTCGACCGCTCGACGGTCGAGTGGATGGAGGTCGGACGGAACCCGCGCACGGCGCCGGTGTACGAGCGCGGCTACCTGGAGAAGGTGGTCCCCTACGACCTCGGCGACGACGTGGCCGATGGGCTCTACTACGCGGGGATGGCCTCGCGAGCACAGTACCCCGAGCGGTCGCTGAACGGCGCGGTCGTGGCCGGCTACGAGTGCGCCGACCGCATCGACGGGCTCTGAGCGACGGCGCACCGATAGCGCTCGGACGGATAGCCGAGAGCCAGATTGTTCCTGTATTCGACATATTATCCCTTAATATTCGACATAGCAGACCTGCCTAGGCAATAAAATCCCAATCGAGTGCTTCTATCCCGTCTCAGATCTCCCGTGACTGGTCACGCTCCGTGCCGCGTCGGAGCGAGGGCGCCCCGGACTCGCCGCCGGAGGACTGGATGATGTCGAGCGCCGTCATCAGGTCCGTCCGCGAGATGATGCCGGTGAACGCCCCCTCCTCGTGCCCACTATCTTCGCGGACGACGACGAGGCGACCGACGCCGTGCTCCTGCATCCGGGAGAACGCCTCCATCGCGTCCTCACCGGGGTCGATGGTGTGGAGGTCGCGCGACATTATCTCCTCGACACGGTAGGCGTCGCGCTCGACCTCGTCGACCTTCCGGGCGTCCTCCAGCGTGACCATCCCGACGAGCCGGTCGTTCTGGACCACGGGGAAGCCGGTGTGGCGGGTGCGGAACATCCGGTCGACCAGGGCCGCGACCGATGTCTCCGCGTCGACGGTGTCGACGTCTTCGACGGGCGTCATCACGTCTCCGACGGAGACGCCCTCGAACGCCGCGCGTAGCATCGTCTGCTGGGCCTCCGAGGAGGCACCCATGTAGATGAAGAAGGCGATGGCGACGAGGTAGAGGTTGATGCCGGCCCCACCGAACAGGGCGAAGAAGCCCAGGAGGAAGGCGAAGGCCTTGCCGACCGCCGCGGCACGACGGGTCGCCACGGCGTACGGCTGGTTGCGGGCCCACAGCGCGCGGAGGACGCGTCCCCCGTCCATCGGGAAGCCGGGGAGCATGTTGAACGCCGCTAACGCGACGTTGGTGAGCGCGAGATAGCCCAGCGTGAAGGAGATGGCAGCGGCCGCGACGCCACCGGAGCCGGGGAAGACGCGGAACGCGAGGAAGAAGGCGCCCCCGAGCAGGACGCTCACGATGGGACCGGCGATGGCGATGTACAGTTCCTGCCGCCAGTCGTCCGGGAAGCGCGAGAGCTGGGCGACGCCACCGAACAGCCAGAGTTTGATGGAGGTGATCTCCACGTCGTAGCGCATCGCCACGACACTGTGCCCGAGCTCGTGGAGCAGCACGCTGGCGAACAGCGCGATGGCGGCGGCGGTGCCGATGCCGAACGCAATCGCTGGCTCGCCCGTCAGCGGCGCTACGGCGATAGCCGTGCCGAACACGTCGTTCAGGATGCCGACCCACTCTCCGACCTGCGACCCGATGACGTACGCGAACACCGGGAGGATGAGGAGGAAGGTCAGGTCCAGCTCGATCGGGATGCCGAGGATGCTCCCGATCCGATAGCTTGGCATACCGGCGCTAGGCCGCCGAGGGGCTTGAAGCCACGGCCATCGTGATGCAGGGTTGCAACCAGCTCACCCGTCGTCACTCGTGCCGGACCGGGTGTTCTCCCCGACCTGGGTGTCCGCGTCCGGCTCGACCAGTTTGACCTCGTCGCGGAGCCAGGTGGTCGCCTCGTCCAGTTTCTCGGGGTCGTCGCTCCGGAGTTTCAGCCGATTGTGACCGGCCTCCCGGTCCGGGTAACAGCCCACCTGCACGCCGAACCGGTTCCGGACGCCGTCGAGTCGCTCGATGAGGTTGGCCTCCGGTTCGGTCGTGTACAGCACCCGCGACTCCACGTCCCCCGCGAACTCCTCGGCGACGCCCTCGAACATGCGCTGCATCTCACCGGGAATGCCGGGGAGGACGTAGACGTTCTCGACGACGGCGCCCGGCGAGAGGCCGGCGTCGTTGATGAGCGGGCGTGCACCCGCCGGGATGGCGGCCTCGGCTTCGATATCCACGTTCAGGTCCGGGTACGAGTCCGTGATGGCTTTCAGTGTCCGTTCGAGGTCGGCGCGCGCGAGGTCGTTCTCCTCGAGCGGTCGGTCGAAGGCCGCGGCGACAGCGTCCATCGTCAGGTCGTCCGGTGTCCCGCCGAGCCCACCCGTCACGATGACGGCATCGTAGCGGTCGGCGTACTCCTGGACGGCGTCGGCGATGGCGGCCTCCACGTCCGGCACGGTGAGGACCCGCCGGACATCGACCCCTCGTTCGGTCAGCTCGCGGGCCAGCCACGTCGCATTCGTGTTCTCCGTATCGCCTGCGAGGAGTTCGTCGCCAACGGTGACCAGCGCTGCGTCCATACCACTGGCGAGGCGGGGCGTCGGGATAAGTCGGGCGGGACGGCTGTCGGTCTCGCCTGTACCCGCCCTCGCACCGTAGCTACTTGCCCCGGCCGTCCGTACTGTTGCTGTGGCGAATCCCGCAACGTCAGGACTGGCAAGCCAGTACGAGGAAGTGTCTGCCGACCTCGCGGTCGCGGGGACGCTCCCCGGCTGGCTGGAGGGGACCTACCTCGTCAACGGCCCCGGCACCTTCGAGGCCGGCGACACGGACCTCCGCCACTGGTTCGACCCGTTCGGGATGCTCCGACGGCTCGATATCGGCGACGGCGAGGTCCGCTACCGCAACCGGCACGTCGACAGTCGCGACCGGCGCTACGCCGACGCCGGCAAGGGGGTCCGGACCCCGTTCCCCGGGACACCGCCGGACCGCTGGCTCCCCCGACGCGTCTACCAGACGGTCGCAGGTGTGTTCCCGGACAACCCGGTCATCGGCGTCGCTCGTGTCGCCGGGACCGACCTCGCGGTCACGGAGTCGCGCTGGGCGCAGGCCGTCGACGAGGGCGGCGAGTGGCTCGGCCGAGTGGACGAGACCGCGGGCCTGGACTGCGACCTCACGCTCGGCCACCGACACTGGGTCCCGGAGCAGGACGGCGGGCCAGCGTTCCTCGAACTCGGGGTCACCTACGGTCGCAACGTCGAATACACGCTGTTCCGGCGGCCCGACGACCCGGATGCACCGACCGTGACGGGCGGCGGCGACGTTCCCATCCCGGCGCCCGAACCGCTCGCGACGCTCGCGTTCGAGAACCTCCCGTACGTCCACGCGTTCGCACTCACCGAGCGGTACGTCGTCGTTCCGGAACTCCCGTTCGGCCTCGACGCCTCGGTGCTGCTGCGGAGCGCCCTCACCCGCGAGACCTTCCTCGATGGCTTCACCAGCTTCGACCGCGACGCCCGGTTCCACGTCCTCACGCGCGAGGGCGAGCGCGTGGCGACGGTCCCGGCGGACCCGTTATTCGTCTACCACGTCGCCAACGCGTACGAGGTGGGCGGCGACACGGACGAACTCGTCATCGACCTCGTCGCCTTCGCGGACGAACGGGCCGTGACCGGTCTCACGCTCGAGAACCTGCGGAGCGACGATGTCGACCTGCCGGCCGGCGACCTCGTGCGCTATCGACTCCCGCTGGACGGCGGCGAATCGGCTCGCGCCACCCGCGCACTGCTCCTGTCGGGCCCCGTGGAGTTCCCCACCATCGACTACCGGCGGAACGGCCGCGAACACCGCTACGTCTACTGCGCCGAGACCCGGCGCGACGGCCCGCTTCCCTCGCACCTCGCGAAGGTGGATACCGAGCGGGGCCCGGGCTACGCCGACCGCTGGAGCGAACCGGGCTGCTACCCCGGCGAGCCGGTGTTCGTGCCGGCAGCCCGCGAGGGCCAGGAAAAAGACGGCGTCGTCCTCTCGCTGGTGCTGGACACCGACGCCGACCGGACGTTCCTGCTGGTGCTGGATGCCGGGTCGTTCCGCGAACTCGCGCGGGCTCGGCTCCCGCACCGACTCCCGTTCGCGTTCCACGGAGAGTTCTACGGACCGACGACTCCCGGGCGGAGTGTGCAGTAGCCCCGAGCGCAGAGACCGACCTCGAACCACCGTATCTTCATAATTTTCGTTATTAATGACGTGTATCAGATGTTGTTCTTGAACTGCCCGAAATGCTAGCGAGCTCACGGAGTCTATCACGGGCGATGTTCCCGAACTCCGCCCGCCGGTGACAGGACGGACAGAGACAGACGACGTTATCGAGTCGGTGGGCATCCTCGCGTTCACGGTCCGGTGCTTCCGCGTACGCCCGCATGGGAACGATGTGATGGACATCGGGGTTCCGTCCGAGTTCCTCCACATCCGTCCCGCAGACGACGCAGGTCCGGTCGTCGCGCTCGAGCGCCTGCCGCCTGACCTCGCGCCAGTCGCCCCGGTAGTTGGGCATCCCACCACCCAGCCAGTTGGGGTGGCCCTCGCCGGTGAACGCCTCGGAGAGCCAGTCGTACTGGCAGTCGCGAGAGCAGAAGACGTGTTCGCCCTTGATATCGCCCGGCTTCCGCTCGGTCGTGCTGCCACAGGTATCACACTCGAGCTCCCGGACGCCGCCGGTCCAGCGACCGTGGTTCGAGCCGGACGTATCCGGCCTGTATCGCCAGTCCTCGGATTCTACGCAGTCCGGACAGTAGCTCCCCGGTTTCTCGGAGGGGTAATAGGAGAACGCGTCACCGCAGATATCACAGGTCGTCTCCGCCTTTCCGCCCTTCCAGTTGGGATTGTTCTCCCCCTCGAACGAGACTGCCCCGTCCCTGCAACTCTCGGAGCAGTACTTCCGCTCGTGTTCGCTGTGGAAGGCAGCTCCGCAGGCTGCACACGTCCGATTCGGTAGCAGCTCGTCGTGGACGGCGCTATGATGCACCCCCAGCCCCCGCGTCGACTCGAAGGTCTCGCCACAGGTCGGACACCGCTCGGTCATAGCAGGTCGTGCTTCGTCACGCCTGAAAAGGTTCGAGCGACGGGATGGAAGCCTCCATGGGAACGTAATTCAGATGGTGAATTTATAAATCACCAAAGCTGTCACTAATTGGTTAGTTCTCCAGATAGAATATCAGTCCGGGCGCGGAAATCGAATCCGCTTCCCAAGCACCACAAGCTTGGAGGATACCAATACCCCAGCCCGGACACGCACTTGTAGCAAGGATTGCACGGTCAATATACGTTACGCCTTCCCCGCCTCCCCGCCACACTCACACACACCGGACACCGCGTCGCTTTAGCCGCTCGGCACACAAGGGCGCCCAAGCGTGGCCATCACGGACAAGATATACGTCAAGAACCACCGACAGCTGGCCTCGCAGCTGGAGACGAGCTTCCCGAAGGGGGCGTTCTCCGGCGCGACACTGGACATCCTGTTCCAGGGGGAGGGGCTGTCGAATCTGGACGAGGCGACCCAGGAGCGCGTGCTCGACTTCGCCGAGGACTTCCTCGACTGTGACTGTCAGTCCAACCCCTACTGTGGCCACCCCGAGGAGAAGTTCATCGGTTACCTGCTGGACCTCCGGGCGCAGGGCATGGGCCCGGAGGCCATCGTGGACGTGATGAGCGACGACTACCTCGTCTACGCGTACCCGGGTGACATCCTGAGCTTCCTCGACGACGGCATCCGAACGCTGGAGGCGGCCGAACAGCTGGCGGACGTGGACGGACAGCCCGAGCAGGCCGACCGAATCCGGCACCGGCGGAAGGACCTGAGCGGGTAGCGAGCGCGCAGAAGGCGTCTCTCCGGGACGCCGTCGGAGTGACCCCGTGTTCAGACGTAGGTGAACCAGTCGTCGTAGTCGTCGGTCCGGCGCTCGACGATATCGAAGAAGCGCTGCTGGATCTCCTCGGTCACGGGGCCACGCGTCCCGGCACCGATCTCGTTGTCGTCGACGGTGCGGATTGGCGTGACCTCCGCCGCCGTCCCCGTGAAGAACAGCTCGTCGGCGGTGTAGAGCTGTCCGCGGGCGATTTTCGCTTCCTCGTGGACCTCGTAGCCCAGGTCCGTCGCGATGTCGATGACGGTCTGTCGGGTGATACCGTCGAGGATGGACTCGGCGAGCCCGGGCGTGTAGATCTCCCCGTCGTTGACCATGAAGATGTTCTCGCCGGGGCCCTCGGCCACGTCGCCCTCCTTGTTGAGGACGATGGCCTCGACGTAGCCGTTGCCGCGGGCCTCCTCGCCCGCCAGCATCGAGTTGATGTAGGCGCCGGTGGCCTTCACGTTGGTCGGAATCTGCGAGGAGTGGTGCTTGCGCCACGAGGAGACCATCACGTCGACCCCCTCCTCGAGGGCCTCCTCGCCGAGGTAGGCACCCCAGGGCCAGCAGGCGATCATCGTGTCGGTCGGGCACTCGCTGGGGCTCACACCGAGGGAGTTGTAGCCGTAGTAGACCAGCGGCCGGATGTAGCACGACTCCAGGTCCTGCCGGCGGATGAGCTCCAGCGTGGCCTCGGTCAGTTCCTCGCGCGTGTGCTCGATGTCGTGGTCGAGCGCGGCGGCCGACTCGTAGAGCCGGTCCAGGTGCTCGTCCCAGCGGAAGATAGCGGGCCCTTCCTCCGTGTCGTAGCAGCGGACGCCCTCGAAGACGGCCGTTCCGTAGTGGAGGCTATGCGTCAGCACGTGAACCTGGGCGTCCTCCCAATCGGTGAACTCACCGTCCATCCAGATGGTGTCGACGTCCATCTCCTCGAATCCCATACCCCGACGGTCGTATCGGGGGCTAATGAGTGTTGACGGTCCGTGCGGGTGGCTGGCGCGGCCCGGTGGCCCGCTGGTGTGGCACGCTCCATCACCCGGCGACCCGCGCGATGTCAACGGCCTCCCGGTAGTTCGATACCGCGAGCAGCAGGTAGCTCGCGGCCAGGAGCGCCCACTCTCGGCGGGTCAGCGACCAGTCCCGTGGCGAGCCCACACGTTCGAACTCCTCGCGCCAGCGTGGTCCGGACTTCTGGTGCCACAGTATCACCCCACGCGTGGCGACCACGACCGCGACGGCCGCCGTGACCTCCATCGGACCGCTCCGGTCGACCAGTACCGCGAGCGAGGGGGATATTCGTGCGCCGGTTCCGACCCCCAGCGACCCGGTCCCCCACACGGCACCGTACTGGATGGTCTGCACCACGAGAACGAGGTAGCCCAGCGGGGTGTTCACCGAGCGGAACGTGTTCGCACCGATGGCGACCAGCGAGACGCCGACGTTCCACGCGAACAGTGTCAGGAACTCCCGGGGCACGCTCCCCGCGTAGTCGGCGGTCGCCGCCGGGTTGGCGCCCCGGAGTAGCCCCTGTGGAAGCAGGTGGTAGCTCCCGACCCATGAGGCAGTGAACACGGCCGCGACCACGAGCCAGAACGCTCCGAAGCGGACGAGTACGTCGTCGTGGTTGACGTACCGACCGACGGTCCGAGCGACCCGCTGGCCGCCACCGCTGTCGGCTTCCATTGTCGAGTAGTGCCACGCGACCCGGTATAACGATACCCTAGCAGACTACCGCAACGCGCCCAGCAGGTCCGCCCCCTCGACGTAGACGAGGTCGTGACGGGCGGCGTAGCGGCGGGCATCGACGGGCGAGCGGGCGCCGCCGGTCTCGTCGTCGAGCATCTCGCAGACGACGACCGCAGGCTCGGTGCCGGCCGCGTCGGCCAGCGCGATGCCCAGTTCCGTGTGGCCCTCGCGGTCGTGGAGCAGGTCCGGGGCCGCGCGGAGGAGGTGGACGTGGCCGGGCGCGCGGAAGTCATCGGCGAACGCCGCGGGGTCCGGGTCGGTCGCGTGCCGGCCGAGTTCGCGGATGGTGAGCGCGCGGTCCTCGTCGGTGATGCCGGTGAACGTCTCGCGGTGGTTGACCGTCAACGAGAACGAGGAGCGCTCGTCGTACGCGAGTTCATGGTCGGCGGCGAGCGGGTGGTCGATGGACTCCTGCAGGAAGGGCAGGTCCAGCAGTTCGGCCACGTCGTGCGAGACGGCCGTACAGACCAGCCCGCCAGCGTCGTTACGCATCCGGGAGACGGCGGCTGGGTCGACCGCAGCAGCGGGGTAGACGAGGTCCGTCTCACCCTCGCGGTCGGCCGCGTCGTGGACGAGAACCGGCTCGCCGAGTTCGAACGCCTCGATGGCGGCCTCGACCGGTTCGGACTCGGTCACGGCGCTGGCGGCGTCCGTGTCGGTGTCGGCTCGGGTCATCGCTCTTCACCCGTGACGCGGACGGTTATCTCCTCGCCGTCCTCGAGACCGAGCTCGTCGCGGAGTCGGTCCGGCGCGATGACCTCCAGCTGGTCGTCGCCGTGGTGGGTCCGCTCGGGGGCGATGACGTGGGCCGGGTCGTACGTTCCGCCATCGGTTTCGATAGTGGCGGGCCAGCAGAACGCCGGGCCGTAGGTCCGCTCGTCGTCCTCCCAGCCGTCGATACGGACGGGGTCGAGCGCGTCCATCCGGCCGCGCTCACGGACGCTCTCCTCGTCGAGGTCGACGTTGAGCGTCCCGGCGAACGGCTCGTACCCCAGTCGGTCGACGAACTGCTCCATGTAGCCCGGGAGCGAGATGTAGTGGCGCCCCTCACCCATCCCGGCCGTGACGGTGCCGTGCAGCGTGACATCGGCGTCGGCGCCCTCGAACACCCGGCGGTAATCGGCGTGCTCGCGTCGGAGTCGCGCCTCGCCGTCCGGCGTCAACTGGACGCGCTGCCCGTCGTTGAGCACTTCCCGGTCGATGAATCCGGTCTCGTCGAGCCGCTGGAGCCGGCGCGACGCGGTCTGGTTCGAGGCGTCGAGCCGCTCGGCCAGCCCCGCACACGTGACCGTCGTTCCGGCGAGGGCCCCCTCCAGCGCGAGTTCCTTGAGGGTGGCCACCTCCGCGGGTCCGACCGCGGCGCGTGTCTCTGCCATACACTCGACTAGAGTAACGACTCCGATAAGTGTATCGTTCCCGTGATGCGTAACAGAAACGTGATGGTCGAGAGGGACCGCGAACCGCGGATGGACTCGCCGGTGTATGCGTGGTAGGGCCAGGTCCATGCAAAAGAGTGGCGGTCGTGGCCGTTCGTGCCGGGAGGCCGGCGCTCCCGAGCGCGGCGGTACACCGGTCGGGTCCGCGTCCGCTTCCTGCTGGATAAATACCCCATCTATCCCGGCAGCAGGGTAATCGTTCGGTCAACACACTCGTATGCTGATGGCAGACGATTCGACGTTCACACGACGAAACGTACTCAAATCCGGTGCAGCTGCTGCGACCGGGCTGGCCGGAGTCGGAACCGCCTCGGCAGAGGAAGGTCCGCTCGAGGACGCCAGGCAGATTCCGTGCCTCGACATGACGGACCGGATGGACGCGTTCGAGTCGGTCGACGCGGCATCGGTCGCGCCGGAGCGCTCCTCGGGTATCGGGCCGGGCTCGTTCGTCCTGATCTCACGTGGCGGGACGACGGCCGGCTGCACCGCCAACTTCGTCTGGGAGGGTGGAGACGGGAGCCTCTACCTGGGCGCGGCGGGCCACTGCTTCCTGCCGGGGAGCGCCGATGCCGAGACGAACGCGGGCGGCAGCTTCGACGCCAGCGACGTGCAGGTCCAGGTCTGTATCGATTGCGCGACCGGCGGCGCGACCGGCCTGAACGGCGTGCAGGTCGGGCGCCTGGTCGACCTCGGCGATGTCGTCTACGCGCGCCAGGCGCTGGACGGTGTCCAGATCGGCGAGGACTTCGGGCTGGTGGAGATCCCGTCGGCCGCAGAGGGCCTGATCGACAGGTCCATGCCCAAGTTCGATGGCCCCTCGACCGTCGGCACGCTGGAGGGAGGGGAGACGACCTGTCACTACGGGAACGCCGTGGCCTTCGGCGAGACGTTCCTCACGAAGGGTCGCACCGGCGCCGGCCTGGGGACCGACCCGGAGGCCGGCGTCTGGCGCGCGGCCACGGCCTCCGCGCAGGGAGACTCCGGCGCCGCCGTCCAGACCTGCCAGCCGACCGTGACCGGGTTCGATGGGAGCGAGGCCATCGGCGCCCTGACCCACCTGAGCACGAACGGCCCCGTCGCTGGAACGACCATCGAGAAGGCGAAGACGATGGTGAGCCGTGACGCCGGGCTGGACATCGACCCCCAGCTGTCGTAGAAGCGCCCGGGGGAATCGACCACAGGAATCGTCCGCGTCGCTCAGTCCGCGCTGGCGTCGTACGGATCGTCGTTCCAGAACTCGCTGCCACCCTTCAGTTTCGGTACCCAGGTGTCCTCGTCGCGCGCGAGCAGCGCGACTCGTGACTCGGGCACGTCGCGCAGGATGGGATGGGTCGGCAGGTACTCCTGGACCGCCTCGGTGAAGTCGATGACCTCCTCGTGGGCGGGCATCGCCGACCGGTCCAGTCGGCCGCGCGAGTGCCCGACGTGCATGTACGCCTTCAGCTCCACGAAGTCGGCGTCCGCGCGGTCGTACATCCCCGCGTACCACTCGGGATGGTGATCGTTGAATCCCTTGAGGACCGTCGTCCGGAGGACGGTGCGGGTCTCGTCCTTGGCGGCGAGCACGTCCAGCGTCTCGACGAGCTGGTCCCACGCGTCGTCCTCCATCGCGCCGACCACGTCGTCGAAGGTCTGCCGGTCGGCGGCGTCGACGCTGACGTACAGCTGGGTCGGGTCGCACTCCGCGATGACCTCCGGCCGGGTCCCGTTCGAGACGAGGAACGTCGTGATGCCGTGGTCGTGGAACGCCTCGATGAGTTCCGGGAGATACGGATAGAGGGTCGGCTCGCCGTCCAGCGAGATAGCGACGTGCCGGGGCTCCATCGCCTCCTCGAAGGCCTCGTCGGGTACCTGGTCGTTGCCGCCGAAGCCCGACAGCAGCTTGCGCTGGAGTTCGATGCTCGCCTCCACGACGGCCTCGGGGTCGTCCCACTCGACCCCGTCCAGTTCGTAGGAGTGACCCTGGTGGTCCCGCCAGCAGAAGACACACCGCTCGTTGCACTTCACGACGGGCGTCATCTGGATGCAGCGGTGGCTCTGGATGCCGTAGAAGGTGTTCTTGTAGCAGCGACCCTCGCCACGGAGCGCGTTGGCCGTCCACCCGCAGGTCTGGGCCGCGGTGTGGTTCCGGCTGTGGTAGTCCGGGTCGTCCACCTGTTTCGGCCCCGAATCGCTCATGTCCGTGTGGGCGGCGTGCGGCCACATATGGGTTGTGTGTCCAGGGACGGGTGGGCACCGCCGCAGGAGAATTTCCGTCCATATTGCGTATTCTGTCACATATGCGCGATTTTCAAGATTTATAACCAGTATATCTGAATAGTTGTGGGCACTCATCACTCGGACCGGTATCACGACCGACGACCAGAGGGGAGATGTACCCGCTACTATCCACACGATGAAGTGCTGGATATACCCGCTGTCGGCAGATACGGCCGCCTCACATCTCCTGTTGTTTTCTTGTCATAAATTCTTTGCTACAACGTTCTCATGTATCACACCACGGGGTGCAAACATGACGGCAACATTAAAGCTGAGAGGCACGGGGGGACTGGTCGTCCTGGGCATCATCGGCATCGTCGTCGGGGCGTTCATCTACAGTTCACCGGAGATGGTCCAGCCATGGATCGACGCTGTGCTGGAACGCCCGCTGGTTTCTGCAGGGTTCGGGATACTGCTCGTAGTTCTCGTCCTCTTCGGCGATGGCGCTCCCGGAGACGACGGCACAGCCTGATGGCTTCAGAGACAGACAGCTCGTACGCTACGACGTCTCGCTCGCTGCCCTCGCGAGAACCGCCGCGGCTCGCTGGGCTCCGCTCCGGTCGCTTCGCTCCCGCCGCTGTCGTTCGCTAGAGCGCGAGGACCTGCCGGCACTCGATGTACGACCGACGAACCGCAAGCCAATTCCCCAGTGGTCCCACATCAACGGCCATGAGCAACTACTACGTCCGGATGGAGGCCGCGTGGCTCGTGCGCGACGTCGAGGATTCGAACGACGCCATCGGCGTCGCCATCAGCGAGGCCGGGAAGCGACTCAACGAGGCCGACCTGGAGTACGTCGACATGAACGTCGGCGCGACCACCTGCCCGGCCTGCCGGGAGACGCTCGACTCCGTGTTCGTCGCGGCCGACACCGCGCTGGTGGGGCTGGCGATGGAGATGGAGATCTTCGACGCCGAGTCAGAGGAGCACGCCAGCCGCATCGCCACCAGCGAGGTCGGCGGTGCGCTCCGCAACGTCCCGCTGAAGGTCATCGAGGTCGTCGAGACCGACGACGAGGAGGACGAGGAGCCCGTCTGAGCCGGTCGGGTACCCGGGCGAGGATGGACGGGAGATTGACAACGGTGGGGAGCCCACTGTATCGAAGTGTCGAATCAGAACGACCAGTCCGTGGTGGCGGACGCCCTCCGGGCCCTCGTCGAGGACCACGACGCGGCCGTACTCGTCGTCGACGACGACGGCGTGGTCCGCTACGCCAACCAGCGAGCAGCCGACCTGGTCGGCGACGCGGAGGGCGGCGGCGCGAAGGACGGCGACGCGGACACCGACATCGCCGGGCGACCGGTCGATGCCCTCCTCGGCCCCGCGCCGGGGACCGACGCGGACGACGTGGTGTCGCTCGTCCACGACCGGTCGGCGGACCCCGTCGCGCTCGTCACGACGGCTGCCACCGGGGAGCGGACACGTCTGGATGGCTCCACCATCACCTGTCCGGGCGGGGTGGCACTCACCCTCCGAACGTCGCCCAGCGCGACTGGCGGACCGAGTATCGGTGAGCGGGTCGACGGGACCGGGGGCGGAGCCGACACGTACGTTCCCGATGCCGGCTGGCAGCGGGTCCTGGAGACGGCCAGGGCCGGAATCGCCATCCTCGATGAGGACGGCCGCTACCGCTACGTCAACCCCGCCCACGCCGACGTGTACGGCTACGACTCGCCGGAGGACCTCGTGGGGCGGAACTGGCGGTCGCTGTACGACGAGGCCGAGGTCGAACGGCTCGAGACGGAGGCCATGGTGGCCCTCGAGCGTGACGGGGGCTGGAGCGGGACCCCGACCGGGCGCCGGCGCGACGGCGAGCCGTTCCCCCAGGCGCTGACGCTCTCGCAGCTCCCGGGTGGCGGTCTCGTCTGCGTGGTCCGGGACCGGACCGAGCAGGTCGAATCCCGGGCGACGCTGGAGGCGCTCCACGAGGCGACCCGGGACCTGCTCGCCGCCGATAGCCGGGAGGCGGTCGCCGAGGTGGCCGTCGAGGCGGCGGCCCGCGCGCTCGACCTCCCGCTGTCGTCGGTTCATCTCCACGACGAGGAACGGGACGCCCTCGACCCGGTCGCGTGGAGCGACGCCGTCGCGGAGACGTTCGACAGTGTCCCCACGTTCACCGCCGGCGATGGGAGCGCCGCGTGGGCGGCGTTCCAGTCCGGCGAGCCCCGACGATTCGACGACCCCGACGAGGCCGACCGACTGTACAGCCAGGGAACCCCGGTCGGTGGAGAGCTCATACTCCCGCTGGGCGACCACGGGGTGCTGCTCACCGGCTACGTCCAGGGCGACGGATTCGCCCAGGAAGGGGTCCGGCTGGCCCGCACCCTCGCGGCCTCGGTCACGACCGCGCTCGACGGGGTGACCGCGGCGGAGGCGCTCCGTGAACGCCACGAACAGCTGGAGCGGTTCTCGGCCATGCTCAGCCACGACCTCCGTGACCCGCTCAACACCGCCATGGCCACGACCACGCTCGCGCGACAGACCGCTGAGGGGGAGACCGTCGAGTACCTGGACACGCTCGACGAGCTCCACACCCGGATGGAGTCGCTCATCGCCGATGTCCTGGCGCTGTCGCGCGACCCCGCGGAGCTGGAGCGGACCCCGACCGACCTCGGGCCGCTGGTCCGCGAGGCCTGGGAGACCGCCCGAACGGCCACCGGCGCGACCGACGCGACGTTGACCGTCGACGGGTCGGGAACCGTCGACGCCGACACCACGCATCTCCGGCGACTGATGGAGAACCTGCTCGGAAACGCCACCCGACACGGTGGGGAGGGGGTGAGTATCCACGTGGGACTCGCCGACGATGGGTTCTACGTGGCCGACGATGGGCCCGGTATCGCGCCGGACCGACGCGAGCAGGTGTTCGAGCGTGGCCACAGCGACAGCGGGACGGGACTCGGCCTCGACATCGTCCAGCAGGTCGCACAGACGCACGGTTGGTCGGTCTCGGTCGGGGAGAGCGCGGCGGGCGGTGCACGGTTCGACATCGAGACGGACGCCCACGTCCGGTAGACGCGAGGAGAGCGGCGTTCGGTCGCTCGGCTACTCGTCGACGAGGTCGCGGACGGCCGCGGCGAAGGCGTCGTGGCTCAGCTCGCCCGCGTGGTCGCCGGTCTCGTCGTCGATGCGCTCCAGCTCGGTCAGCAGCTCCTGGTACTCCTCGCTTTCGGCCAGTTCGCTCTCGGTCATCTCGATCTCGAGCACCGCCCGCTTCTCCGCGAGCGCGAACTGTTCACGGACGCCGGCCGCGTACTCGTCGAGGGAGACGAGCTGGTCGACCGTCTCGACGAGGTCGGATTTCGTGACGGGCTTGGTCAGGTAGGCGTCGAACTCCATGTCCACGATATCGAAGTCCGGGTCGACGGCGGTCACCATCGCGACACGCGGGTCGAACCCGCGGTCGTGGAGTGCCTCCAGCACCTCGTCGCCGGAGAGGGTCGGCATCCGGCGGTCCAGCAGCACGACATCCACCGTGTCATCGACGGCTTCGAGGGCCTCCTCACCGCCCGTCGCGGTCACGATGTCGAACTCGTTCTTGAGCCAGAGCGCGTAGGCCTCGACGACGTTCGGCTCGTCGTCGACGATGAGGACCCGGGTCATCGACACCCATTCCTCCGCCACAGGTCGCTCGCAGCGATGTCACACATTGCTTCGAGATTGGGCTAGCAGCGGCATTAAACCTTCTACCAGCTTCCGGTTCCGTTCCGCCGCACCGACCGCCTGGTGGCGATTGTGGTCCACGTGCGCGGACTCCGACAGGTGTAAGCGGCTCGCCACGCGAGACCACTCCATGACTGACGGGGCCGTCGAAGCGGACGATACCCGCGACGCCGAGCACGCTGGGAGCGTCCGCGTCGTCGGGACCGCCCACGTCTCACAGGAGAGCGTCGACGAGGTCGAACACACCATCGAGGAGGAACGCCCGGACGTGGTCGCGGTCGAGCTGGACGAGGGGCGCTTCCGGCAGATGAAAGGCGAGACGCCCGACGACCTCGACGCCGCGGACCTGCTTCAGGGGAACACCGTCTTCCAGTTCCTCGCCTACTGGATGCTCTCGTACGTGCAGACCCGGCTGGGCGACCGCTTCGACGTCCGCCCGGGCGCGGAGATGCTCGCGGCCGTCGAGACCAGCGAGCAACTCGGCATCGATGTCGCGCTGGTGGACCGGGATATCCAGGTGACCATCCAGCGCTTCTGGGCACGGCTGTCGGGCCTGGAGAAGCTCAGACTGCTCGGCGGCCTCGCCTTCGGCGTCGCCAGCCCGTTCGCCGTCGGACTGGGCGTCGGCCTGACCGTCGGACTGTTCGCCGCGCTGGTCGCCGGCGCGGTCGGCGGCGCGCCGCTGGTCCCGCCGGGCACGCCCCTCGCCGGCGTCGTCGACGCGGCACTGGTCGGGGCGCTGGTCGGGCTCGGTGTCGCCGCCCTGCTCGGTATCGCCCTCCGGCTCACTGCGCCCGAGGAGACGGAGGACATCGACGAGTTCGACCCCGCCGAGCTGACCGACACGGACGTCGTCTCGGCGATGATGGAGGAGTTCCGCCGGTTCTCACCGGGCGGCGCCGAGGCGCTCATCGACGAGCGCGACGCCTACATCGCCCACGAGCTCGTTCGTCTCCGCGACGCCGGCAACCACGTCGTCGCCGTCGTCGGCGCGGGCCACCAGGAGGGAATCGAGCGCTACCTCGCCAACCCCGAGACGCTCCCGCGGATGGAGGACCTGGTGGGACGCCAGGAGTCCTCGCGGTTCTCGCCGTACAAGCTCTTCGGCTACCTGTTCACACTGGGCTTTCTCGTCTTCTTCGCCCTGCTCGCGGTCGCCGCCTACACCGGCGTCCCGGGCGCGTCGAGCGGCCTGCTCGTCCGGTTGTTCGCCGCGTGGTTCCTCGTCAACGGTCTCCTGTCGTTCGGCCTCGCGAAGCTCGCGGGCGCACACTGGCCCAGCGCGACCGTCGGCGGAGCGGTCGCCTGGCTCACCTCCGTCAACCCGCTGCTCGCGCCGGGCTGGTTCGCCGGCTACGTCGAACTCCGCTACCTCACGGTCAACGTCGCCGATATCGCCGAGCTGAACGAGCTGCTCGACGACACGGAGACGCCCATCCCCCAGCTCATCGGCAACATGCTGGACGTGCCGCTGTTCCGGCTCATCGTCATCGTCGCCGCGACGAACATCGGCTCGTTCGTCGGGAGCATCCTGTTCGCGACGGTGCTCATCCCGTACCTCTTCGCCGAAATCGGCGGCACCGACGAGATCGTCCGGCTGATGCTCGCCGGAGCGCGCAACAGCGTCGACCTGCTCGTGGGGGGGATACTATGAGCGGGCGCGGGGTTCGTGCCGGCGGGCGGGGCGGTGGTATCTCGTTCAGCGCCCGCGAGACGCGCGACCTCGTCGTCGCGTGGCTGGCGCTGGGCGTGGCGTTCACCCTCTTCCTGCTGGTCACGTCCGGCCGTGGCGTCGGGCCGGCGGGCCTGCTCGGCCTTCTCGGCACGGGCCTGTTCGTCGAGCTACTGGTCCTGTCGTTGCTGACCGCCGGGGTCGGCTTCCTGCTCCACGAGCTCGCACACAAGGTCGTCGCCATCCGATTCGGACAGGTCGCGGAGTTCCGCGCGGACTACACCATGCTGGGGCTCGCACTGGCGGCAGCGCTCGTCGGCTTCCTGTTCGCCGCGCCCGGCGCGGTCTACCACAGCGGCCGTATCACGCATCGCGAGAGCGCGGGTATCGCGCTCGCGGGGCCGCTCACGAACGTGGTCCTCGCCGGCCTGTTCCTTCCGGTGTTCCTGCTCGCTGAGGGCGGGTTCCTGCTCCGGGCCGGGCAGCTCGGTGTAACGCTGAACGCCGTCCTCGCCGGCTTCAACATGATTCCGTTCGGTCCGCTCGACGGCCGGAAGGTGCTCCGATGGAACTACGTCGGCTTCGGGGCGAGCTTCCTGCTCTGTGCCGGGGTCGCCGTGGTGAGCGTCCTCTACGTCGGGTTCCCCATCTGAGACCGGAGCCCCGACAGCTGGGCGGTAGACCGAAGTACCAGCGCTTCTCACGAGGAACAACGTCGAATGAGGAACAACATCGAATGAGTGTGGGCCGTATCCGTGAAGCGGTAGAGCGAGGGGGCGGGTCGTGGTTCGTCAGCGGAATCGGCGTGGTGCTGGCGGGCCTCTCGCTGTGGTACGTCATCGTGTTCCGTGCCCTCTCGATCACCTCGTCGGCCGTCGGGTCGCCGGGGTTCGTCCTGGCGGTGCTGGAGGTGATTCTCCTGGGTGGGTTCTCGGTGGTGCTGGTCTACGCGGGCTACTGGCTCGCGACCAGCCAGTTCGACTCCCAGCAGCTCTGGTGGGCCGGCCTCTGGACGGTGGTCGGCCTGGCCGGTATCGTCGCCATCGTGGCGCTCCTGCAGAGTTCGCAGCTCTCCGAGGGGCAGGCACTCTCGGAAGTGACCATCGTCGAGGAGCTGTTGCTGGCCGCCGGCGGCGGCGGCATCGCCGGCCTCCTCATCGGTATCTCGACGGTCCAGTCGATGTGGAGCCAGGAGCAGGTCGAGCGCCAGCGCGACACGCTGGAGTTCGTCAACGAACTGCTGCGACACAACGTCCTCAACGGGATGCAGGTCGTGCTCGCGAGTGCCGAACTCGTCGAGGAGGAACTGGACAGCGAGGACCCGGACCACGAGACGGTCGAGAGCGCCCTCTCCCACATCGACGACCGGGGCGAGGACATCGTCGAACTCGTCGAGAACGTGCGCGTGCTCGCACAGTCCGTCTCCGGAGATGTCGCCTGCGGTCCGGTCGTCGTCTCCTCGCTTCTCACACAGAAGGCCGGGACCGCCCGCGGGACGTATCCCGAGGCGACCATCCGGACCGACATCGAACCGGACGTGACCGTCTCGGCCGACGACCTGCTGCCGGCCGTCTTCGAGAACCTGCTGGCCAACGCCGTCGACCACAACGACCGGGAGCACCCCACCGTCGAGGTCGCCCTCGAGACTGACCCGGACGAGGGGGTGGCCGTCGTCACTGTCGCCGACGACGGCCCCGGTATTCCGGACGAGTACAAGGAGGCCTACTTCGGCCCCGGAGAACAGGACGAGGGGAGCGTCGGACAGGGTCTCGGCCTGTATCTGGTCGACACGCTGGTCGACCGCTACGGGGGAGCGGTCACTGCCACCGACAACGAGCCACGTGGTGCCCGGTTCGAGGTCGAACTCCCGCTCCACGAGGACTGACCAGCATCGCACCACCGCGATTCCCGCGTTTCGCCCCGTGAGCCGCCGCGCACGTCGCCGGACGCTACAGGGAATATCCGCATAAGTTATGGAAACGCGGCAGGTCACCGAAGGGAGTGATTCGGCCGCTTCCGCAGAGGCGCACAGTCGGGCGGTAAGGACCGTGATAGACCATCGAAACCGCATGACTGCGGCGGGATAACTGCCAGCGGACCGGGGAGAAGGCTTATATACACCCGAGCATCCCCCCAGAGTACGAAGATGATAGATACGGCGTACCGCGCAACGCTGCTCGCCCTCTACCAGTTCAGCATCATGCTCGGCATCCTGCTGCTCCCCGTCGCGCTGGCGGTCCAGCGTGCCGGGCTCCAGATGCCGATGGACCGGGTCATCGAACGGCTCGGCTCCGCCTACGAGAACGCCGCCTGAGAACTGGCCCCACCTGCCACTCCGAGGACTCGTTTCTCGACCGACCAGCCCGGGGAGCGGTGCCGCCGTCGACCGCCGACCAGGGGATGGGGACCGGCCACCTCGTTCGGTGCCCGAAGGGGTGCCTTTATGCACGCGACGAGTGTATGCCGGCCCAATGCGTCAGAACGAATTCTCTGCCCCGAGCGTGGGGGACGGCATGGAGTCCGCGGTGTACGAGCCGGAGCTCGGCCAGCTCCCCGACGTGTCCGAGAAGGACGCCGAGAAGGTCAACACCACCGGGACGACGACCATCGGCATCACCACCGACGAGGGCGTCGTCATCGCGACGGACATGCGCGCCTCGCTGGGTGGCCGCTTCGTCTCCAACAAGAACGTCCAGAAGGTCGAACAGATCCACCCGAGCGGTGCGCTCACGCTCGTCGGCTCGGTCGGTGGCGCCCAGTCGTTCATCCGCTCGCTCCGCGCGGAGGTCAACCTCTACGAGGCTCGCCGTGGCGAAGACATGAACATCGAGGCCCTCGCGACGCTTGCGGGTAACTTCGCCCGTGGCGGTCCGTTCTTCGCCATCAATCCCATCCTGGGCGGCGTCGACGACGACGGCCACCACGTCTACTCCATCGACCCCGCGGGCGGTGTCATGGAGGACGACTACACCGTCACCGGCTCCGGGCTCACCGTCGCCTACGGGACGCTCGAGCGCGAGTACAGCGACGACCTCACCATCGACGAGGCCAAGCAGGTCGCCGCCAGCGGTGTCAAGGCCGCCGTCGAGCGCGACACCGGCTCCGGTAACGGCGTCTTCCTCGCGGAGGTCACCGAGGAGGGTGTCGACATCAACGGTCACAAGGACTTCGACGAAGTCCTGTAGCGCGGGCCGACCCCTGCTTCGGGTCGACGCGTTGGTTCTCTGACCGTCAGCGAACTAGACACCCGACATTCTCCATAACTAAACTATACAGCGGACGCTCCCGGAAGAGCCCAATAGCGTCGGTTCAACTTGAAGAAGCTGCTCGCAGTCAGTCCGCCAGCTGGTCCTCGATAGCGGCCAGGCGCTCCTCGATGTCGTCCATACGGTCGACGATGGCCTCGACGCGCACGTCCTCGGCTTTCGCGTCGTCGACGCGCTGGATACGGCGGGCGAGCTCGTCGTGAGTCTCGCGGGCGGCATGCTGGAGTTCGTCGACGCGCTCCTCGACCGTACTCTCGGTCGTCCCGATGGTGGGCACGTCCGGAGAGCGGTAGGAGCGCTTCGTCTCCACCTGCTTCACGTGGCGCTGGAGTTCGTCGTCGCTGACCATGGGTGCTCGTGGCGGCGGTGCCGCCGGTGTCTCTACTCCTGGTTCCACCCACGGCATCATAAGGACCCGAGCGCGTTTTCCGACCCTGAGAACGGCCGCCCGCGCGGGAGTCCGTCACCGACCGGCGGCAGAACGTTCAGGGGGGCGCCGCCGCTACCGCGAGCATGGTCCACCACGACGGTATCCGGGCCGACTGGCTCGGCTACGCCACGCTCCGACTGGAGACGCCCGCCCCCGATGCGGCGCCGGGGAGCGAGAACGGCGGCTCCAGCACGGTCGTCTACTGCGACCCCGGCCGCTACGGCGTGCTCTCGGGGGAGTGGCCGCCCGAGAGGGCCGGCGGTGCGGCGGACCATCACCCGCAGGGGCCGGCGGTCGAACCACGGGACGGCGACCTCGTCTGCGTGACCCACGACCACCACTACGACCCCGCGGCCATCCGCCGGGTGGCGAGCGAGGACGCGACGGTCGTCGTCTTCGAGGGCGTCAACACCCACCGCATCGACCGGGATGTCGAGCGACCGGTCGACCTCCCCCACGAGCTACGCCGCGTCGACGACGAGGCCGACATCGCGGTCGGCGAGGTCATCGTCCGGACGACAGCGGCGTTCAATCACGCCGATGGTCCGCACGTCGATGCGTCGGGCGACCCTATCCATCCGGAGGGGTTCGGCTGCGGGTTCCACTTCACCCTCCCCTCGCCCACGAGGGACGAGGACATCCGGGTCTTCTGGCCCGGCGATACGGACGTACTGGAGGGCCACGCCGAGCTGGACGTGAGCCTGTTCTGCCCGCCCATCGGCGGCGCGTTCACCATGGACCGGCACGCGGCCGCCGACCTGGCCGCCGCGATGGAACCGGAGCTGGTACTGCCGGTCCACTACAACACGTTCGAGGCCCTGACGACTGATTCGCGTGCGTTCGCCGCCGACGTGGCCGAGACCGGGATTCCGGTCGTCCTCTCGGAGACGTGGGCGAGCCCAGTTAGCTGACCCCACTTGTACCCCCGGCTGGAGACTGAACAATCATTAAACCGGGGCGGGTCCCCGCCGTGATACGGTGATTCGAACGGTGCGCTTCGCAGTCGTTCTGGTCGTACTACTGGTCGGACTGACAGCAGCGACGGCGCCGGCCGCGGCGACCGGCGAGGATGGTCTGGTCGGCGGGGACGGTGACGGCCCGGTCATCGGACCCAACGAGAGCGGCCTCCAGGTCGGCAGTGAGGTGGTCTCCGCTGGCCCCGGTGGTGCCGAGGGTCTCGGCCAGGAAGCCGGCCCGGAGACAGTCGATATCACGGAGAACCCGTCGACACCCCTCGGGAACACGACGGTCGGCGTCGGTGCCGGCGGGGAGGGACTCGCCATCGCTTCCGACCCCCCCGGTGTCGACCGCGAGGAGCCGGTCGGCAACGGTATCGACGGTGACGCCGACCGGGGTGTGACTGACACCGGTGACGACGGGTCGACGGTGGTTCTCGATGCGGGTCCGGGTGGCGGGGACGCACAGGTCCAGTGTCTCGAGAACGATGCGGGCAGCTACTGCGAGAAGAGCGGCAACGTCTCACTCGCCGTGGTCGGGGTCGACTACGAGGGGTACAACCAGTACGACTCGACGGACCGGAGCGGGAGCTTCGGCGACACCGTCGCGGTCCGGGTTGGCGGCGAGCGCGTCGGGACGGCCAGCGTCAACAGCAGCGACAGTCCCGCGTCCGCCCTGGTGGGCAGGCTCGGTGGCGTCGGGTTCGGACTCTTCGGCTGAGGCCACCCGCTACCCCAGTACGAGGCCGACGAGGAGCACGACCGCGACCAGGACCGTCAGTACGGTGATCGCGAGGAACGCGACCCGCACGAACCGGCTGTCGGCGATGAGACTCCGGTCGGACGACATCGGCTCCAGCAGCCGCCCGCGGGCGCGCTCGAGCCGCCCCTCCAGCCCGCCGAATCGGGCGTCGTAGTCCTCGCGTGGAATGACGACCTCGTTCCGACAGATGGCACACTCCTCCGGCGGCTCGTGGTAGGGGCGCTCGCAGTTGGTGCAGATCCACTCCTCCGACACGCCTCGGTAGAGGTGTGGAGAGGCGAAAAGGGTTGGCGTGGTGGGGCGGTCAGAACACGCCCATCTCGGTCAGGCGCTCGGGCAGGTAGGTGTCGGTCACGAAGTCGAGGCCGCGCGAGGCGAGCGCCTGCTGCTCTGCTTTCTTCCCGATATCGAGCTGCAGCTCGATCTGCTCGCGCCAGAACTCGCTCTGGAAGCGTGGGTCGTCCAGTTCGGACTCGAGCGCGTTGATGTCCGAGTCCGCCAGCGGGTCCGTCGGCAGGTCGTAGTCGACGATGTCCTGTGGGCGGATGCCGACGAACTGCGCCGCCGGCGTGGCGAGGTACTCCGAGAGGTGTGCGGACTTGATGGAGCCGTACGCCACCGAACCGTAGATGCGGTACGACCACGGGTCGCCGTCGGTGAAGACCACGACCGGGAGGTCGAGCTCGTCGTGGAGGCGCTTGGTGATGCGCCGTGTCGCGCGGGCCGGCTGGCCCTTCAGGTGGACGACGATGCAGCCGTACTCCTCGTCGAAGCCGTTCTCGACCAGCCGGTCGCGCATCCCACCGGTCTCGACACAGAGGATGAACTCCGCGTCGTTGTCGAGGAACTCGATGGTGTCGGGGTTGTTGGGAATCTGGTAGCCGCCCTCGCCGACGTCCTCCTGGCAGTGGATCTCCCGCTCGCCGCGGCGGGTCTGCTCGCGCAGGAGGAGCGGGCCCATCAGGGTCGCACCGGATTCCTCCGGGCGCATGTGGAAGTCCTCGCGAGTGACGCCCGAGACCACCTCCAGGTCCTCGACGAGGCCGTTGGAGTCGTCCTGGTCGTTGAACTGGGCGAACTCGTTGTCCCAGGACTCGCTGAGATAGTAGAGTTCACGCAGGGTCGAGGAGCGGTCCTCCTCGAGTTGCTGGGCCAGGAACTCGATGGTGTAGATGGCCTTCAGGAGCTTCTGGGCCCCGGCCTTGGTCTTCGCCGTCCGGGTCGTCTGCCGGTCGCCCAGCACCCAGACGCCCTTCTCCTCGGAGTACTCGATGTTGCTCTTCGTCCGGGTCGGGATACGCATCCGCGGGACATCCCCCTCGGCGAACTGGTCGTAGAACTCGCTGGCGAGCTCGATGAGCTCCTGGCGCGCTCGTTCGCTGTTCGGCTCGGTGTCGGTGTCTGCGTTCTCGGTACTCATATCAGGCGTTGGTGGTCAGCTTCTCCTCCTCGATGCCCTCGACCGCGACGTCGAACTCGGCGTCCTCGCCGACATCGTAGACCAGTTCGGCAGTCTCACCGCCCGCCACGGAGGGTTGCCAGCGGACGAACCACTCCCCGTCCATCTCGACGACGCTAGCGTCCTCCACCTCCCCGGGGTCCACCGAGCAGATGTCGGTGATCTCGGGCTCGATAGTCGTGTCGTCGTTGTTCTCGACGGCGAGCGTGACGTGGCCGTTCTCCTGGCGCCGCTCGACGAGGACGTTGTTCATGATGCGGGCGAGCGAGTCCTCGATGTGAAGCGGTTCGCGGCCGGTGACCTCGGTCAGTTTGTCGGCCATCTCGGGCAGTATCTCGGCCAGCGTGTCGCGCTTCTGCCGGCGCTCGCGCAGCGACTGCTGCTTGTTGAGGTAGGTCTTCAGTTCGCGGGCGGCCTCCCGGAGAGCGAGTTCGATCTCGTCCTCTATCTCGGGGACGTTCGCGACGGCGTCCTTCGATTCGCTCGTGAACGGAACGTTCGTCGAGGCGACGTGGACCATCAGCACGGCCGGCCCGTTCGGGATGCCGCTGCCCCCCGGCTGGTCGAGGTTGTAGTTCCGCCAGTTGATACGCTTGATGACGTCGACCGTCGCGCAGGCGCCGCGCTGGTAGACCAGCGGGACGCGGTTGGCGAACCGGAGGATGTCCACGGCCCCCTCCGATTCGAGGTCGCCGCCGTAGGCGATGCCGGCCTCGACGATGAACGGGTCGCCGCCGTGGACCTCGGCGTCACGGGTGCAGGTCGCGAAGAAATCCGCGTCGTACTCCTTTCGCAGCCCCGCATCCACGAGCTCCTCCGTGATGGGCGCCAGGCAGTCCGTCGGCGGCGAAAGGATGTCCGTCTCGCGCATCGCCTCCAGCAGCCGGGCCACGGAATCCCGATCGTCGACGAGCGCCGCCACGTTCGGCGGCTCCGTCTCGACGGTCCGGGCACGGGCCCAGAGCGCGTCGACGACGTTCTCGCGGGCGGTCTCGCCGAAGGTCTCGTCGTCACGCTCGGCCGTCCGCTCGGCGGCCCAGTCGACCCAGCCGGCCAGCGTGTCCCGGGTCACGCGGTCGCGAACCCCGTCGCCGACGCCGGGCTCGTGCATCTCGGCGTCGGCGAAGCGGTCGGCGATACGCCGGGCGAGGCCGTCGACGGCCGCGTCGTCCTTCCGGGTGGTGGTCGCCTCGTCGACGAGCCGGTAACAGTCCGGCTCGCGGCGGGTCGTCACCTCACCCCAGGCCGCCGCGACGGCGTTCTCGCGGACGGTACTCCCGAGACGGACGTCGTGCTCGTCCTCCACCTCGTCGGCTGCCGCCTCGACCGCGTTCTCGACATCGCCGTAGCCGACGTGGTCGTGCTCGTCGAGGGCGGCGTAGACCTCCTCGGCGAAGGCCTCGGTCGCCGTGGCGCCCTTGTTCGCCGTCGCGTCGACGACAGCGCCGACCACGTCGGCCTCGTCGGTCGTTCCGGGGACGCGCCAGGTCATCCCGCGGCCGAGCTGCCGGTCGCGGAAGGCGTCGACGACGTTGGTCGCGGTCGTGCCGCCGACGCGGGTGAACTCCCCCTGGAGGAAGCCACTGATGGAGTACGAATCCGTCGCCTCCAGCATCTTCTTCAGCGTCCCGAGCTCGACACCGTGCGGGTGGGGCTTGATCTCCTCCGTCTCGGCGGGAAGCTGGTCGGTCGCGCGCTCGAACTTGAGCGGCTCGTCCAGCCCCGGCTCGCGCAGTTCGATGCGGGCGTGCGGGTTGACGACCGCCGTGTGCTCGATGTAGTCGTGGAGCTGCTGGCGGGCCCGCATGTTGCCCTCCATCTCCAGCTCGATGCGGGTGCCGTGTGGGCGTTCCCACGTGGTCGCCTCGTCGGTGTCGATCTCGGGCTCGTTGGCGTCCGTGTCGATGATGAGTTCGAAGAACCGCGCGTCCCCACCGCGTGGTTTGGAGGTGATCTTCGCGGGCTTGCCGGAGGTGAGCTGCGAGTGCATGACCGCGGCGGAGATACCGATACCCTGCTGCCCGCGGTTCTGCTCCCGCTTGCCGAATCGGGAGCCGTACAGCAGTTTGCCGAATATCTTCGGCACCTGCTCTTTCGTGATACCCGGACCGTTGTCCTCGACGACGAGCCGGTAGTAGTCACCGGCCTCCTCGATCTCGACGTAGATGTCGGGCAGGATACCGGCCTCCTCGGTCGCGTCGAGGGCGTTGTCGACCGCCTCTTTGACGGCCGTGACGAGCCCCCGGGCACCCGAGTCGAAGCCGAGCATGTGCTTGTTCTTCTCGAAGAACTCGGCGATGGAGATGGCCCGCTGCTCCCGGGCGAGTTCCTCGGCGATGCCGTCGCCATCGCCGCCACCGCCGTTGCCGTCACCATCGCCGTCGCCACCCCCGTCACCGCCGAGTTCCGACTGGAACGAAGTCATTCGTGTGGGACCCCTATCCCCCGGGAAGGTAAAACCTGCCCGCTACCGTGGTGAAAGTGGAACGCGACCGACCGACATCCGGTTGCTGTCCGTCGGTCGCGTCCGGGAGGGTCGGGACTGACGGCACTCCAGCAGTACGTAGCTGACTTTCGCGCGCGCGTGCGAGGTTTTAAACCCGAACGCATACTAGCCGTGGTAGATAGATGTCCCAGGGATACAGCGAGGACAACATCCAGACCCTCGAGGGGCTGGAGGCGGTCCGGAAACGGCCCGCCATGTACATCGGCTCGACCGACGCGCGCGGCCTCCACCATCTCGTCTACGAGGTCGTCGACAACTCCATCGACGAGGCCCTCGCGGGCTACTGTGACACCATCGAGGTGACAATCCACGAGGACCAGTCGGTGAGCGTCAGCGACGACGGCCGCGGCATCCCAGTCGGTGAACACGAGTCCGGCAAGAGTGCCGTCGAGGTCGTGATGACGGTGCTCCACGCCGGGGGGAAGTTCGACAAGGACTCCTACCAGGTGTCGGGTGGGCTCCACGGCGTCGGCGTCTCCGTGGTCAACGCGCTCTCGCGCTGGCTGGAGGTCGAGGTCAAGCGCGACGGCGGCGTGTACCGGCACCGCTTCGACCACGGTGACCCCGACCAGGAACTCGAGCGCGTCCGGGACATGGAGCCCGACGAGGAGACGGGGACGACCATCCAGTTCTGGCCCGACCCTGAGATCTTCGAGACGCTCGATTTCACCTACTCCACGCTCGCCTCCCGCCTGCGCGAGCTCGCCTTCCTCAACCCCGGCGTCGCCATCGCCATCGAGGACGAGCGTGACGGCGGGCGCGAGACCTTCGAGTACGAGGGCGGCATCAAGGAGTTCGTCGAGTACCTCAACGAGACCCGCGACGTGCTCCACGAGGACGTGCTCTTCATCGACGGGAGTGGCGAGAGCGAGGACGGCGAGGTGCAGGTCGAAATCGCCATCCAGGCCACGGCGGGCGTCCAGGGATCCATCCACGCGTTCGCGAACAACATCAACACCCGCGAGGGCGGCACCCACATGACCGGGTTCAAGACCGCCCTGACCCGGGTGGTCAACGACTACGCCACCTCCCAGGGGCTCCTGAAGGATATCGACGGGACCCTGAAGGGCGAGGACATCCGCGAGGGCCTCACGGCGGTCCTCTCCATCAAGCACCCCGACCCGCAGTTCGAGGGGCAGACGAAGACGAAACTGGGCAACGGGGAAGTGAGGGGCATCGTCGAGGGCATCGTCCACGAGAAGCTCTCGGCGTATCTGGAGGAGCACCCCGACACCGCCGAGGCCCTCGTCTCCAAAGCGGTGGAGGCCGCGAAGGCGCGGATGGCCGCGAAGAAGGCCGAGGAGCTCACGCGCCGCAAGTCCGCGCTCGACTCGACCTCGCTGCCGGGCAAGCTGGCCGACTGTCAGAGCCGGGACCCGACCGAGGCCGAACTGTTCGTCGTCGAGGGGGACAGTGCCGGCGGCAGCGCGAAGCAGGGCCGCGCCCCCGAGTTCCAGGCGGTCCTGCCGCTGCGCGGGAAGATTCTCAACGTCGAGAAGCACCGCCTCGACCGCATCCTCGAGAACGACCAGATACGGAACCTCATCACCGCCGTCGGCACCGGCATCGGCGACGAGTTCGACATCGAGGACTGTCGCTACCACAAGATCATCATCATGACAGACGCCGACGTGGACGGGGCCCACATCCGGACGCTGATGCTGACCTTCCTCTACCGGCACATGCCGGAACTCCTCGAGCGGGGCTACGTCTACGCCGCCCAGCCGCCCCTCTACCGGGTCCGCAATCGCGGCGAGACGTACGACGCGATGACCGAGGCCGAGCGTGACCGCATCGTCGAGGAGGTCTGTGACGGCTCGCCCGACCAGGTCCAGCGGTTCAAGGGGCTGGGCGAGATGAACCCCGAACAGCTCTGGGACACGACGATGAACCCGGAGAACCGCATCCTCAAGCAGATCAACATCGAGGATGCGGCGACCGCCGACCGGATGTTCTCGGTCCTGATGGGCGACGCGGTCGAACCGCGCAAGCAGTTCATCAAGGACCACGCAGAAGACGCAGAGTGGGTAGATATCTGAGTTATTCCAGCAATCGAAAATGAAAATGGAAACTAATAGAGTCACGTTGGAGTTCGACGCCGAATCGACGACGGAGGGCGAACGATGAGTTCGGACGTCCCGGACGTCCCCGACGAGGTCGCGGAACGGGTCGAGAGCGTCCGCGTCGAGGACGAGATGGAGCAGTCGTACATCGACTACGCGATGAGCGTCATCGTCGGGCGTGCGCTGCCCGACGCGCGTGACGGCCTCAAACCCGTCCAGCGGCGCATCCTCTACGCGCTGCACGAGATGGGGGTCACGTCGAACTCGGGGCACCGCAAGTCCTCGAACGTGGTCGGGGAGACGATGGGTAACTACCACCCCCACGGCGACAGCGCCATCTACGACGCGCTGGCGCGGATGGCCCAGGACTTCTCCCTGCGCTACCCGCTCGTCGACGGACAGGGGAACTTCGGGAGCATCGACGGTGACCCGCCCGCGGCGATGCGGTACACGGAGGCGCGGATGGCGCCGCTGGCCGAGGAGATGCTGGACGACATCGAGAAGGACACCGTCGACTTCGAGGCCAACTACGACGACCGGCTCCAGGAGCCAGCGGTCCTGCCGGCTGCCCTCCCGAACCTGCTGCTGAACGGTGCCTCCGGTATCGCCGTCGGGATGAGTACGAACATCCCGCCGCACAACCTGGGCGAGGTCATCGACGCCTGCATCCACGTCATCGAGAACCCCGAGTGCCCCATCTCGGACCTCATCGCGACGAAGGAGTCCGGCGGTCCCATCAAGGGCCCCGACTTCCCGACCGGCGCGCGTATCGTCGGCAAGGAGGGCGTCTACGACGCCTACACGACCGGCAAGGGCCGGGTCCGGGTCCGCGCGGAGTACGACGTCGAGCACAACGAGGGCGGGAAGGACCGCATCATCATCACCGCGTTCCCGTACCAGGAGAACAAGGCGCGCCGCATCGAGCGCATCGCGGACGACGTCAACGAGGGGAAGATAGAGGGCATCACGGACATCCGCGACGAGTCCGACCGGGACGGGGTCCGTGTCGTCATCGAGCTGAAGCGCGGCGCGAACACGGAGGTCGTCGAGAACCAGCTCGTCGAGCGCCACCTCGAGGGGACCTTCGGCGTCAACTGCGTCGCGCTCGTCGACGGCCAGCCCCAGCGGCTCGACCTCAAGCGGATGCTGGAGGTGTACGTCGACCACCGCCGCGAGGTGGTGCGCCGGCGCTCCGAGTTCGAACTCGCGGAGGCCGAGGACCGCGCGCACATCCTCGAGGGCCGGCTGCAGGCGTTGCAGAACGTCGACGAGGTCGTCGAACTCATCCGGAACAGTGAGGACCGGAACGCAGCCATCGAAGCCCTCCAGACCGACGAGGACGCGCTCGGCTTCACGCTCAGCGAGGCGCAGGCCGAGCACATCGTCCGGATGCAGCTCGGGTCGCTGACCTCGATGGAGGCCGCCGACGTCGAGACGGAGTACGAGGAGGTCACGGCCGAGATCGAGCGCCTCGAGACCATCCTCGGCTCGCAGGCGGAACTCGACCGCGTCGTCACGGAGGAGCTGGAGGAGATGAAGGAGAAGTACGACGACGAGCGCCGGACGAGCTTCATGGAGGACGTGGGCTCGGTCACGCGCGAGGACCTCATCCCCGAGGAGGACGTGGTCGTCGTCGTCACGGAGGAGGACTACGTCAAGCGGATGCCCCTCGACGACTTCGACCCGCAGCACCGCGGCGGGAAGGGTATCATCGGCGTCCGCCCGAAGGACGGGGACCGCGTCGCAACCGTCTTCGAGGCCAACACCCACGACTACCTGCTCTGCTTCACCAGCAAGGGGCAGGTCTACCGGTTGAAGACCTACGAGATTCCCGAGATGGGCCGGACCGCACGCGGCACGTCGGCCCAGCAGGTGCTGGACCTCGACGGTGACGAGGAGATCAACGCCGTCGTCGACCTCGAGGACCTCGACGAGGAGGACTTCCTCGCGATGGTCACGCGGAACGGCTACGTCAAGCGGACGGAGGTCGGCGCCTTCGAGAACGTCCACTCGGGCGGCATTCGCGCTATCAAGCTGGAGGACGGCGACAGCCTCGCCGACGTCGAGGTGACGGACGGCGAGATGGACCTCGTCATCGCCAGCCGGCAGGGGATGACCATCCGCTTCGACGAGGACGAAGCCCGCTCGATGGGTCGGACGGCCCGCGGCGTGAACGGCATCAAGCTCCAGGACGGTGACGAGGTGGCCGGGCTCGTCGCCACCCACGACGAGGACGAGCGCGCGCTGTTGACCGTCACCCGGCAGGGGTACGGCAAGCGCACGCGGCTCGCGGAGTACCGCCGGCAGTCCCGCTACGGGAAGGGACTCATCGACATCAAGACGACCGAGCGTAACGGCCAGGTCGTCTCCGTCAACGCCGTCACGGACGACGACGGGCTGGTCATCATGAGCGAGAGCGGCCAGATAATGCGGACCCACGTCGACGAGGTGTCGATGCAGGGCCGCAACACGATGGGCGTCGTCGTGATGCGCCTCGACGATGACGACTGGGTCGCGAGCGTCGACACCATCCCCGCGGCCGACAACGACCCCGACGCCGAGGACGACCCGACGGCCGACGCCGACGAGTAACCCCGCCGTCCACGGGTTCCGGTCGTGGCAGCCGCCCCGACCGCCTACTCTTCGCCGTCGTTGTAGAACCGTTCGTCGAGCGCCCGCTGTGCCTCGTCGTCGTCCTCGTACCGCTCGTCGAGGGCCGCCTGGCTCGGGGCCGTCTCCGCCTCGCCAGCGACGCGGTCGACGCGCAGCTGGGTCCGTTCCTCGCTGAGGCCGAGGCTCTCGGCCATCCGGCGCTCGACCTCCTCGGGGTCGTCGGCCTGCGAGCCGACCTTCCGGGCGATGAGGAACAGCCCGAATCCGACCGCGGCGAACAGGACTGACAGGGCACCGATAGCGACGAGCGCCCCGGTCTCGCCCCCGACCAGCAGTGCGCCGACCAGCGCCACGAGCACGACGACGAGCACCGCGCCGGCAGCGACGAGCGCCGCGCTCGCCCGGTCGGCGGCGGCCGCACCGTTCGTTCCTGCGTCTCCGGTCACAGCCGGACACAGGGACTGCCACCTCAAAACGCTGGCCCCCGCGGTCCCGCGACCCGCGACCGGCAGACCCTTGCTCGACGCGAGCGCCCGGGCGACCGTGACGGACATCCAGTCCCAGTCGCACGCGGACCGCGTGTACGACTGGTGGAGCCAGCACCCGGGGCTGTTCGACCTGTTCGCGGGCGCCGCGTTCTTCGGACACTACCGCGACCTCCGCGAGACGGCCGTCGCCCGCCTCGACATCGCGCCGGACGACCGCGTGCTGGACCTCGCCTGCGGGACGGGCCCGAACGTCCCGTTGCTCGTCGACCGGGCGGGCGAGGAGGGCATGGTCCTCGGCTTCGACCACTCGCGCGGGATGGTCGCGGCCGCCCGCGACCGGGGCCGCGAGGGCAAGTACGCAGCCGTCCGCGTCGCTCGGGCGGACGCGGGCAACCTGCCGCTCCCCGACGACGCGATGGACGCGGCGCTCTGCACCCTCTCGCTGTCGGCCATCCCCGACCACCTCGCGGCCATCCAGGAGCTCCGGCGGGTCGTCCGGCCCGGCGGCCGCGTCGTCGTTCTCGACGCCCAGCCGTACCAGTCGGGGCCGATGCGCCTGTTCAACCCACTCGTCAACTACGTCTCCGCGGTCGCGACGAACTGGTACCCCGACCGCCACCTCCCGACGGACCTCCGTGCGGCGTTCGGGGCCGACCGGGTGGACGTGGACCTGTACAACGGTGGGACGGCGTTCGTGGCGACGGCCGAAATATAGCTATAGGCCGATATATTTCAAATATGGCTAAATTACACCCCATATATCGCACCCATATTTGATATTGGAGAACTCGGTTGGGTAGTGCATACCGCGCGAGCAGGGCGGGACTCCGTCCCGCTTGCAGTCGGACGTAGTCCGACGACGAAGCGAGCGCGGTTTCACCGGCGGCGAACGAAGTGAGCCGCCGGCCTTTTTCTGAACGTTTTTGCTGCGAGTGGTTCGGCGGCTTCGCCGCCGAACCCGAGCAGGAAAAAGCTCTATATGATACGCTTCCCGAGCGCGCTCGCGACCAGTTCGACCCCGAGTTCTGCGGTCCGGTTGAGTTCGTCGAGGATGGGGTTGACCTCGACGAGTTCCATCGAGACGAGCAGGTCGCGATGCTCGGCGATCTCCTCCATCGCGGCGTGGGCTTCGCGGTAGGTGGCGCCGCCCCGGACCGGCGTCCCGACGCCGGGTGCCTCGTCCGGGTCGAGGAAGTCCATGTCCAGCGAGGCGTGGAAGCCGTCGGTCCCCCCGGTCGCCACGTCGACGGCCTCGTCAGCGATGGCCGGGAGCCCCCGGTGGTCGATGTCGCTCATCGTGTAGACGGTCAGGTCGGACTGGGCGAGGGCATCGCGCTCGGCGTCGTCGAGGTCCCGGATGCCGACGAGGACGACGTTCTCGGGGTCGATACCGGCACGGGCCCAGTCGTGGTCGGCGAACTCGCCGACACCGAGTGCGGCCGCGAGGCTCATCCCGTGGACGTTGCCGGAGGGCGTCGTCGAGGGGGTGTTGTAGTCGCCGTGTGCATCGAACCAGACGACGCCGAGGTCACGGTCGCGCGCGGCGCCGCCCATCGAGCCGATGGCGATGGAGTGGTCGCCACCGAGGACGAGCGGAAGCCGGCCGTCGTCGACCGCGTCGGCCACCTCGTCCGCGAGCACGGTACAGACCTCCCGCGTCTCGTCGAGGAACTTCGCGCTGTCGCCGTACTCCCCGCCGGTCCCGTCGTGGGTCTCGGGGCGAGGGACCGGCAGGTCACCGCGGTCCGCACAGGGGTGGCCTGCAGCCTCGATGTCGTCGGCGAGCCCGGCGTACCGGATGGCCGACGGCCCCATGTCCACGCCACGCCGGTCGGCGCCGAGGTCCATGGGAACGCCGATGAGTCGAACGTTCATGCTCGGCGGTCGAGTCCCTCCGGCATAGGGTTGTGGTCATGCGCGCCGCGAGAACGCCGCGGCCCTGCTACTGGTACTGTGAACAGACGCGTTCGAGGCCCTCGTCGAAGGAAATCTCGGGTTCCCAGCCCGTCGCCGCCTGCATCTTCGAGGGGTCGGCCATCGTGTCGTGGACGTAGACGTCCTCGGGGATCTGGTTCTCGGCGTACACCGGCTCGACATCCGCCCCGAGTTCGTCGTTGAGGCGGTCGACCAGCTCGTTCAGCGAGTAGGACTCGCCAGTCCCGAGGTTGTAGATACCCTGGAGGTCGTGGTCCGCGGCGAGTTCGATGCCGCGGACGATGTCGTCGACGTGGGTGAAATCGCGGGTCTGCGTGCCGTCGCCCCAGATTTCGGGCCGCTCGCCGTTCGCGATGGCGTCGGCGAACTGCGCGATGAGGTTGGCGTACTCGCCCTTGTGTTCCTCGGCGCCGCCGAAGCCCTGGTAGACCGAGAAGAAGCGCAGCCCGCACGTGGTAAGCCCGTAGTGGTGGTTGAAGTACTCGGCGTACCGCTCGCGGGCGAGTTTCGAGGCCTCGTAGCCCGTTCGTGCGGTCACCTCCATGTCCTCCGGCGACGGTTCGGTCCGGTCGCCGTAGATAGACGAGGTCGTGGCGTAGACGACGTGGTCACAGCCGTCCTGCCGGGCCTGGTCGACGGTGTTGACGAAGCCCTCGATGTTGACGCGGGCGCCGCGGGCAGGGTCCTCCTCGTGCATGAAGTACGAGGAGAGTGCCGCGAGGTGGAACACGACGTCGACGTCGGTCGGAAGGTCGTCGTCGAGCACCGAGCCCTCGACGAACTCGACACCGTCGTCGAGGTTCTCCGGCGTGCCGAGATAGCCGTCGTCGAGCGCGATGACCTCGTTGTCCGTGGCGAGCCGGTTCGCCAGGTTCGACCCGATGAACCCCGCACCACCAGTCACCAGCACACGGTTCCCGTGCATACCGGAGGGGCCGCGTCCGCGCGCAAAGACGTGTCGGTCCCGTGCCGGCTGTCCGTCTGTCCGCCGCTGGCCACCTCACCACCGGATTTATGCGAAACGATGGTGAACTGTCCGTTACATGTCGTCCATCGAGCTCACCCCCAGTCAGAAGGCGATTCTCCAGGAACTCGTCAATCTCTACCGGGAGTCCGAAACCGCCGTCAAGGGGGAGGACATCGCGGACCGGGTCGACCGCAACCCGGGCACCATCCGCAACCAGATGCAGTCGCTGAAAGCCCTCCAGCTCGTAGAGGGGGTACCAGGCCCCAAAGGGGGGTACAAGCCGACCGCCGGAGCGTACGAGGCACTCCAGATCGAGGATATGGAGCAGGCCGCCGACGTGCCGTTCTTCCACGACGACGAACCCGTCGAGGGCGCCAACGTCCAGGAGATCGACCTCACCAGCGTCCACCACCCGGAGCTGTGTCGCGCGGAGATCCGCATGCAGGGCTCCATCTCCGAGTTCCACGAGGGCGACCCCATCCAGGTCGGCCCGACACCGCTCTCGAAGCTCGTCATCGAGGGGACCCTCGAGGGGAAGGACGACACCAACAACACGCTCATCATCACCATCGACGATATGCGGGCCCCTGCCGAGGAGCCCGCGCACTGACGGTCTCGGCACCGCTCGAGAGGGGGTTCATCCCTCACCACGGCCCGTTCCTCCGCCACGCGCCAGGCCCCGAGAGGGTCATTCGGCGCCCGTCAATCGACGGGCGTCGTTTCAGCCACGTATCAACGACCCAGTCTATCGAGGCCGATTCGGCCGCGTTACCTCGTCACACCCCCACACGAGGGCGAATCAACACCTTTGTATCCGGGCGACGCCGACCCACGAACATGACAGAGGACGTCGTCGTGCTCGGCTCCGGTTACGCCGGCACGGGCGCGGTAATGAGTCTCGAAGACGAACTGAACGGCGAGGCCGACGTGACGTGGATCTCCGACGTCCCGCACCACCTTGTGCTCCACGAGTCCCACCGCTGCATCCGGGACCCGTCGGTCCAGGACAAGATCACCTTCGACTGCGAGGACATCGCCGGTTCGGCCACCCGCTTCGTCCAGGGCACGGTCGAGAACGTCGAGCCCGACGAGCGGACCATCGACCTGGCCGACGGCTCCACGGTCGACTACGACTACCTCGTCGTCGGCTTCGGCTCCCGGACCGCGTTCTTCGGCATCGACGGCCTCAAAGAGCACTCGCTCACGCTCAAGAGCCTCGACGACGCCCTCGAGGTCCACGAGGAGGTCAAGGAGGCCGCCCGGCAGGCCTCGCGCAACGACCCCGCGCAGGTCGTCGTCGGCGGCGCCGGCCTCTCGGGTATCCAGTCGGCCGGCGAGATCGCGGAGTTCCGCGACCGCCACCGCGCCCCGATAGATATCCACCTCGTCGAGGGGCTGGACAACGTCTTCCCCAACAACGACCCCGTCGTGCAGGCCAAGCTCCACAACCTGCTCGAAGACGCCGACGTCAACATCATGACCGGCGAGTTCATCGGCGAGGTCGACGAGGAGACCGTCTACGTCGGTGACGATACGGAACTGGACTACGACGTCCTGCTCTGGACCGGCGGCATCACGGGCCGCGAGCCGGCCGCGAACACCGACCTTGACCAGGACGAGCGCTCGCACCGCATCCACGCTGCCTCGGACTTCCAGACCGACGACGAGCGCGTCTTCGCGCTCGGCGACGCCGCCCTGGTCGACCAGGGCGAGAACCCCGCTCCCCCGACCGCGCAGGCCGCGTGGCAGGCCGCCGAGGTCGTCGGCGAGAACGTCGCCCGCACCATCCGCGGCCAGCCCCTCGAGGAGTGGCGCTACAAGGACAAGGGTACCCTCATCTCCGTCGGCGACGACGCCGTCGCGCACAACGTGATGGGTGTCAAGGCCGTCTCGCGGACGTTCGGCGGCCCGCTCGCCGAGACCCTGAAGAAAGGCGTCGCCGCCCGCTGGATCAACGACGTGGCCGGGCCTATCGCGGCAGCGAAGGCCTGGCCCGACATGTAGAGCTTTTTTCCGACTCGGGTGGCCTTGCCCTCGCCTGCGGCGAGCGCTGCGGCCACCACTCGTCGCAAAAAACGTTCAGAAAAAGGCCGCCCTCCGGCCCTTCGGGCCTCCGGGCGGTGAAACGCGCGCCTCCGGCGCGCGTACGTACTTCTCGATTGCTGCTGTCGGCGCCTCTTTCACTCCGGCACTCGCAGAGCGCCCATGCCACCTCGTCTCTCCACCGACGCCTCGCTCATCCGCGACCCGGGTGTCGAATCCGTCTACCGCGACATCGACGGCCTCGAACTCCACGCCGTCGTCGCTGGCGACCCGGACGACCCGCTCGTCGTCCTGCACCACGGCTTCCCCGAGTTCTGGTGGGGCTGGGCCGACTACATCCGGCCGCTCGCCGACGCGGGCTATCGTGTCCTCGTGCCGGACGGTCGGGGCTACAACCTGAGCGAGACGCCCGACGACGTGGCCGACTACAGCGCGGACCGGCTCTCGGCCGACCTGCAGGGCTGGGTCGAGAGCGAGGGCCGGGCGTCGGCCCACGTCGTCGGGCACGACTGGGGAGCCGCTGTCGCGTGGGACGCCGCCCTCCGGCATCCCGATGTGGTCGACCGGCTCGTGACCATCAACGTCCCGCACCCGGCGGCGTTCGCGGGCGCCCTGATGCCGAGTCGCGAGCGCTGGAAGCTCAACCTCCGGCAGTGGCGCCGGAGCTGGTACATCCTCTTCTTCCAGCTCCCGAGGGTCCCGGAGTGGCTCAACCGCCGCGACGACTACGAGGGGATGGCCCGCTTCCTCCGGCAGGCCTCGCCCGGAACGTTCTCCGACGCCGACATGGACCGCTACCGGGCGGCGTGGAGCCGGCCCGGAGCCCTGAAAGCGATGCTGGACTGGTACCGCGCGGCCGTCCAGCACCGGCCCGACCTGCCCGGCATCACCGTCGAACAGCCGACACTCGTCGTCTGGGGCGAGCAGGACGACGCGCTCCTGCCCGAGTTGGCCGAGCAGAGCGTCGGCTTCTGCGCGGACGGTCGGCTGGAGACGTTCCCCGAGGCGAGCCACTGGGTGACCCACGAGCGACCGGAGGCGGTGACGGAGCTGATTCTGGAGCACCTGGAAGAGTAGCGGATTATTCTCCTGCGAGATATTTTTCTGTAGAATTCTGGATTTAATGCACATATAGGCTTCTTTCGAAGGATATATTCGGAGTCCGCGGTGACGAGCCCAGCAGCTCCTGTCCACGGAGCGTCGAAAGAAACGGAGTGTCGGTCAGCAGACGGTTCGAGGCGCGGTCGGTGGGAGGGGTGCTGTGGCGGTGGCCGACTTCACATCATGCCGCCCATGCCGCCGCCCATGCCGCCCATGCCGCCGCCCATGCCGCCGGGGGCGCCGCCCGGGCCGCCGGGTCCGCCGGCGTCCTCGTCGTCGTCGCCGGTCTGGCCGCCCTTCAGGTCGCCAGCGGCGATGACGTCGTCGATGCGCAGGATCATCACGGCCGCCTCGGTGGCGGACTCGATGGCCTGGGTCTTCACGCGGAGCGGCTCGACGACGCCCTCCTCTTCCATGTCGACGATGTCGCCGGTGTAGGCGTCGAGGCCGGCGGCGGTGTTGCCGTCGTCGTGCTCGGAGCGCAGGTCCACGAGCGAGTCGATCGGGTCGTGGCCGGCGTTCTCGGCGAGCGTACGCGGGATGACGTCGATGGCGTCGGCGAACGCCTCGACGGCGAGCTGCTCGCGGCCCTCGACGGAGTCCGCGAAGTCACGGAGCCCCATCGAGAGCTCGATCTCGGGGGCGCCCCCACCGGGGAGGACCTTGCCGTCCTCCAGGGTGACGCGGACGACGCCCATCGAGTCCTCGATGGCGCGCTCGACCTCGTCGACGACGTGCTCGGTCCCACCGCGGAGGACGAGCGTGACCGAGCGAGCCTGGTCGACGTCCTCGACGAAGATGCGGGTGTCGCCGCCGATGTCCTTCTCGGCGACGGAGCCGGCGAAGCCGAGGTCGTCCTCGGTGATGTCGTCGATGTTGGAGACGACCTTCGCGCCCGTGGCGCGCGAGAGCGCCTTGATATCGGACTTCTTCGCGCGGCGGACGGCGAGGATGCCCTCCTTCGCGAGGTAGTGCTGGGCCATGTCGTCGATGCCCTTCTGGGCGAAGACGACGTCCGCGCCGGCGTCCTTGAGCTGGTCGACCATCTCGCGGAGCTGCTCCTCCTCCTGGTCGAGGAACTGCTGGAGCTGGTCCGGCGAGTCGACGTTGACCTCGGCGTCGATCTCGGTCTCCTTGACCTCGATGGCCGTGTCGAGGAGGGCGACGTTGGCGTCCTCGGCCATGTACGGCATGTTGTCGTGGACGCGCTCCTTGTCGACGATGACGCCCTCGACGAGCTCGGAGTTCTCGACGGCGCCGCCGACGACCTTCTCGAGCTTGACGTTGTCGGTGTCGATACCGTCGTCGTCGGCGACGGCCTGGACGGCCGAGACGACGAGCGAGGAGAGGGTGTCGCGTGCGTTCTCGGCGCCCTTGCCAGTCATCGCCGTCGCGGCGATCTCCTCGAGATACTCCGTATCGTCCGAGGAGACCTCGATGGCGTTCTCCTTGAGGATCTCCTTCGCGCGCTGGGCGGCCTGGCGGTACCCCTGCGCGAGGATGGTCGCGTGGATGTCCTGCTCGAGGAGGTCCTCGGCCTTCGCGAGGAGCTCGCCGGCGATGACGACGGAGGTGGTGGTCCCGTCACCGACCTCGTCCTCCTGGGTCTCGGCGACCTCGACGATCATGTTGGCCGCGGGGTGCTCGATGTCCATCTCCTTGAGGATGGTGACGCCGTCGTTCGTGACGACGACGTTGCCCGTCGAGTCGACGAGCATCTTGTCCATCCCCTTCGGGCCGAGTGTCGTCCGAACGGACTCGGCGACGGCCTTCCCGGCCGTGATGTTCATCGACTGGGCGTCTCGCCCGGAGGTCCGCTGGCTGTCCTCGCTGAGTACGATAAGGGGCTGGTTCCCCATCTGCTGCTGAGCCATAATCAGTAGAATCTGTGTTTGTGGTTCTACATAAAGGTTTCTGTACCGCTGTGCCGAACCGCCGGACGTGGGGGGTTACGGGGCCTGTGAGTGGGTCGCAAGGACGCCACTTTTATCAGTCTGGCGTAGCGGGCGATAGCGAGCGGCGAGCGGCCCCTCACAGCCGGCGCTCGCCGTCGAGCCCCGTTTAGGCCCTGTATAGTAAGGGAGTGGTGTCCACCCGCTCAGGTATGCGGCGGCGTGACCTCCTCGCGACGACCCTCGGCTTCGTCACCCTGACCGGTTGCATCCAGGGCGAATCCACCACCGACCAGGGACCGACCCCGGTTCCGGTCCGCCACACGAGCACAGCCGGCCCGCCCGAGGTCGAGTGGCAACGCGACTACGGCGCGAAGGGCAAGCCGTCGACACACACCCCGAACGGCTCGCCGGCCCTGTACGCCAACGCCGTCGAGCGCGCCGGTGGCGGTGGGTTCGTCGTCGCTGGCGAGAACTTCGGCCGCGGCATCGACGCCTACGCCCAGTGGCTCGACGCCGACGGCCGCACGACCCGCATCCACACGTTCGGCCGCGAACACGTCAACACGAGGAACGTCTACCAGGGAGACGGTATCAACCGCGCGAACGGTGTGGCCCGAACCAGCCAGGGTGGGGTGGTCGTCGCCGGCACGCAGGCCCGCTCGCAGCCGACCGACAGCCACGACGAGGTCGTCGGTCCGATGGGATGGGCAGCGGAACTCACCGCCGAGGGCCAGGTGCCCTGGTCCTTTGCTCCGGACGGGCAACCCCGCGGGAGTTTCGAGTCCGCCGCGTCGACCGGGGACGGGCGAACCGCGCTCGCGGGGCGTCGCTCTACCGACCAGGGACTCGCGGGTTGGCTGGTGGTTCTCGACGACGGTGGGAGTGTGACCACCGAGACCACGCTCCAGTCGGGAGTCCCCGAGCGTGGCCAGGTCGCCGAGGGGTTCCGCTCCGTCACCCGGACCGGCGACGACGGCTTCCTCCTCACTGGCAAGCACGCGAGCGGCGGCTGGCTGGTGAAGACCGACGACTCCGGAACGACGCAGTGGGAACACCGGTTCGACGGCCACTCGGTCATCCTCATGGACGCCGTCGAGACCCCGGACGGGGCGTACCTCGTAACGGGACGGCGGACGAACCCGGACCAGCAGGCGACCTACTCCATCACGAAGTCCGGGACCCACCCCTCGGACCTCGTGGTCCGGCAGGTGAGCGCCGACGGCGACCTCGGGTGGACCCGGACGGTCGACGCCGGTGGGAACGAAATCGGCACTGCCATCACGGCGACGGCAGACGGCGGCGTCCTCGCGGCCGGCACGCACCACCTGAACGACCGGGAGGGAGTGGTCGCCGCCAAGCTGGACGCTAGCGGTCGGCCACAGTGGACAGAGACCTACCTCGTGGACGCGTCCATCTCCGGGACCGACGTCGTGCAGGCGCCCGACGGCGGCTTCGTCGTCACCGCCAGGGAACTGACCGTGAAGCTCGCCGGAACCGGCACCGCCAGCACGGACACCGGCCGAGAAACCGGGTCAGAGACGGACTCGGCCGCTGAATCCACGCCAGCCACCGGGTCGACGACGGCCACTGGGTCGGAACCAGCTACCGAGTCGACACGGGCTACCGGGTCAACAACCTCGAACCGAACCGGGACAGAAGAGGCAGACCCCTACGCCTGAGCGGCAGTCGGGGCAGTCAGTCGCCGCCCTCGGCCTCGCCGGGGTCACCCGTCGCCTCGGCACCGCCGGCCTCGCCGCCCGGGAACTCGTGGTACTCGATACCCTTGGTCTCCATCTCGTTGTGCTTGCGCTCGAGGAAGGAGTAGACCGCGCCGTGCGGGGCGCCGTCGAGAATCATCTCCACGGCCGACCGGACGACCTCGACCTCCTCGGGTTCGCCGATGATGCCGACGGTCTTCCCGTAGATGACGACCTCGGCGCCGGAGAGTTCGGCCATCAACTGGCGGGTCCGACCGTCCTCGCCGATGAGACGACCCTTCTGTCGCCGGAGGTCGTTCTCGTTGCGGGTAGCGGCGCGGAGGTCGACGAGGTCGAGCATCCGCATGTCGCCGCCGAGCAGCGAGAGCGCGGCCTCGGGCGAGAAGCCCCGACCGATGGCCTTCACGATGTCCGGTCCCTTCAGGCCCTTCACCGGGTCGCCGACCGTCTCCACCCGCACCGAGCCGGTCTCGCTGTCGATATCGAGGCGGACCTCGGCACGGGACTCGATCTCCCGCATCGTCTCCCCGCCCTCGCCGATGAGGGCGCCGACGCGGTCCTGCGGAATCGTCACGTGCTGCATGCGAGTGCGTTCGTGACGACCCCGTTTAAGACTTCGCTGTGGCCGCGAGTGCCACACGTGGGGCCTCCTCTCCCGGTTCTCGCGACCCACCCACATGCACTCGGCGGCACCCGGTCCGCAGTCGACACCGCGCCCGACCGCCGACCCGACGGACAGCGTGGCGACCGGGACGGGACGGCGCTTGAGACGCGAACTTCGGTTTACGTTTCCGAAAGAGGTTTTTCGACGGCCGCAAACGGTATGATATGAGCGCAGAGTCCACGGAGGACCGTATCCTGTCCGTCCTGGAGGAGGACGCACAGGCCTCCTACGCCGAAATCGCGGACCGGGCCGGTGTCTCGAAGCCGACCGTCCGGAAGTACATCGACCGGCTGGAAGAGGAGGGCGTCATCGTCGGCTACTCGGCCGACGTCGACCCGAAGAAGCTCTCGGGGCAGTCTATCGCCCTGGTCGGCCTCGAGGTGGCCAGCGAGTCGTACGTCGAGGCGACGCGCGCCCTGAAGGCACTCGACGCCGTCGAAGCACTGTACTCCTCCAGTGGCGACCACACGCTGATGGCCGAGGTGCGCGCTGCCGACGGGGACGCACTCGGCGAGGTCATCGCCGACGACATCCTCGCCGTCGATGGAATCGAGGAGGCCCATCCCTCCTTCCTGCAGGAGCGCTTGAAATAGAGCGGTTTTCACGCCTCGGGTACCACTCGGCGTCGTGGAATCGTGGAGCGATTCCACGGGCAATCAGAGCGCGAAGCGTTCTGATGCCAGCAAAAAACGTTCAGAAAAATGCCGGGCTACGCTCACTTCGTTCGCACCGGCCGGAGAAACGCGCTCACTTCGCTCGCGCATATGTATCAGCAGAGATTACCTTCTGACAGGAACCCAGTGCAAGACTCAGAGCGAGAGTGCAGCACGAGCCCGAGGTCAAACATCACGGCGCGGTGATCCCGTTTCACACCGGAGATTGGAACGCGTCGTCGGACGATTCGCTAGATTTCGTCACCGCCGCCGCTCCCCTCCGAGGGCATCGTGGCTTCAGGGTCATAGATGCCGTAGAGACCGGTGAACAGGAAGATACCGCCGACGAAGAGCATAATGGGGCCATCGGGTACCTCTCCCGTGTACGTTATCCAGGGAATGTCTCCCGTGTACACAGTCCAGAAAACAGCAGCACCGAACACTGCCATACCGACCGAAATGATACGCTGAGTCCTTGTACTCCGGTAGACTCTCCCCATAACAGAACACGTTGTCAATTTCGTTAATAAATTTGGGGCGTGGAACTACTTGCGACTTCGTGACGCGATTGGCGAGACCGTTTCCATCAGCTGACGAGAGCGTTCTCCACGAGGACTACCACTCTCGTCATAGCGGCTCGAGCGGCAGCCTGCGACTTCAACCGTGAGTCGATGACGGTTCCGCTCAGGTCCATGCCCAGAAGGCCGATGCCGCGTCTCGGACCCGAGCCTTCCAGAGGTGGCGGTGTCCGCGTTCGAAGAGGTTGCGGGAGATGCCGAATCAGTCGAATCGGTCTCTCAGCGATACCTTGTCGACCTTCCGCGTCTCGGTTTTGGGCAACTCGTCGACGAACCGCACGACCCGAGGCCGCTTGTAGTTCGCCAGTTCATCAGACTCGCGACAGTGGTCGATGACATCGTCCTCGGTCAGTTCGTCTCCGGCTGGGACGACGATGGCGGTGACTGCTTCACCGAGGCGTTCGTGCTCGGTCCCGATGACGGCGACGTCGCGAACGTCCGGGTGTTGCGAGACGATGTCCTCCACCTCCGCGGGGTAGACGTTCTCTGCCCCGGTGATGATCATGTCGTCGATGCGGTCCTCGATACGGTAGAACCCGTCTTCGCCCACCCAGCCGATGTCACCGGTGTAGAGCCAGTCGCCATCGAACGCCTCCGCGTTCACTTCCGGGAGTTCGTGATAGCCGGGCGTCACCGTCTCGCCACGGACCGTTATCTCTCCCACTTCGCCCGGTGGCAGCTCCTCCCGGGTTGCCGGGTCGGTGATCTTCACGTCGACCAGCCGCTCGTAGGCCCGGCCGATGGTCCCGTCTTTCTTGTCCTTCGGGTGGTTCAGGATGGCCAGCGGCGTCGTCTCGGTCATGCCGTACCCCTCGGTGATGGTGACGCCGAACCGTTCCTGGAACTCCTCGATGGCGTGTTTCGGCACCGGCGCCGAACCGACAATCATCGCCGACATGTGACTCAGGTCGTAGTCGTCGGCCGAGTCGAGGTGGAGCAGGTCGGTCATCATCGTCGGGACGATGAACGAGTAGTGGGCGTCGACCGATTCCAGCATCTCCAGATACGCCTCCGGGTCCCACTCCGGGAGCAGGCCTGCCGTGCCGCCAGCGACCAGTGTCGGGGTGAGGGTGATATTCAGCCCGGCGACGTGGAAACACGGAGCGACCGTGACGGTGTTGGTGGTGGCGCCGAGTTCGTACATCTCGACGAAGCCCATCGCGTTGCCGATGTAGTTCCGGTGGGTGTGCTTGACGCCCTTCGGCTTCCCGGTCGTTCCCGAGGTGTACATGACACCGGCCACCTCGTCGCTCTTTGCGGGGTAGTTTCGGCCGCCGGCGTCGCCCGCTTCGATGAGGGCCTGGAGGGAGAGCCCCTCGTCGTATCCCTCCGGGACGATCGCTGTCTCCAGTCCATCGACCTTGTCCTGAAGCGAGAGCGCTGCGTCCGCGAAGGTGTCGGTCGCAAGAATACCCGACGCCCCCGCATCTTCGAGCACGTAGACGAGTTCCTCCGTCTCGAAGCGCAGGTTCAGTGGCAGGTGGTGGACGCCGCTTTTCAGGCAGGCCAGGACGGCGACAGCGAGCTGGGGGCTGTTCGGCGCGTAGAGGGCGAGCTTGTCGCCCGGTTCGAACCCCTCGGTTCGCAGCGAGTCCGCGAGACGGTCTGCTTGGTCCTGCAACTCCCGGTAGGTCAGTTCGGCGCCAGGGAAGGCGATAGCTGTCTGCTCTGCGTTGTCCCGAGCTGCGCGATCGATGTAGTCGGCGAAATTCATACGGTACCGCCTTCACCCACTGAGGACATAATAGTTACCAGCGTTACCATATAGCGAAATTTGTCACAACATCGTTAGGAGTGGTGTGGGTCTGGCCAGAGTCGTGAGGTGGATAGAGGCTAATCGTTCGGCCCGGGTTTCGGTATCTCTGCCTCGGAATCTGCCAATAAACCAAGCTGAGGACGCTGGCGAGGACGACTTGGAGGCCGCCGCCGACCAACCAGTGTTCCGGGTGACGGTCCAGCAGCAAAAACAGGCGAAGATGGAGTCCAAACATCCCGATGGCATCGTCTATGACTTCTCGCACCCACCCCTCGCCCAAGAGGAGAAGTTTCGCGCTCGGGTGGTCGGATTGGAGCACATCAGGTCCAGGTGGAATTTGACACCCAAGACGGGCGGGCGAAGCGGACCCGCGAGGTCGTCATCAAACGGCGGCAGTGCACGCGGGCGGAACGCATCCCCAAGCGGACAGATCCGCGCGAGCGCCTCTCCCGGATGGAGCTGGCGAAGGTAACTCGAGAAGCAGACCGATGGCACAGCGGCTTCGGACCGACCACAGTCGGGCAGCCGTCTCCCTGATGCTCGCGAGGCGGGTCGCACGGGAAGATGCGAAGGAGGCTCCCAACAGGTCCAGCGCCAAATGGACCGGTCGCGGCGTTGAATCCATGCTGAGACAGGGGTGCGGTCGGTTTATATGAAGAATATATCGGGCTCGGGCGCGGTTATATCGGCATAAGTGTGGAAAATCAATTAAATCCTTGATACAGTTTGAATTCGCCAGTTCTCGATTTTATATCAATATTCAGAACTTATCCTTGATGTGTTGCAGACCGAGACGAGCTACAAGATGTGCTGGCCCCCGTTTCGGGAGGTCACAGGCAGTACGCAGATGGCTCGGTGGATCACTACCGTCGAAATCCATCTCCCAGCCAAGATCGTCGCCGAACCGTTTTACAGCGGTTTCTGCACGTTTACAAATAGGACCAGGATCCAGCGATCGGACCTCGTTATCGTGCATGAGTAGCTCGCCATCGACAATCGTTGACTCGACATCGCCGGCCGTCGCCGTGTTCACTACTAGTGCTGGGATGTTCGTCTTCGGTGCGAACTTGGGATCCGTCAAATCCAGCACTATAAGATCCGCGCGCTTTCCGGGTTCGATACTGCCGATTTCGTCCCCAACGCCAAGCGCCCTCGCTCCGTCGATGGTAAGCATCCGAATCAGCTCCATCGAGTGAAACTGATTTGTCCCGAAGGAGAGGTTAGCCGCCAACCGTGTCTGTCTGGCTTCGCCCAGCAGGTCGCTCGAGTCGTGCCAGTAGTGATCGTCGAGACCGAGTCCAACTGTTGTACCGGCCTCTCGTAGCGACGGCACGGGTGTCCATTCGGTTTCCCCATCCGGTTCCCAGTAACAGAAGATGGACGGGCAGTGGGCGACGGATGCGTCGTTTGCTGCCATCCGCTCGGTATCGTCATCGTCGGCGACGCGAAAGTGGGCAGCGACGAGACGCTCGTTCAACAATCCGACCTCTTCCAGCAGCGCAAGTGAGTCCTCAGCGTCGTTCGCCCGGGCCATCGTGTTGCTTGCGTCCAACTCGAGGAGGTGCGTGTGGACAGGTAGGTCGGGATACTCGGTTGCAAGATTAGCAGTACGTTCCCAGACGTCCCGAGAGCACGACCAGTCGTCGTGAGGACAAACCGTCGCCTGAATCCTCCCATCGTAGCTGCCGTGATACTCCTCGATGAACGAGCGAGCGCGCTCGAACTGCTCGTCTTCGGGAATATCCCAGAACAGGTCACTGATCCAGGGGCCGAAAAAGCCCCGTAGTCCGGCTTTACCGAACGCTTCAGCCCCACGGCTCGGAAGCGCGTCCATCGCATTGGTCGTCGTGATACCACTCCGGATGAAATTTAGTGCGGCGAGATCACAGCCCGCTTCGACGAGATACTCGTATCGGCCTCGACCGAGCTGTTCACAGAGGGCGGTCATGTCGGCGAACAGCTCGCCGAGGCCCATTTCACTGAACGCACCGGTGAGTGCCGTCAGTTCGAGGTGGGCGTGGGCGTTGACCAGCCCCGGCATGACGAGCCGGTCGCGTCCGTCAATGACGGTGTCGGCGGCCGCGTCGGCGTCATTCGGTTCGGATGGTCGAACCTCCCGAATCGCCCCGTTGTCGACGACGACTGTCCCGTTCCGATACAGATGGTTCTCTGCATCGACGGTCAGCACTATCGCGTCGTGAATCAGGATATCTGCCGTCATGCTTGATTCCCTCCGGGACACTGTGTCTGCCCATCAGGAAATAGTAGGGTTGCTTCGCGCCATATAGCATGAGCTACTGAATCGGAGACCCGAGCATCCGTGAGATCGAACGGGGCGGAACACATCTCTTCCAGTATCGCTACCCTGTTCATCCCAGCCGAAGGGTGGATGATCCTGAAACGTTTCAACATTTCTCGAGTTCTATCTCGATCGGTTCAGCGGGCTTGAGGTTCGTACTGGCAATCAACTCCGGGCTCGGGTCGGAGACGAGGTCGAACGAATACTCGTTGAGAATCGTTGCGAGCACCGTCTTCATCTCCATACGAGCGAACCGCATCCCGATGCAGTGACGAGGTCCGCCGCCGAACGGGAAGTAGGCGTACTCCGGGCGGTCGTCGTCGTCGTCCGCGAACCGCTCCGGGCGGAACGTTTCTGGGTCGTCCCACCACGCCGAATCGCGATGGACGGCCCACTGCGGCAGCACCAAGGTAGTTCCCTCAGGAATAGTATACCCCTGTAACTCCACGTCCTGCGAGGTTTCCCGGAAGAACATATACACGGGCGGATAGAGGCGTAACGCCTCGTCGATCACGTTTTCTGTCTGTTCGAGCTTGGGGAGATCCTTGGCGGTCAGGTTCTCGTCACAGGCGGCGTCGATTTCTGCCCGGAGCGCAGCCTGCTCGTCAGGGTGCTGCGCGAGACAGAGTAACGTGTAGGTCAATCCGAGCGCAGTCGTCTCGTGCCCTGCGAAGAGGAACGTGACCATGTTGTCTCGGAACTCTTCTCGTGTCAGGTCACTCGCTTCGACGACCTCCACGAGGATCGACAACAGGTCATCGCCACGGTGCTCTGGGTTCTGTTCCCGCCGCTGTCGGGCCAGATCGTCGACGAACTGCTGGAGTTCGTCGGTTTTCTGCCTGTAGCGCCGATTCGTCGGCGTTGGGAGACGGTCCGGAAGGAACGACCAGAACCTGCTCGTATCGAAGCGCGCAAGGATTGCGTCCGAGGCCTCCGAGACGACCGGGTTCTCCGTCACATCCACGCCGAACAATGTCCGTCCGAGTACGTCTATCGTCATCTCGGTCATCCGGTCGTTCACGTCAACGACCATCCCGTCACGCCACTGTTCGACCGTCTCTTCCGCAGTGGTACGCATCTCGGGAACGTACGTGTTTATCCGATTCCGATAGAATGCTGGTTGGACCTGTGTCCGTTGGTTCTGCCACTGACCTCCTCCCGTGACGAATAACCCCTCACCCATTGCGTCGGCGAGATTCCGGGTCAACACCTCGCCCTTCTCGAAGGCCTCGTGACTGTCGAGGAGTACTTGCTGTATCGCGTCGGGATGGGCAATCATGCACGCCTCTGTCCCGAATACTTCGTAACTCGCGATGCGACCGTACTCGTCGCGTAACTCCTCGAAGAACCCGAAGATATCGTAGCTCAGATCAACTGTATTACCGACGACTGGTAATCCGCGTGGACCGGGTGGATATCTCACTTCCGTGTTCATATCTTGTTTTCGATACTTGGGCTCCGATAGTGCTCGAATGCGATACGGGTGCCATCTGCTGACGTGACTGTTCGCATCGTGTGGATTTCTTCGTTGATGCGCGAAGAGTGAACCCCTGTCTCTCAGTCATTCGACTCTTTTTGTGGGGGTCCTTCTGCCAGTGGTCTCGTTAGGCTCTCCTGAGAGAATCGTTCAGAGAAACAGTTGACTCAGCGAGTCTACGAAAACGAGCAGAAGGGACCGTTACTGAACTTCAGCCCTGGAGGCCCGCTTGAGAAGGCGAATCGCGATACCACCTAGTACGACGTTGAACCCGAGAAGAACCACAGTTGCAGGGACGACCGTGTTCCAGAGTCCCCCGAGCGATGTTATCTCGATGACCGACATTACGTCCTGTCCGAGCATCAGCGCCCGGATCGCATCGACACCGTACGTGATGGGATTGGCGACTGCGACTGCCTGAATCCAGCCAGGGAGGACCTCTAATGGAAGAAACGCACTAGAGATGAAGAGAAGAGGGAACGTCAGGAGGTTCGCGATCATCACGGTGGCCTCTCGGTCACGTGTAACGAGCGCGACGATATTCGAGTACGCCATGAAGACCCCACCGAAGATGACGGTCACAGTGAATATACCGAGTACGCCGAACACTCCTGTTTGGAGATACTGCTCTGCGGTTGTACCCGATTTGAGAAGCAACAGGAGATATCCGAGCCCAAGGATGATACCTGTTTGAGCAGCGATTCGGACTACCTCCGACAGTGCTTTGCCGACAAACATGGCGCCTCGATTCATCGGGGAAATCAGCGTCTTGTCGAACATGCCGGTCTCCATATCGTCTACCAGTCCGATGCCGGAGACAGCAGCGGCTGCTAACGCTGACTGAATAATTATCGCGGGCGTGAGATACGTCACGTACGTAACGTCACTCTGTACCGACTGGGTCACGGCTCCGCCAGCGATTGCGCCGAGGACTTCGGCCATTAGGACGAAGAAGATGATCGGCTGGATCAGTGACGTGAAGGTCACGTAGGGATTGCGGGAGGTCTTGACCAGCCACCGCTTGAAGCTGATCCGCGTGTCAGTCGCGGAACTGTTCCCCGATGCCCTCTTTGCCGGGTCCTCATCGATGGTGCCAGGCTCGTCGGTAACTCCGCTCATCGAGCCACCTCCTGGGCACGCGTGGTCCCAGTACTGCTTCCGCTCTCACCAACATCCTCTCCCCCAGCCAGTGTGAGGAAGACGTCATCAAGCGTGGGGGAATGGATGTCGAAATCAGTGATTGTGATGTCTGCCGCGGCAAGTTCGGTGAAGAGCTTGCTCGTGGCCGAACGGGCGTTATCAGCTTCGATGGTCAGGCCATCGGGAGTCCGCTCGATAGCCACCGCGTCGATGGCATTGAGTTGGCGGACGGTGTTCCTCGCACAGCGCCGGGTCTCTTCTGACGGATCTTCCAGTGCGAGTGTGACGGTCTCCGTCCCAACAGCTGACTTGAGGGCATCCGGTGCTCCTGTGTGGGTGATCTGCCCATCCTGGAGGATGGCCAGGCGGTCACACAGTTCGTTTGCTTCTTCGAGATACTGCGTCGTCAGAAACACCGTCGTTCCCTGTTCATTGATCTTCTCGAAGTAGTTCCAGACCCGGAGTCGCGCCTCGGGGTCGAGCCCAGTCGTCGGCTCGTCGAGGAACACGACGGGTGGCCGATGGACGAGGACGGTAGCGGTATCGAGACGCTTCTGCATTCCTCCAGAGAACGTCTCTGCCCGCTTGTCCGCAACATCTCGCAAGTCGACGAGATCGAGCAGTTCCTCGATGCGATCCGCTCGCTCTGCTCTCGGAACGCCATACGTCCGGCACGCGACACGTAGGTTCTCACGAGGTGTGAGCTCGAAGTCGATACTCGTTTCCTGGGCCATGTAGCCAATAGATTCGCGCACGGCCTGGGGGTCGTTCTTCGTATCGTAGCCGTTGATCCGGACCGACCCCTGTGTCGGATGTAGTAGTGTAACGAGGGTCTTGATAGTGGTCGTCTTCCCGGCCCCGTTCGGACCGAGGAACCCGAAGAACTCGCCCGAGTCGACGTCGAGAGAGACGCCCCGGACGGCTTCGGTCCCATCTTGGTACGTTACACGGACATCCTCTGCGACGATTGCTGATTGATGTGCCGAGGAATCTGTGTCGGACACAGATTGGTGCTGTGCCTGTTGTACTACCATAGGCAATTAGCATATCACGACGAATCTAGGTAGGCGCTCCTCGAATTCATGCGGCTGTTTAAATCCCCAACGAACAGCGAGTCGATCTGGATTAGTTCGGAAGTGCCGGCCACATCGTAGCCAGGGTTTCTTCTATGAGTTGGGTTTGTGCTCGGCGAAGTCGTTCGGAGACAGAAGACGGAGATAGGTTCAGCTCCTCCGCAATATCTTCCAAGGATGCCTGCCGGGGGATTTCGAAATAACCCAGTTCATATGCGATCCGGAGCGCTTCGTGTTGGCGGTCAGTAAGTCCGTCGCCCGGTGGTTCGGATTCGCCGTCCTGTGTGAGGCGATGTAACCGGAAGTCAGCGTTCCGCTGCCAGAACGAGGAGAACTTATTGAATGCATCCCGATCTGCAAACCAACCGGTCTGTCGCCAGCCGTCCGGTCTCACGTCGATCCGCTGGATGATAGCGTCGGCCGTTGCGAGGGCCTCTAGCCCCTCGAGATCGTCAAGATACTCACCGAGTTGCTCCTCCAGACTGAGCGCTGGGAGTACCTGATATCGACGAGTTTCGCCAGCCTGTCCAACGAGCGTCCACTCTCCGACATCGTATGCCTCGGTTAATGCGTGCTCGATCTTCGACTGGAATCCGTCTTGTACGGTAACGAGAAACAGCGGCCGGTTTCCGTGATTGAACTGCATATCGAGTGTCAATGTCGCTTCGCGAACGGTTGCCGCCACTCCAGTCAGTGGCAGCCCCGGACAGTCGATACCGAATTCAGCGACGAGTCCCATGTGCTGCCGTTTCGACCGTCCATATTGAGTGTTGATGCAATAGTTCACGGACGACAGGATATCTAACGATTACAGCGCGGGTTCCACGAGTGGCCGACCCGTAGTCATCTACTCGATGTTATTCTGCCCCGGCCGCTATGACCCTCAACGGTCCTCTCTCCCAACTGACGCTGAACGGTACGTCTCACCTGCTTAAATAAGACCGAAATATTTCGATGAACAGTCTCCAGCTATCAGCCCCGATATTGCGGCATGGTTGAACTCCAGACGGATTATTATGCGCATGCACCAGAAGCCATCGACGGACTCGACCGAATTGCCGAGTACCTTGAGGAATCTGACATAGAGCCAGACCTACTCGAATTGATCAAGTTGCGTGCCTCGCAAATCAACGGCTGTGGCCACTGTACAGAGCTTCATTTCGAGCGGCTCGAAGAACTTGGAGAAGATTCGCAGCGACTATCGGTTCTCACAGCGTGGGATGAGGTTCCATACTTTTCATCTCGCGAGGAGGCAGCATTAGCTTGGACGGAGGAAGTCACACAAATTTCGCAGGAAATCTCTGAGAGCAGTTACGAGAAGGTACATGATGAGTTTTCAGATGAAGAACTGGTTATGATTACGGTCGCGATCAATTTCATCAACTTCTACAACCGACTCGCACTCTGCTTTCGCAGGCCATCAGACGAGGAGCCGTAAAAAGGGCCCCATGACTGAGAGAACGGCTTAGCCTCGTTGCCCTCGAACTCAGCGTTGCATGACGACGACAGAGACCGTAGACGGGACAGAGATAGCGTACGAACGATACGGTGACGGCCAACCACTGATCCTTCTCCACGGGGGGATGGCCTCTCGACAGTACTGGAATCCGGTCTTGCCGCATTTCGAAGAGTATGCCGCTGTGGTTCCGCAGCGACCGGGCTTCGGAACGTGCCTCGACGATCAAGAGGAGACAAGCGCGGAAGAAGTACTTCACCGCGAGACGCAGTACGTTCGCACACTCGTCAACGCGATCGACGGCGAGCCGATCCTCTCCGGCCACTCCTACGGTGCATTGACCGCAGTAGAGTCCGCGACAGATACAGTGGTCGATGCGGTCGTCGCATACGAACCGGCGGCACTCCCCGAGGAGTATCGCACGGAAGCCAATCTCGCCGAGCGGATGAGTGACTTGCTTGAGGAAGGTGACCGCCGGGAAGCCGTGAAACGCTACATCGAGGATGTGCTCCACCCGGATGGAATCGACGATCTCGACGCGTGGTTGGCAGAATGGCCCGTCTGGCCGGGATGCGTGGAACTCGCCGAAGAGGTCGTGAGGATGAACCGAGCCGTCGAGCGGTACGAGCTACCTGAAGCTCTCGACGTTAGAGTGCCCGTACTCGTGATGACCGGAACCGAAGGACCAGCATTCCTCCGAGAGAGTGCCCGTAGTTTTCATAACGCCCTCCCCCACAGTCGCCTCGTCGAGTTCGACGGCGTCAGTCACAGCGGTCCGAGTGAGGCGCCGAAACGAATTGCAGCTGAGATCGACTCGTTCCTTGTGAGCAGTCGTAATGAGTAGAGATACAGCTCAACGGCCGACCGCCGATAGGGCCAGCAGCATAGTATCCAGACGCAAGGTCCTCACGGGTCTCGGAGCGACTGCTGCGGCTGGTCTTGCCGGCTGCAGCGGCACCGAATCGGGCGGAACGGAAACCGTGGACTGTCACAGCTCTGCACTCGAGCACGGCGAGGGGGATGTCCTCGACGGGGGGGTGATGGCGACTGTGGAGGACAGGGATGTCCGCCTGGTGGTTCCCCTATCCGTCGAAACGGTACGCAGCCAGAACGTCGATCGACTCGAACTGGTCGATGCCTCAGGGGTGGTAGCACACGTGATTCCTGTGTCCCCGGAGGACCAGAACGTGATGGCCAACAAGATGGGAGTCGGTGAGGGACAACTCCAGTACGAACAGTATCTCGCCCAGCGGCCCTTCCACGGTCAGTACAGAGTCATCGCCCTTGATCGAAGCGGGACCGAACTTGACTCGATTACCATCGAGTTCAACTGTTTCCCTGAACTCGAGGACTGAGACTAGTCCTGAATATCTCTGTTATTTAAGTAATGGTCTGGCCAGAGTATACTAATTTGTTGATGTCGAATTCTGTCGAATGCTGTCCCAATCTGTAACATCTGTGACTGTTCCGTTCGTCAAGTCGATACTGACCGAATATTTCAGACTATCCCGTCCATCATCTCTAGGTTGTCTGATACGAACGACTGCTTGGTCCTCTACGTAACGCGGTTCTCGCTTGACCGTTACCGACCCATCCTCTCGATTGTCCGTGCCAGTGTCTGTAATCGTAAACTCACCGCTGGTCTGGTTGCTGTCAATCCTCACATCGTAAGACCGTTGACTGGAGGCGGACAGATTCAACCCCCTGACCGGCTCGACTGTGAGCTCGTACTCGCCCATCGAAGCCAGTGCTTGCTCCACGGTGTGATTGTTCATCGCAACCATCCGTGCCCGCTCGCGTTCAGCCTCCGTCAGCGGTCGGTTTGTACTCGTCTTCACAGTGAACTGGCCGGTACTCGTTTGTTCGACCGTTATCTCGCTCACGTTGGTGAGGTCGGTTACTACGGTTTCCGAACCCCCTGTTCCAACGAACGTGACGTTCTCGTTGGACACGACGAACTCACCCGCTGTGCCGGAATTCGAGACCGGCGCGGTCACGCCGAAGGCAGTTCCCATGCCCGCTACCGCTACCCCGATCACGGTGAGCCCGGCGAGGACGAACAGCCGCGTACGAATGACCTCGGTCATACTGTCATAATTCGGTGGAAAACCTGATTAATACTGGGATGAAACGACTTTGAAACCAGTTTCAAACGCGTTTCACGCGTGTTTCACGCACTCTGTAGCCGATATGAATCGATGGCTATATTTTTCTGTAATATGATGGTTTCCATATGAGTTCGCGGGCCCTCCAACACACGCACCTGGTAGCGGCGGTTTTCTTTCTCGCTGCCGTTCTCGTTCTGGCTGTCCAGTTGATCACCCCGTCCCCGGTTGTGGTTTCGCTTGGGGAGAACGGGACACAGACATCAAGCATTGGCGAGTACTTCACGTACCGCGAGGTGGCTGTTGCTGTGATTGCGGCCGTCGTTTGTGGAGCCAGCGGAATGTATCTCATTCTTCACGACCAGGCGTATGTGGCCGCCGAACAGAATCGTTCGAAGTCGCAGGGACAGCCACCTCTTGAGACAACCGGTGGTCGCGCCACGCAGCCGAAACGGTCTGACCCCTCGACAACAGGTTCACTTCCGGACGAAGAACAGTGGGAAGAGACACTCGAGACACTCGCGAGCCATCAAGAGACCATCTACGAACTGCTGATCGAGGCCGATGGGGAGCTGCCACAGCAGCAACTCGTCGACGAGACCGATCTCTCGAAGGCGACCGTCAGTCGAACGCTTGACAAACTAGAAAACCGGGGACTCGTGGAGCGAAAGCGGAGTGGGATGGGCAATACCATACTCATCGAGTAAGTAGCCGACCCGAACCGAAACAGGTCTAAAACCGGTTTCAAACGCCTCTCGAACCGCTTTCGCTCCCGTTGTCAATCAAAGGCTATGAGGTCTTTCAGACAACGTGAGACCGCGGCGAACCTGGGCGACGTGGCCCTGATTCCCTGAGGTCCAGAACGCAGGTATCAGCCCTCCCGCTCCGGTTCGCCGACAACAAAGACTAGCTATGCGATACAACGCACTCACGCTTGTGGTCGTGGCACTGCTCGCCGTCGGGGCGAGCGGTGGCGTCGCCGCAAGTACGAATCCCTCCACAGCTGGCACCACGCCGGCTGATGTACCGGCAGCTAACCATACCGTCGATATCGTCAATCCCGATGAGATAAGTGACGAAGAGGTCGACCGGGCCATCGAGACAGCGTGGGCCAACGACGAAGTTCAGAGCTACTTCGATGACGATGCCGCGGTCCACTTCGATATCTGGGCATCAGAGTTAGACGAAAGAGTCGTCCACGTCAACATCGCCCCGGCCGATGCACCCGATTCGACACGGGTTATTGCCGATGTCGATATCGAACGGGGAACTGTCACGTCGATCGACGAGCCGGTGCGGCTCAACGCCTCGAACGCGATGACAATCAATACCAGCGGCGATACCTCCGTGTCGATCGACGGTGCGGAGTACGAACTACACGGAAACGACACGACTAGTGACGGAGACGCCACGCGATATCCTGCCCATCAAGCCACTCACTTCCAGCTCAACGAGAGTTCGATCGAGCGCGGTGGAGACGGAGCATTCACATTCGAGCTCGAGGATGACGATGGAACAGTCACCGATGTCTCCATCGGAGATATCTTCCGAATCGACTTCCCGTCGGCTGAGGAGTGAACGCAGGTAATAGCGACGCCCGCTAATCCTACTCGTCGCTGCTCCTCTCCGATTTTCCATTTATTTCTGTGAATCGAGCGGGGGTACTACCGCGATGGCCGACTCGCCATAGACGGACGATTCGGCATCGAGGCATCATCGGACGTGTCCTTCGCTGGTTGTCGTGTGCAGGTGACTGTTGTCTGCGGGCTCGGTGCTCAGTCGTCGATCAGTTCGATAGGCTGGAGTGGATTGCTCTGCAGGAGATATGAAGGGTCGTATTCGCCAGGGACAGATTCAGCACGCTACAAACCGGTCGATCACGGACATCAACTCGAGCTACTGTCATATCCAACGGCGCTTCTCACTTTGCTCTCCGAGCGAGCGGCAGAAGGCTCGTGACGTTTCTCTGACACTCTGGTAGATGGTCGCGTTCTCGTGGTTCTCCTGCCGTGTGGCTCCCTCAGGTATCCTCCACCTGAATCAGTCCGAGCCGGGATATCCTCGTTCCATGATAACCTCGACGGCCGTTTGCTCGGCTAGCCGGACATGTTTGTTGAACGTCGGCTGAGTGACCCCCAGCATGTCGGCAACATCCTGGCCGCTTGATTCCCGGGGCCAGGCGAAGTATCCGGCCGAATAGGCCGTCTCGAAGGCCTCCCACTGCCGGTCGGTGAGTTCCTCTCGGACGAGGTCCTGAAGTTCGAACAGTGATGGAATCGTTCGCTCGCGCTGTCGCTGGGCCACGAGTTCGGTATCGGGGTATCGGCTCTGGAACCCTTTTAGCAGCGACCTGACATCTGCCTCCCTGGGCGTCTCGACGACCAGTGTTCCCGTGCCGCCGTCGGCAGTTGCCTCCCGGACCACAGCACCGTAATCGGTGAACACTGAACCGAACCAATTCGATCTGCACACCTCAATCAGTCCGGTTTCATCGTCCTCGTCGACGCTGACGACTTGAGCGGTCTCGACGCTCTGCGCAGCCTCGGCTATATCGATCAACTCGCTCGGATCGGCTCTCTCGACAACGTAGAACGTCGAGAAGGAGCCGCCAGTCCGCCGGATGGTTCGCTCAAGTCTGACCTGGCAGTTCGTCTCGTCACTGGCCCGAATCATGAACAGGCCCTCGTCACGAGCCGCGAGTTCGAGTTCTGTCGTCCCCTCCGACTCCAGGGCGCGCTCCCTCTCGGCGACGGTGATGGCGTAGCCGATCGACCGGCCGAGTTCGGCGAGTACGTCCTGAGTCGAGTTATCAAATGCTCCCGGCTCTGTCGAAGCCACTGTGAGCACGCCGTGATTCCGGTTCTCGTAGCTGACCGGGACGGCTACCACCGACTGGATGCCGTGTCGAAGAGCGGTTTTTCGCCAGTCGCCAGTCACGTCGGTGGCGACGCTCCCGACGGCCTGGGTCTCGTCGTTCCGGAAGGCCCTGACCGAGGGGTGATTCCCCGCACCAGCGTCGAGAGTCATGCTCATGGCATCGAGATAGGTCTCTTTGCTCCCGGCACTGGTACCGACGACGAGCCCGTCCTCGTGAGCCGTCGGTTCGGCAACCCAAACTAGGTCGTGGAGGTCAACATCGATTAGGCGGTCGCAGACGGCTTTCTCGATACCGGCCCGGGAAGATTCTTCGACCGTGGCTCGTTCGATATCCCTGATGAAGGCGTTGAGCTGCTCTAGACGTTCGGCACGTCGCTGGTGGTGACGGAGTTCTTGCTCGCGTTCCTCGAGTGCGCGCTCGCCAGCGACGTGGTTTAGCGCGGCTTCGAGCGTCGCAGCGAGCGCCTGCGCGAGGTCGACCTCCTCGGCGTCGAACGAACTGTCCGGTACCCTGACGAGCATCACGCCGTGGTTCCCGAGCGAAAGCACCAGATCAGGACTATGGTGTCCCATCTCGGATAGTTCTGTCACAGGATCGGTGCTAGTGGCCGACTCACCCTCGACGAACACCTGCCAGGGCAGGGAGTCACCGGGAGCAAACGAGGGCAGGTTCGCCGCCTCCGCCTGGGGACTCGACGCCGCCACCGGCACGAGTTCTCCTTGACCCTCGTCGTAGAGATGGGCCGAGACGACGGGAAATCCGAGTACGTTATCCGCCGCCTCGACGGCCAGTTGGCAGGCCACTTCCCGAGAATCCACTGCAGTGAGTTCGCGCGTCGCCTCGTGGAACGACGCAATCCGCTGTTCACGCTCCCTTCGCTCGGTCACGTCCCGACTGACAACGACCATCCGAGACGCTCCAGGCCCCCAGTCTGTCGGGTAGAAGTCCGATCTGACCCATCGTACTGACCCAGCAGGTCGCTGGATACGGAATTCCTGAGAGTATCGGTCGTCTGCCGTCCCAGCCGCGACATCTGCCTCTATCCCCTCAACGAACGTAGCGAATCTATCTCGGTCTTCAGGGTGAACGGTGGCAAGAATTCCTTCGTCGTTGTTCTCGAAGATGTCTTCGAGCGACTGTCCCCAGATCTCCTCGTAGCCCGCGCTCAGGTCGTCAGATTGGATGGACGGGTTCGTAATTTCGTCGGCCGGCCCAAGATAGATTGCTTCGTCGATTCGATCGACGACCGCGGAAAGGCGGCGCTCCGTCCGGCGTTTTTCGGTGACATCGCGCATAATCGCAAGGTAGCGTGGTTCGCCGTTGATTGTCGCGGGCGTGGCGTTGACCTCTACCAGAAGCCGGTCCCCCTGAGCGGTTTCGAACAACCAGTCGACCTCACGGGAATCTCCGGATTCAATGACATCGTCGACGACTTCCTTGAGATACTCCTTATCGTATCCCTCCTCGCCGACGCTGAGTACGAGGTCGTCACCCAGAATTGCTTCACGATCGTAGCCGGTGAGTTCCGGGAGGCGGTCGTTAACCCTGATAAGTTCGTAAGTCTCTGGATCAAAGACTCCGATGGCGTCGGTGACGCTGTTGAACATCTGTTCGAACTCGCGGACCCGACGCTTCCGTTCGGTGACATCCCGATGACTTGCGATAGTCACTTCCTCGCCCCCGATTACTGCCGGAGTGATTCGAACCTCCAACCACAGGTCTTCACCCTCTTTCGTTCGCCCCTTCCAGTCTACCGTCTCTGGCTCACCGGTCTCCGCGACGCGCTGGTGGATTTCGCGGGCACGTTCGACTGTGAACCCCTCCTCAGTCGCCATATACTCGGCCACCCCACGCTCACGAACGGCTCTGAGGTCGTCTTCGATGAGGTCGTCGAGAAACGCCTCGTTGGCGTCGAGAACATCCAACGTCTCGGGATCGTATACTGCGATCGGATCGATGACACCGTTGAATATTTCTTCGAACTCCCGGGCACGCCGCTCACGCTCGGTGATATCTCGCGAGACGATCAGCGTTCGACGTTCCCCACCGATACGCGCTGGAGCGATGTTCGCCTCCACCCATCGGCGGTCGCCATCCGCGGTCTCCAGCAGCCACTTGTGGGTCTCTGCTTCGTCGTTCTCCAGAACTCGGCGCATAATCTGGTAGGCCCGGGCCGCCGTGTACCCTTCATCGGTGGCGCTGATGGCTGAAACTCCGCCGTCGAGTATCGAATCACGATCCGTCCCGATGAGGTCAACCATCGCCTCGTTGATTTCTTCAATCTCTTCGTCGTGGGGATCATGGACGGTAATAGCGTCGGTTACAGTATCGAATATCTCCCGCGACTCACCGCGGATTGGACTCCTGTGGTCCAGTTCCCCCGAGATTCGATCGAGAATGACATCGTACTGTGGGGCCGCCGTGATTCGGGAATAGTAATCGGAAGCGCCTGCCTCAAGAGCCGCTGCAATCGTCGTACGGTCATCCTGAGCGTCGGTCAGGAGGAGAACGGGGACGGACGCGGTAGCCAGTGCTTCGACGGTGTCTAACAGGGAGTCCAGTTGATCACCGACGAGAACGGCGTCTACGTCGGAGGAACCGCTGGCGACACTGCGTTTTACCGCAACCTTTCCCGACGTGACTGCGTCCGCCGACACCGATTCCCCGACATCAACGAGAGTGTCAACCACGTCTTGGGCAAATCCTTCGTCGCCATCGGCGACCAACAGCCGAAGTCCGTCGGAGCCCGGAGTTGCCATGACTGATGATATCGACGAAGCCGGAAGTATTCACTCACTGGGCTAGCCCTGCGATTGCCGTTCACCGTCGTCAGAGCCTCAGGTGCCGTGCCAGTTCGTAGAACCCCTCCCCACTCTTCGAAGCGTCCCCCACGTGGAACCATCAGTCAGCGTTCTTCCCCGCGAGCGACACGGCTGTCTCGATCCCCTCCTCGTTGATTACCAATTTAACCTCGTCGAGAGTCAGTCGGTAGTAGTTCCGATGATTGCCATCAGAATCGTGTCGATTCGTGGCAGCCACGAATCCGAGGCTCTGCAGTCGGTTGAGCCGGCGATACACCGTTGGGCGCGAAATATCACACTCGGTGGCGAGGTCGACTGCCGCCATTGGCCCGTCGTCGAGTGTGGCCACAATCCGACAGGCGTACTCGTCGCTCAGTATGTCGATCGTCGCCTCGGGGGCGGAGGACTCGTCGGAACGATTGTGCCCAGGCGCTTGCGTCATAATCTCGGATACCGACCCGGCGTCCCCAAACGTGGCTGCTAGGTCTACTACCCAATCGTCGGAAGGGGGCTATCAATATAGATTCGACCTCCTCCGAGTAATCGTCGACGGGCGCGATTTTGGTAGTCACACCTAGCAGTGGATCGGGGTGTTTCTGACCGTCGAACCGGGGCCGCTCGTTCATTCTGTCTCTGCCCCTTGACCGAACCGAGTCCGAGTTCGTCATCTCTGGACCGGACCCCCTACCGATGGACGCAGGAACAACTGATACCAAAGTGTTGTCCGATACACCATCATGGAACGACTCGAACCAGGGCGGCAACGGCGATGCTCGCCCCGGAATGTGTCGGTCAGATGGGGGCAGGAACGAACGGCAGGTTCTGGTGGTCGGCCATGGTCTGGGTGCCCTCGCAACCGTCGGCTTCCTCGAGCACGCTGGCCTTTCGCCGGTGCTCGCCCCCGGGGACATCGACCGCCCGGACCACCGGGCAGTCATCATCTGGAGAACAGGGCTGGAACTCCTCGAACGGATCGGGCTCCGCCGACCCGTAGAAGCTGAATCAACACCACTCAACGACCTTCGCTGCCTCGACCCCCCGCATACCTGGAGCGTCGACCCCTCTCCCCGGCCTTCACTGGTGGCGATTCGGCGTGACCGACTCGCCGACTGCTTCGAGCGCCAGCTCGAGAGCCGTATCCGAACGGTAGACCACGCCGTCAGATCGACCACCTCTACGGGACGACGCATCCGGGTATCGTTCGAGAACGGCGTGACCGAGGGGTTCGACACCGTCGTGACGGGCGATCGAGCAGTGTATCCGGAAACTGGGGGCGAAACGTCGGTGTCGGTGATCCACCAGTGGGCGTTTGACTGGCCATCGGGAGTCCCTGCTCCGAACGTGCCCACCGAAGCCTGGGGAAGTCGAGCCGTCGCGTTCGCGGTGCCGGTTGGCGACACTGTGCGTGCTGGCCTCTCCGCCGCTGATGGGATATCACCGACGGCTCCGACGGTGATCGATCGTCTCCATGAGCGATTCACGTCCTTCGCCGGGGCATTCGGCGAGGCGATCTCGGCCCTGGACGAGGGCGCTATCGGGTACAGACGAATCCCCTATCAGATTCCGGTTTCTCTGTCACGCGACGGAATCGTACTGGTTGGGCCGGCGGCCGCCGCCTCCCTTCCCGGAGATAGTCTCGGTCCAGCGCTATCGATCGAGGATGGCTGGGTCCTCGCAGACGCACTGAGGTACGGCCCGACCTCACTCGAAGCTGCGCTTTCTGAGTACGAACGTCGGAGACGGTGGCGGCTAGCCACTATCGAGTCGTCCATGGACGACGAAGCAGTCGTCGCCCGTGTGGGCGATACCCCGTCTGGGATGACCTACCAGTTTGCTGTCCGCCGCACAGCCGCGTTCAGCCATGTTCTCAACATAGATTCCGACCAGTTCACTCCCGAGGTTCCCGACGGGCTGTGATTACTGATTTCGAAGGCTCGTTAGCCGTCGACAACCACTGGTAGATTTCGACACGGTAGATCTTTCACACTCATCTCTTCAGGCTATCCGCCAACATCTCTATTAACCAATGATAATATTGGAATATAATTGACATGTATATATGGATAACCCGGATTCCTATCTTGAAGCCGCGATAGAAAACAGATATGACGGGATACGAACCTGTTCCCTCACCGGATGCGACCACGGTGTTTCCGTATCACGAGCTCACGCCACCGGAAACGGCCGATGTGTACCAGGCACGGCCAGCGGTCAGTCGACATCTTCCCCGCACCCCACTCGTTCGAAGCGAACCCCTTTCCAGAGAGTTCAACGCCGATGTCTACCTGAAGCGCGAGGACACGCTTCCGACAGGTGCATTCAAAGTCCGTGGCGGTATCGCGCTGGTCTCCGACCTCGACCGAGAATTCCATGACCCGGGTCTGATCGCTGCCAGCACCGGCAATCATGGTCAGTCGGTGGCGTATGCGGGCCGTACCTTCGACATTCCCGTGACGATTGTCGTCCCTAATGAGGCCAATCCATCGAAGGTGACCGCAATGGAACAGTTGGGTGCCGATGTGCTGTTCCACGGAGATGACTTCGACGAAGCGCGCGAACATGCGGAAGCACTGGCCGCCGAGGCGGGGTACCGGTACGTCCATTCAGCAAACGAACCGACACTGATTGCGGGAGTGGGATCCGCAGGACTCGAGGTCGTCGAGGACTGCCCCGACATCGATTATCTGTTCTGCCCGGTTGGTGGCGGCTCGAGTGCTGCTGGATACTGTCTCACAGTTGGAGCGCTCACTGACACGACGGTCGTCGGCGCCCAATCCGAGGCTGCCCCAGCGATGTATCGGGCGTGGGCAGAGGGCGATTTAGAGCCGCACGACAGAATGGAGACGTTCGCGGAAGGTGTGGCGACACGAGTTCCCTTCGCGCTTACGACGGAGCTACTGCGCAACCGACTTGACGACTTCCGACTCGTCAGCGAGGCGAGTCTCAGGCAAGGCATTCGCGACATGTACACGGCCGAGAGAATCCCGATGGAAGGAGCATGTGCTGCGAGCCTGGCTGCCATGCGGCAGTTCGCCGATGAGCTCGAAGGGGAGACGGTCGTGTTCCCTATCTCTGGACGGAATATCGCGCCCGACAAACTCGAGGCCATTCTTGACGAGGACGCCTGACATCATTACAGAGATCGACGGCCGATTAGCTGCGATGGCGGCATCTCATCGCGAAGCACCGCCGTTCCGCCGGATGCTCCCGGACGAAGTGTGTCTCACGTCACGCCTTGGCCCGGTCTCGAAACACTGCTTCTGTAGCTCAATCGCAGTTGCATTCACGTGTACCCGCACTCTTTCTATCGGACACTAAGAATTCGGACATATCTTGGCCGCGGCCGTTGGTTGAGGGCGGCTGCAGGGTGTTGTTTCCACATCTCGAACACTCGATTAGAGATTTTGGTTCGTTCGACGCTCGTTCCACTCATGACCATTCGCGATAGCTGGCCCGCTGGCCGAGACGAAAGCGTGATATGCATCGCATGTGGGACCGAGATGAGGCTATCTGAGGCATGCGAGTACGACAAGTATGGAGGACAATATCACCGCGAGGATGACTGCTTCCAGTACCTCTGTGAGTCCTGTTTTGGGGTCTCTCATCACCTCTCACGCTCGGGGCTGGAGGAGACGCTCATCGAGGCTGGTGCGGGGAGAGTCAGTGACCGGATATTCCTCCGGAGGTACTTCGACCTCGCCGGGGGCGAGTCAACGAGGGGATAGTCACTGAGGGAGCGGGACCGTTGAGGAGTCGAATCAATACTGATAGCCGCGGGTACCACAACTCGCTGTCAGTTATGACAGCAACAAGAGGGGCCTAGACGCCACCGTACATCACGGATGGCACTGCCCCCGACCTCCTCGACCGAGGCACCGGATGTCGGAGCGAGCACCCCCGGCTGTCCCGCCCCCGATGACGAGGGACCCATCGTCTCGCATATCAGCGACGGCGCCCCGCCACAGCTCACGGTGCTGAGTGATGCGTACGCCATCGCCATCGTCGAGGCTCTCGCTGACGGGCCGAAGCGTGGGCGTGAACTAATCGATGACTGCGGCGGCGCACGGTCGACCGTGTACCGGCACCTCGATAGACTGATCCGGAGCGGTCTCGTGGCTGCCGAGACAACGCTCGATCCCGATGGCCACCATCACAAGACCTACCATCTGGTCAGGGACACCATCGCCGTGCGCGTCGAACGGAACGGGCTCACGGTGACGCTTCGAGGGGAGTAACTCCGGCCCCCGGGCGTTCACGGCTGTTTCCGATCTTCGAACACGGTTGCCACCACTATTCGTAACCGACACCACGGGGCGTCCGTGGCGACCTCCGGTCCCGTGCCATTCGAGCCCTCCCCCCCTCGTGGCCCGGTGGGCCGGAGCCGCCGAACTCATCCACTCAACCCATGACTCAGGACTCCAATGCGAGCGTGTACATCAACGGTAGTCTCGTCGGTCGTCACCAAAATCCGCAGCAGCTGGCAACGCGAATCCGCGAGGCGAGACGCCACGGGGAACTGTCCGACATGGTCAACGTCTCCGTCGACGAGAGTACCAACGAGGTCATCGTCAACGCGGACGCCGGCCGGGCCCGGCGCCCGCTGCTGGTCATCGAGGACGGCGAGCCCCTCGCCACCCAGGAGGAGGTCGAGGCGCTGAAGCAGGGCGAACTCGAGTTCGAGGACCTCGTCGACCGGGGCTACGTCGAGTTCATCGACGCCGAGGAGGAAGAAGACATCTACGTCGCCGTCGACGAGACGGACCTCACCGAGAAACACACCCACCTCGAAATCGACCCGCAGCTCATCTTCGGCATCGGCGCCGGGATGATTCCCTACCCGGAGCACAACGCCTCGCCCCGCATCACGATGGGCTCGGGGATGATCAAGCAGTCGCTCGGCCTGCCGAGCGCGAACTACCGCATCCGGCCGGACACGCGCCAGCACCTCCTGCACTACCCGCAGCTCTCGCTGGTCAAGACCCAGACGACCGAGCAAATCGGCTACGACGAGCGCCCGGCCGCACAGAACTTCGTCGTCGCGGTCATGTCCTACGAGGGGTTCAACATCGAGGACGCGCTCGTCCTGAACAAGGGCAGCGTCGACCGCGCACTCGCGCGCTCGCACTTCTTCCGGACCTACGAGGGCGAGGAGCGACGCTACCCCGGCGGCCAGGAGGACCGCTTCGAGATTCCCGACGACGAGGTGCGCGGCGCTCGCGGTGAGGACGCCTACACCCACCTCGACGAGGACGGCCTCGTCAACCCCGAGACCGACGTCGGCGAGAACGACGTCCTCCTGGGCAAGACCTCCCCGCCGCGGTTCCTCGAAGAGCCCGACGACATGGGCGGACTCAGCCCGCAGAAACGCCGCGAGACCTCCGTCACCATGCGCTCGGGCGAGAGCGGCGTCGTCGACACGGTCACGCTGATCCAAGGTGAAGATGGGTCAAAGCTGTCGAAGGTCTCCGTGCGCGACGAGCGCATCCCAGAAGTGGGCGATAAGTTCGCCTCGCGACACGGCCAGAAGGGCGTCGTCGGCCACATCGCGCCGCAGGAGGACATGCCATTCACCCAGGACGGCATGACGCCGGACCTCATCATCAACCCGCACGCGCTGCCCTCCCGGATGACGGTCGGACACATCCTCGAAATGCTGGGCGGCAAGGTCGGCTCGCTTGAGGGCCGGCGTGTCGACGGCACCGCCTTCACGGGCGAGGACGAGGACGAACTCCGAGAGGCACTGGCCGAACAGGGCTTCAAGGACTCCGGAAAGGAGGTCATGTACTCCGGCGTGACCGGCGAGAAGATCGAGGCGGAGATCTTCGTCGGGACCATCCTCTATCAGAAGCTCTACCACATGGTCTCGAACAAGATCCACGCCCGCTCTCGCGGCCCGGTGCAGGTGCTCACTCGCCAGCCAACGGAAGGAAGAGCCCGTGAAGGCGGATTACGGATCGGGACGATGGAACGGGACGCGTTCGTCGGCCACGGTGCCGCGATGGCGCTGAAGGACCGGTTGCTCGACGAATCGGACGAGGAATCGATTCCTATCTGCGGCGAGTGTGGAATGACTGCCATCGAAGACATCACTCAGAACCGTGTCTACTGTCCCTCCTGTGGCGAGGAGACGAACGTTCATCAAGTCGAGACGAGCTACGCCTTCAAACTATTGCTCGACGAGATGAAGGCGCTGGGAATCGCACCGCGGTTGGAGATCAGCGATGTGATTTGATATGATCTGCCCCACCGGTGCACGGCGAATGGGCCAGTAATGAGCCAGCTCACGAGGTACGATGACAATCCTGAACCACCCCCATGAGGGGATGAGAACGCCCGTATGACGCTTACTGATCGGGAGTCACCGTACGCGATCGCCATGTGGGATTTTTCCTGGCTGGAGCGGCATCGCGAGGGTGACGCATACGCCGACTGGGACCAGGTCCTCGATGAACTCACGGCACGAGGCTACGACGCCGTCCGAATCGATGCCTACCCCCATCTCGTGTCGATGGATCCATTCGGGGGATGGACCATTCCGCCGGCATTTGAGACTGCAGCCTGGGGAGCGCCGACCACATGTCAGGTCACTGTTATCCCGGCTCTCCTCGAGTTCATCGAGAAGTGTGCAGAGCGAAATGTCGCTGTTGCCCTCTCATCTTGGTTCAGAGCGGACACCACAAACGCACGCATGGATATCCAACAACCGGCGGATCTCGCGTCAGTCTGGATCGATACACTGGATCGAATCGCAGACGCCGGGCTCCTTGAGACGATTGCCTGGGTTGATCTCTGCAACGAGTTCCCACTCCCCGACTGGGCACCGTTCTTCAACCGTCCTGGTGACCCGCACGTCACACATCGTCGCTCCTCGGCTGCTCGACGATGGATTGACAAGTCAATCGCGGCCGTCCGAGAACTGTATCCGAATCAGATTTACTGTGTCTCTGAAACAGCTGGGCCAGGAAAACCCTGGGGGCGCGCCCCCGAGTCAGAGATGGACCTCGTCGACACCCACCTCTGGCTGATGAACACCAGTGACTTCTTCGATTGGTCACACGACATCGATTCCGCGGAACATTACGACTGGCTTGCCGACGATGGCCAGGAACGTTACGTCGAGTACGCTGAGCGCTGGCAGGCACGACTCCGCTCCGAGATTGAGTCGGCAGCGATGTGGTCCCGGAACGCCGGGGTACCGCTTGCGACTACCGAATCGTGGGCAGTCATCCACTACGATGATCGCGCCGAGCTAGAGTGGGACTGGATCAAAGAGCTGTGTGCGATCGGCACCAAACACGCGGCGAAGACAGGCCGCTGGGTTGCACTCTCGACGAGCAACTTCTGTGGACCCCAGTTCCGAGGAATGTGGGACGACGTTCGCTGGCACCGCGAACTGACCAGTGTGATTCGGAATGCCCCGGTGGATACCTAAAGCACACTGTGCCCCCGGCCGGGTTGAACGCGATTCGGCCTGTTTCCGATTCTCGAACAGGGACCGGACAACTACCGGGACTAACACCATCTCGTAAGACGGTGTCTCGGTCCCCTCTCGAGAGGCGGTCTCGAAACACACAGAGCTAATCCATGACAGATAACTTCCGGTCCAGTGGCGCAGGTGATTCCCCCGGCCTCGGGACGCAACAGCACAAGTCTGTTGGAGATATCGCCGGGGTGTACGCAGACGAGGCCGAGGCCCTCGATCGATGGCGTTGGCTGGACAGACTGTTCGCAGGGCGATACCGTAAGCGGCAGTTCGGAGACGCCGAGGGGCAGGTCCTCGACGTTGCCTGCGGAATCGGGGCCAACTTCCGGTATCTCCCACAGCCGGTCGACCTCGTTGGAATCGACATCAGTCCCGAGATGCTGACGAGAGCAGAGGCTGAATTGGCCCGACTCGACATCAACGGCGCGCTGTATTCGATGGACGCCGAAACACTGGCGTTCTCCGACAACAGTTTCGATACGGTCATCTCGTCGTTTTCTACCTGTACATTTCCCGATCCCGTCAAGGCCCTGCGAGAGATGCGGCGCGTCTGTAGGGGTGATGGAAGAATACTCCTCCTCGAGCATGGGCAAAGCGATATCGGACCGGTTGCACGCCTACTGGACTGGCGTGCCGACGCACATTACGAAAAGTCCGGGTGTCGGCTCACCCAACGGCCACTGCAGGTCGTTAGTAGCGTCGGGGTGACCGTCGTCGATGTGCGAACAGAGTTCCTCGACATCATCACGTGCGTCGAAGCAGTCCCAGAGTGACCCCCTATTGCCGTCGTATTACCGCCCGAAGCGACTGTTTCGTTGGGTGTTTCTGAGTTTCGAACACGGCTTCAGTCTATTCGGTACCTCCGAGCAACCGGCCCATTGCGATGTCTGCAACCATGGTCCGATTCCCACCGAGAGGTAGCGACCCGATTGAGTACCGACCGGAGCTCCGGTACCGATGCGAGCCCACGAAGACTGCACCCACTTCGTTGAAACAGACGAGCGTGGAGGGAAAGGATGCCTAAGGCGGTCAGTGGAGCTATCCAGTGGTTCGTATACGGACGACAGACGGACCGAATCCGTGCCTCGTGGCGTATCTTCTTCCCCTTGCTTATCGCTACCGTCGCGCTATTCGGTTTCGGGGGGCTCGCGACCGCGCTTGAGGTGAACCGGGGAACGATGATGCTCATCTCGTTCAGTGGCACGACAGTCGTTACCACTGGGCTGCTCTTGATCTGGGCGCGATATGTCGACAAGCGCCCGGTCACGGAGTACGGCTACCATGTCTCGAGGGACTGGTGGTATGATCTACTCGGCGGCTTGGGGCTCGGAGTGGTGTTGATAGCCATCAATTTCGGAATCGCCCGTATGAGTGACTCACTACAGGTAACAGAGATGGCCAGTGTCGATGGCCCATCCTTGGTATGGTTACTTCTCTTTCTCCTCGGATTCACCTGTGTCGGCTTCTATGAAGAGTTCCTGTACCGGGGGCTGTTCATAACGAACGCCATCGAAGGCTTGTCTGAACGCGGAAGTTCGCCATCGATGGCAGCCGGTATTGCCCTTCTTGCGAGTACGGTAACGTTCGCCCTCGTGCACCTTCCCAGTGCTGTCGCACAGGGAGGCGACGTCACAGTCGTGGCAGCAAAGACCGGCCTGCTCGGTGGACTGCTCGGAGTCGCGTATCTCCTCACTGACGAACTGGCCCTTCCGATGGGACTCCATCTCGGCGTCAATTACGCGCAGATGAACCTCTTCGGAATCGGCGCAGCCGGTGTCGCGGGTATTCCGACCGTAATTACCGTTGAGCAAACCGCGTCCGGATTCTGGGATCCCGCCCATGGCGCGCCACTCCTGGGAGCAGCCTTGATTGGATACGGCCTCGTCGCACTGTGGGTAAACTGGCGCCAGTACGCATCCGGAATCTTCCGGCCAACCCGCAAAACTCGCACCGACCCAGACCAATGAAGTCGTCGATTCTACGTGCAGAAACCGACAATTCTGGTGGTATGACGAGACGGACACTTCTCGGCGGACTCGCTGCGCTCGGAACTAGCGCTGTCGGGACAGTATCCGGTCGAACGCGAACAGCCACTGGAGGCACTGACCTGAAGGAGGCACAGAACGGCGATACCTTCCCCACCCCGGAAGAGTTGGAGCGGTTCGTCGACGATCTCGTGGCCGAACACCTCGGAGATCTAACGCCCGGGGCAGCCGTGGCAATCGTCGAGGGGGACACCACCCGTCTCGCCAAGGGATACGGTAAAGCGAACGTGGAGACCAACAGGCCTGTTCGAGCCGATGAAACGGTGTTCCGAGTGGGTTCCGTTGGCAAGCTCGTAACCTGGACCGCAGTGATGCAGAGCATCGAGGAGGGGGTACTCGCTCTTGACGAGGATGTCAACACCTATCTTGAGAACTCGGAGGTTGAGATTCCAGACACCTACGACGAGCCTGTGACCCTCGGCCACCTCGGTACCCACACTGCGGGATTCGAATCGGCCCTCGATCCGGAGGTCGTCTCCGATGCGGACGCGCTCGCTCCGCTGGAGACAGTGCTGGCCGAACAACAGCCGGCCCGCATCCGGCCGCCCGGGTCCGCAGTGGGATACTCGAACTACGGAGCTGCGCTCGCCGGACACATCGTCGCGGAGGTCCACGACACAACCTTCGAAGACTACGTCGAGTCGGAGATATTCCGGCCGCTCGGGATGAATCATAGTACGTTTGCCCAACCAGTCCCCGATGGTCATCCCGGAACCCTCGCGGCAGGGCACACCCGTGATGGGGAAGCGTTCACTGTCCTGGACAAGGTCTTCATCAACATGCGACCGGCCGGGTCGCTGAGTGCGACACCCTCGGATATGGCGCAGTTCATGAGTGTCCACCTCGGCGATGGCGCTATCGGCGAGACCCGTATTCTCGACAGGTCCACTGCAAGACGAATGCACAGTGTCCACCACGTCCGTCATCCAGCAGTCAACAACTGGCGCTACGGGTTCTACGAGTACGGTGCTCCAGAGGCGAACTTGCTTGCACACTCGGGTTCGACAATCTACTTTATGAGCCTGCTCGTTCTCGCCCCCGACCACGATGTCGGCATCTTCCTGAACTACAACAGTGACACGGCCCAGCCGGCCCGGCTGGAACAGATTATCGACCGGATTCTCGATCGGTATCAGTTACAACCGTCGCCAGTACAGCCAGACCCGACGGACAAATCCGGAACGCAGAGGCGGGCTGATGCGCTCTCTGGTGAGTACAGTCTCACGATGCTCCCCGAGCGCGGGCCACTCCACCTGGTTGATGTCCTCGCTCATCTCTCGGTCGAAACGACGGACGACGGACGGCTGATCACCGGGAATCGGGAGTGGATCGAGTCCAAGCCGTACGTGTTCCACGAGGTCGACGGCGACGATGTCCTCGCATTCGAGATGGACGGCGACGAGGTTGACGTGCTGAACATGAGTAGTGCTCAGCAGGGGGTCCACGAGCCCGTACCGTTTCACGAACGACAGCTGGTGACTGGTGGTGTGGTTGCCGGGTCGTTGTCCGGCTTTGCGCTTTCGCTCCTCGGCTGGGGCGGACTCGGAGCATGGCGACGATGGAATCAGTATCGCACGGAAGATGGCGATGGAGGTGATTCAGGTGAGTGAACAGTTCGAGGAACCGAAGACGGGATCCAGATTACCGGGATCCGATCGTTCTGAGGTGGTTACTCGCGCATTCAAGCAACGATTCAGTAGCCCTGCCTGGCTCGCGCGAGCAGCTGGCTCGGGACTCTGTATCGTGTCGTTAGGATTCATCGTGGCCCTCGCCGTTCCAGTCGCGAACCAAGGTGCGATAACGCTCATCACGAAACCGTTCTTGGTCCAAGTTGCACTTTTCCTGCCATATCTCGTTTTGTTGTTCACTGTGGGGACAGTCGTCGGTACCGTGGTGGCGTGGTGGGGGCGCTACTGGTCGCTAGCAGCCCGTATCCATCAGACGATTCTGGCCCTTCTCGGTCTCGCATTGGTTTGGCAATTCACCATACTGGGATTTTTGGCCTAATACCGTGGATAAATCTGTTACCTTTGCATTAATCAGGAGTATTGAGGGCTTTAACTCGGCATTTCGTCTGAATAGATAATTATAGCGCTGATAGGGACTCGCCCTCACGAGCGCAACTGCGGCCGAGTACGACGACGGCAAAGAGTTCGATGTCGACGCGTGGGCTGCGGCAGCTGAAGACCAGAGTGCTGGTGGCGATTCTCAATGAGTCGGTTCACTGATAGAGTCGCGAAGCAGGCTGCAACCTACATTGATACGGGCTAATTGTCATCGATCTCGCTCGTGAGCCGCTCAGGAATCAACTCCTCGGGCGTTCAGCATGCGCCAGCAGAGCTCCGCGACTGACGAACTCCCTATCGACACTGCCGACAAACGCTCTACCCTGCACCTTCCGATATAGTCCGGTGAAACACCGAAAGGTGAGAGTAACCGACCGTCTTCGACTGGCCATTGCACCAATTACCCCGGAAATTGTTTTCGTCCCCAACGGAACCGATTCGGTATGGCGGCCGAGGAAGACGAGACGACGGTCAACGAGAGCTACGGCGTCACGATTCCCGCATCGGTCCGAGAGGACCTCGAGCCCGGAGACCGCCTTCGCTGGGCTGTCGACGAAGATGGGCGACTGGTCGCGGAGATCGTCCGCGAGCGCCATGGGGCGTTCAGCGACCTCGAGCCGATAGATATCGGCGAGGAGACGGATGCCGTCGAGGCGACCGAGAGTTACGAGTGGTCCTGATGCAGGAGGCTATCGTCGATTCGAAGTCATCTTCGGAGCCCGAATGAAGTGCGACCAGTTTGACCGCCTCCCGCGCCTAAAGACGCGGGTATGCGCTCGCATTCTGTATCACCGACACCATCACAGTCGCATACATGCAACGGCAGGGACTCGAGTACATCTATAGTTTCGACGACGACTTCGACGGCATCATCCGCCTGAACTCCGACGAGAATCCGTTCGGCTGAACGGACGAGTCCGGTCCCGAGCCCTCGGCGTGTCTCGGATTACAGAATACACCTGGTTGTGCTCTCGCTGATTCGCAGCCCCACTCCGGTATCTTCTGAGATTCCGACCCAGGTTCACCGTCCATAGCCGCACGAATAGAGCATCGTAGAGTAGTGGATACTTGTCTCTGAAGGAGTATAATACTCAGATTCGCTCTGCCCCCCGGCCAATCAAACATTTAAACACCTGGTTATGCGAAGGAAGTGTTGTTAGCGGCGGCGCCTCGGAGTCGTCCCCATGTCGTCAGACTGGACGGACCACGGGGAAGAGACCACGAATCCTGGCGAGACTGGACCGGATGCCGAAGTCGCCAGCCCAACCGTAGAGTGTTGTATCGATAATCTGGACCCCGATAGCCGCCAGGCAATCGAGGCCAGTGAGGCGTCAGTCGACATCCGGTACTGTCTCCAGCGGTGTGGACGCTGCTACAAGGAACCGTTCTTCGTCGTCGACGGTGAGGCGCTCACCGGAGCCGACCACGCAACGCTTCTCGAGACGCTGGAGTCCGGGGTGACCCACGATGCGTGACCTGAACGTCCTCTTCATCTCGGTCGATAGCCTCCGGCGCGACATGCTCGGGGCCTACGATTCCCCGTTCGACTGGGTCACCGAGATAGGGGTCGAGACTCCCAACCTCGACCGGTTTGCTGAGAAGGCCATTACGTTCGACAACCACTACGCCGGGAGCCTCCCGTGTATGCCGGCCCGCCGGGAGTGGGACACCGGCATACAGGAGTTCCTCTGGCGGGGGTGGGGGCCGATCGAGGCGTACGATACGACGCTCGCTGAGAAGGCCCGAAACAACGGCGTGCTGACGAAACTGCTCACCGATCACTTCCATCTCTTCCAGCACGGCTCGAGTGGGTACTACGAGGACTACCACGGGTTCGAGTTCGTTCGTGGGCACGAGGACGACCTCTGGAGGACACAGCCGTACGAGGCCGACGAAGACCTCTTGCAACAGGTCGGCTACGACCTCGATAGCGACCGGAATGAAACGACTGCGGAGGTGACGGATGCCGCAGCGAACCCCAACCACGTTCTCGACCCATACGACCTGGGACACTATCGGCCGCGGTGGAAATACGCCCGCAACGTCGCGGAGTTCGACGATGAGGACGAGACGGACTTCTTCGCCGCGAAGGTGCTCTCCAGGGCGGCCGACTGGCTCCGGACCACCACTGGGTGGGACCAGTGGTTGCTTCGGATCGACGAGTTCGATGTTCACGAACCGTTCCACTGTCCGGAGCCGTACGCCTCGATGTACACGGACGAGGACCCGCGTGACCCGGAGCTACCAGTCTGGCCATACTATGGCCGGACGGACAGAGGACAGGCGTCACTCACCGACCGCGAGCTGTCGTTCATCCGCTCGCAGTTCGCCGGAAAGGTGACCATGGTCGACAGCTGGCTTGGCCATGTCTTCGACGCGCTCGACGAGCAGGACCTCTGGGACGAGACGGCCGTCGTCATCACGTCCGATCACGGGTTCCTTCTGGGCGAACACGGCTGGATCGGGAAGATGAGTCCGGACTTCGACCTCGTCGCGCAGACGCCACTGTTCGTCTGGCACCCGGATAGCCCCGAATCGGGAACGACCGTCGATGCACTGACCTCGGCCGTCGATCTGCACGCGACGGTTCTCGACCTTCTGGGTGCCGAGAGCGACACCGGGACACACAGCGAGAGCCTGCTCCCGACCATCCAGGGAGAAGCCACTGAACACCGAGACTGGGCGCTCTACGGCTGGTGGCACTCGGATATCAACGTCACCGATGGGAAACACACCTACATGGCGCCGATACAGGAGGATGTCCCGCTGTACAACTACTCGACGATGCAGATGAGTGCACAGAGCCCATTCACTCCGACGAGCGGCTACGAGGGTGCGGAGTCGGGGGTGTTCCTTCCATACACCGACGTGCCGGTCTGGCGACAGCAGTATCCCTCGGCATCCCTGGTTCGGCAGCCCAGACTGTACGATACCGACGCTGACCCGAGCCAGTCCGACAACATCGTGACCGAATCACCGTCGGTGAAGACGAAGATGGAGGAACTACTGCAGGACGCGCTCGAGACCATGGAGGCTCCCGAGGAAGTCTTCGAGCAGTACGGAATCGATCAGTGAGATGCCCGGGCGAATCACTCATGCCCGATTGCTTGTCTCCCCGAGCGTTCATGGGTCTCGGAGATAATCGGGTATCATGCGATTTGCCACGTTCACGTTCCGGCATCCCGATGGGGGGCTGCAATCGCTCGGCAGGGCCTTCGCCAGTGCCGATGACGTGGCCCGGGTCGCGGTCCACTCCCAGCGGTTACTCGACGATGGGCAGGCGATCTACCTGTACGAACTTGTCGGGGATGCTGGAACTGTCCGGGATATCCTCGACGAGACCGATATCGCCACCAGCTACCAGGTGGTCCAGGGAACGGAGTCCGTGTTCGCGTATATCCACTTCGAGCCGACGCCGACCGTCGAGCAGCTCCTCCGGGCACCGGCGGAGTATGGTCTCCTCATCGATGGGCCGGTGACTGTCCGAGACGACGGAACGCTGGAAATCACGCTCGTCGGCGAGGAGGAAGACATCAGGAAGGCGTTCTCCTCGCCCCCTGACGATCTCACGGTATCAGTCAAGCGCGTCGGTGACTACCACCCCGGTGCAGAGCAGCTGTTCACGAATCTGAGCGAGCGCCAGCGTGAGGTGCTCCGGACGGCCCACGAACTCGGATACTACCAGGACCCGCGTCAGGTCACACATCAGGATATCGCCAGCGAACTGGACTGTACGCCGTCGAACGTCGGTGACATCCTCCGCCGTATCGAGAACAACATCATCGGCGAGATAATGACTGCTCAGTTCGGGACCGCTTCCGACAGCCCCGCCTGATTCCGCTGTAGTATCATTCCCATAATGAATGGCTTGGCATGCGGAGGAACGAGAGTTAGTCACAGACACCCACACACTGCCCCATGCCACGACCCGGCATCAGCCCATTCGAGATCGACATGTTCGTCGACCATCTCGATGGTCCCGTCGAGGTAACCGACGACGTCTACTACTACGCTGAGTTCAGCGGTGTGACCGCCTTCGAGACCAAAGAGGGCCTCGTCCTCGTCGACACCGGTCTCGAAGATAACGCCCCGGCCCTCGCCGAGACGATTCGTACGGAAACCGACCTGCCGGTCCACACCGTCGTCTACACGCACGGCCATCTCGACCATGCCTTCGGATTGGAGGCGTTCCTGCTCGAGGACCAGTCGGACCCGAAGGTCATCGCTCACGAGAACATGCCGGCTCGGTTCGACCGCTACGAGCGGACTTCCGGCCACAACGAGGCGATAAACGCCCGCCAGTTCGGTGGCACCGCGACCGAACAATCAGCTGGTGACGGTGAGAGCCAGTTCCAGTGGCCAGACCACCCGCCGACCACCTGCTACCGTGACGAACTGACGCTCACCGTCGGTGGCCTCACCTTCGAGATCCGCCATTCCAGAGGCGAAACGGACGACCATTCATGGGTGTACTGTCCCGAGAAAGATGTCCTCTGCACGGGTGACTTCCACATCAATGTCGCACCGAATCCGGGCAACCCACAGAAGGTCCAGCGCTACCCGGAGGAGTGGGCCGAAGCGCTCCGTGAGATGGCAACGTTGGCCCCGCGCCACCTCTGTCCGGGTCACGGAGAGCCACTGGTTGACGCACCCGAGAAGATTCAGGATTGCCTCGGTGATTCGGCCGATTACCTCGAATCGATTGTCGAGCAGACGATCGAGGCACTGAATGACGGCTCGCCGCCGCACGTCGACATCGTCCACGAGGTCGAGGTGCCTGATTGCGACGTTCCGTGGCTCGCGGAAACGTACGATGAGAGCGAGTTCATCGCACGGAACGTGATTCGGCGCTACGGTGGCTGGTGGTCGGGACGTCCATCGGAACTCAAACCCGCACCGCGCGAACGCCTCGCGTCGGAACTTGCCTCGCTTGCGGGGGGTGCTGACGTGCTGGCCGACAGAGCACTCGCGCTTGCCGACGAGGACGTGCGTCTGTCCTGTCACCTAGCCGATTTCGCCCTCGAAGCGGCGCCAGGGAACGAATCTGTACAAGCAGCCGTCGCGGATATCTACACACATCGCGCCAGCGAGGAACGCAACCTCATGTCGGGGAATCTCTATGCGGCGGCGGCCGCGTACGCAAGTGAGGGGCGACCGTTCAGATGATTCTGCCGTGTACCTGTGGAGGGAATCATGCCTAGGGATTTCGACCTGCTTTCCGGACGCATCGGCGTGGTAGAGGCAACGGCGCTACTCGTCGGAAACGTCATCGGAATCAGTATCTTCACGCTACCGGGACCGCTCGCAGCCGACGCCGGGCCGCTCGTTGCAATCGGTATTCTGGTGGCGGCCATCCCGCTTGGGTTCGGGATTCTGATCAGCTTCCAACTCGGGAGCGCTATCCCTGTCGCCGGTGGGAACTACGTCTACGCGAGTCGGTTGGTTCACCCATTCGCGGGGTTCCTGATTCCGTGGCTGATTCTCCCTGGTGTGTGGGCCGGCCTCCTGTTCATCGGCGACGGGTTCGCGGAGTACGTCGGCGTCTTCCTATCGGTCCCCGACCTCGCTCTGGTCTATGCCCTGCTCGTGCCGTTCCTGGTGTTGAACATCGTCGGTATTCGACCCCTGGCCCGTGTCCAGCTCACACTCGTTGTCGTGCTGTTCGCGAGCATGCTGGTGTTCATCGTTCCTGGAGCGTTCTCCATCACCACATCGAACTATACGCCCGCGCTGCCGAACGGCGTGGCTCCCTTCGCTATCGCCGTGGTCTCGCTGTACTTCCCGCTCCGGGGATTCGGGCTGATAACCGCCCTGGGTGAAGAGCTCACCGAGCCCGCTCGGAACATCCCCCGGGTGCTCGGTTACAGTGCGGCCATCTCGCTGACGATGTTCGTCTCGCTGGTGGCCGTCCTCGTCGGCGTGGTCAATTGGCAGTCGCTGGCTGGTGTCGATGCTGCCGTGCTCGTCGCTGCTAGAACGTTCCTCCCCGACCCGGTGATCGTGGCTGTAGCGGTCGGCCCCGTCGTCGGCGGACTTACATCGCTCAGCACCACCTACACCGGATTCTCACGGTCACTGATGCGAGCGGCTCGAGACGAGCTGCTCCCTCGGCGGATTGCGGACATCCACCCCGAGTTCGGAACGCCGCATGTGGCCCTATTGGTGCTCGGAATCCCACCGTTGGTGGTTGCGCCTGTTCGCCCCTCGCCAGTTATCCTCTCGATCTGGATCGCACTCGCAGTGCTGACTGCGGGGACGCTCAAGGCCGTCGCACTCTGGCGGCTCCCATCGGTGTATCCGGACCGTTACGCGGAGGCGCCGGTGACACTTCCCAGAGGGATGCTCAAGGCGGTTGCAGTCCTCGGTGCGCTGACGTCGCTGGTGCTGGTGTCGGTCGTCGCCACGCAGCTACCCCAGCTACTCGGTGTCTTCATCGGCCACATCTTCCTGGGATACCTGGCATACCGACTGCGGGTACGACAGTTGGCTGGCCGCGGGACGGATCTCCGATCGGTCCTTCGTCAACTGGCATCCCACGAGTGAGGCTCCCGAGTCGTGGGGGACTTCGAGCTACAGTGGCGGGAGGCGCCGGCCAGATTTTATCGGGGATACCGCGACGACTAGCCCTCGATGGGCTCGGAAAACGAAAACCATCAACAGACTGCGCTCACCGAGGATTTCGATAGTAGCTCCGGCGCTCAGAAGTCCCGCTCGGCTCAAGATAGTGACCTACGAGCGCTCGCCGACCGATATCTAACCTCCCAGCGAACTACGCGAAGTCAGGCCTATGCGAGTACGGCGGCTTCGGTCCTCAACCGCTGGGCGGCCTGGATGCGGCAAGAGTCACACGAACTGGACGAGCTGAACGATTCCCAAACCGGGCCCCGAGTGCTGAACGAATACGCCCTCCAGTTAGCCGAGCGTGTGGCAGACGACGAGTTGGTGGCAGCCACAGCAGAGCGATACTTCGCAATCGTCTCGGCGTGTCTCTCGCTCGGTGTCCGACAGAGGGGACTCGATCGCAATCCTGCACTCGCCGAGGCAGCCTCGGAGTCACTCCCACAGCAGCAGCGCTCGGACCGCACGGACCAGCAGTTCTGGACGCCGGCCCAGCTGGCAAGCTATCGTGAAGTTCGTCGATGAACGAGCAGCGGCTGCTCCCGATGCTGCACTGATCGAGACTCGAAACCGTGCGCCGGTTCGCGTCCCCGCATATTCAGGGGGCCGTGGCGCCGAGGTTCTCTCCCATACGAAAGACGACCGGGAGGGTCGCAACGGGTTCCGGTGGGAGAACGTGGATTTCGATGCTGGCACCATGCTGATTTTCGGAAAGAACCAGACCTGGGAGCGAACGTCGCTTCCGTCGAAGTGTCTGCCTGCTGTCCGCGATTTCCACGGAGCCCTAGACCCCGACGATGGACAGTGGCCGGTGTTCCCCTCAGGCCATTCCCCTTCGCTCTACGACAAAGCACGAGCGGAGCTGGGCGACCGATTCGACCAACTCCTCGCTGACGAGCAAGGAGACATCTGGCAATTGTTCCGGACGCAGAACATCTCGCCGCCACCGCTGACGACGGCGGGAGCCCGTTCGGTGATGAAGCGCCTCACGGACGGGGCGGATCTCGAAGTCGATGGTGAGTACCTCAAACTCCACGGCGGTCGGCGTGGCCTGGGTGATCTCCTCTACCGGATTGACCGAGGCGTCCGGTCGCAGTACTCCCTGTACTCCGCGCCGTACTGTTGGTGGAGCCACGGTTCCTCGGCGAACGGCATCGAGACGAACCAAACTGCCACCGCTGCACCAACCAGCACCACGGAAGGCGAGGCACTCGCCACCACAATCCCGCTAGTGATGCACAACAGGAAGACGGTCTGGGGGTTGCGAGTGCACCGGTAGAAACCCTCTGTTCGCAGTTTTCCCTCCATCCCGCTACTCTCCTCGACACCCAGATCGAAGGTGGCCGCGAGAAACCCGACGGCACCAGCGATGGCAAGGAGCCCGCCAGCGACGAAGGCCTCGGGCCGTGGCAGGAGTGACACGTTCCAACTAAGATAGCTGACACCGAGGAGTGAGACGGTCGCGACACCACTGAGTCCGATGTACGTCCACCACCGCCAGTCTCGTTCACCGGGAGGCCAGAATCGGTATCCTGTGAACCGACTGGCGACCATTCCGGTGGCTAGTGCGAGACCCGCAACGATGCCAGTCACGGTCAAGATACCCCTCATCTATCAGTGGGAGTGGTCGTTGAGGTGCGTACTGCGGTCGTCGTAGGCAGGACACAACTCCACCGTGGCGTGATCGACGCCGTGATGGGCGAGTTCCTTGTGGACGCGCTGGGACACGTCTTCGGCCTCGGCCATCGTCTCCACGCCCGTCTCGATGTGAGTCGTGGCGACGGTGATCTGGCTGCACACCTGCCACCCGTGCAGGTCATCGATCTCCTCGACGCCCTCTATCTCCCGAAGGTGCGCTCGGATTTCGCCTGCGTCGAACGGCGACCGGTGGAAGAAGATGGCACCGCTACCGCGCAACACGTTCCCCGCCGACCACGTGATGACCACCGCGATGAGGGCGGCAGTAATCGGGTCAACGATACGCACGCCAGTTACCTCGATCACGACGGTCGAGACGATGACGGCGACCGAGCCACCGGCGTCACCAAGGAGGTGGTAGAACGCACCCCTCTCGTTGAGGCTCATCTCGCCACCCTGCAAGACGTATACCGAGCCGACGTTGACCAACAGGCCGCCGAACGCGATTGCGAGCGTGGGGCCAGTTCCAATTTCGATCGGGTTGAGGAACCGCTGATAGGACTCCCAAAGAATGAACCCAACCATCGGCAACAACAGGATGCCGTTGAGAAACGCTGCCGTCGGCTCCAATCGGTGGAGGCCGTACGACCACTGGTCGCCCTCGTCGTAGTGGTCAGCCACGTACGCCGCGGCGAATGCCATCACGTACGCTAGCGCGTCAAACAGCATGTGGAACGCGTCGCTCAGCAGTGCGACTGACCCGAACAGGATGCCGCCAGCAAATTCGACAAGGAATCCGAGGAGGTTGATGACCGAGACAGCAGCGAGCTTCCGGCTGCTCGTCGATGAGCCACCGTGTCCGTGACTGTGGTCATCATGCGACCCATCGTGAGTCGGGGGTGACCCGTGTTCGCTCATCTTACTTCGGTCTTGAGACGGGATGTTGTTAAAACTGCTTCTAATACTCCGGGTCTAGTTACCAACTGCTAATAAAAAATAGCGCGTATATTATTAATAAACCGCGCTCCTCCCGCGCATCCCTCCCGACATTCAGCACGAGGCGGTTTACGACGCACTCGGATTGCAGCGATAGGTTTTGACGCTACCTCTACCGTCGCATGACCGACTCGCGCACTCTATTCAGCACGGTCACGTCTAGCTGTCATATACCCGGAGTTTCGACGAGGCCAGTCGTTTCCACTGTTCTGTCCATCTCCACCGCTCATTAGCCGCGACGGTCACCGTTATCCGCCGCCCGCACCTACCCTCGACCATGCCGACCTACGAGCGGACGACACGCGTCGCCGCGCCGCTGGAGGAGGTGTGGGAATTCCACTCCCGCGTCGAGGGGCTGGAGACGCTCACGCCCGACTTCATGAACCTCCGTGTCGAGCGCGTCGTCGGGCCGGACGGGGAGTCCGACCCCGAGGTGCTGGAGACGGGCGCACGCATCGACATGTCGATGCGGCCGTTCGGTGTCGGGCCGCGCCAGACCTGGACCTCCGTCATCGGGGCCCGCGAGGCCCACGAGGGTGCGGCCTACTTCCGGGATACGATGGAGGACGGCCCCTTCCCGGAGTGGGAGCACACGCACCTGTTCTACGCCGACGACGGCGGGACCATCTGCCGGGACCGGCTCCGATACCGGCTTCCCGGCGGGCCGCTCGGGCGACTCGCGGAACCCTTCGGCGACGTGGGATTCGAGCCGATGTTCGCGGGCCGCCACCGGAAGACGAAGCAGGTCCTGGAGTAGGGTGAACGCGACGAACCGGGAGCGCTTTTGTGCCGCCGGGTCCCGGGAGGCGTATGGACTGGTTCGTCGTCGCCCACGTCGGCGACACGTCGCTCGGGCTCCAGGGCGCCATCGGCGTCGGTGCGTTCGCGGGCCTGCTCGCGACGATACTGATGAACGTCCCGATGCAACGGCTCCCGGAGGGGAGTACCCCGCCGTTCGTCGCGGCCGGCGCACTCACGGGCGAGGAACTGTCCGAAGTGTCCGAAGGACTGGCCAGCCTCGTCCACTACGCCGCCGGAACCCTGGGTGGTGTCGGGTTCGTCCTGGCCGCCGAGGGTATCGAACGGGTCGTCACCGCGCGCGGCGGGGCCCCGGGGTTCGACCTGGTGCTCTCCGGAACCGGCATCCGTCTGGTGCCACATTTCATCGCCGCCGCCATCACGTTCTCCGTCCTCTTCCTCCTCTTCAGCTACGTCGTCCTCCCGCTGTTCGGCAAGGGAGCCGGGGACCGGGCCCGACAGGTCCGCAACGACTGGGCCATCTCGGTGGCGGTGTACACGGCGGCACTGACCATCGTTCTCCCCGTCCTGACGGTAGCGCTGACCTGACGGCGCGACTGTGTGCGCCCGGGCGGGCCATCGAACTCGGCCACCGCCGCGTCCGGGGACCGCCCGGACTTTTGCCGGGCGCGCGAGGAGCGGGCGTATGGCCAAGCAGCCGCACATCCTCTGCGAGCCGGGCGACCTGAACGACATCGCGCTCGTACCGGGCGACCCTGGGCGGGTCGAGCGTATCGCGGGGCAGTGCGACGACCACTCGCTCGTCGCCGAGAACCGGGAGTACCGGGTGGTGAACGCCACCTATGGCGGGGTCGACCTGACGCTCTGCTCGACCGGAATCGGGGCCCCCTCGACCGCCGTCGCCGTCGAGGAACTGGCGAACGTCGGCGTCGAGACGTTCCTGCGCGTGGGGACGACCGGCGCACTGCAGCACGGCATCGAGATCGGTGACATGGTCGTCGCCACGGCGGCCGCGAAGGACGAGGGGACCACGAAGCGCTACGAGGACGCCACGGTGCCGGCGGTCGCGACCCACGAGGTGGTCGCGGCGCTGCTCGCGGGCGCACAGGCACGTGACGAGGACATCCACGTCGGCCCCATCGCGACGGACGACGCGTTCTACGCCGAGACGGAGGCGTACGTCGAGCGCTGGGAGGCCGCCGGACTGCTCTCCGTGGAGATGGAGGCCGCCGCGCTGTTCACGCTGGCACGGCGGAAGGGACTGGACGCGGGCGCCATCTGTACGGTCGATGGTAACCTCGTGGCGGGGACCCAGAAGGGCGAGACGGACGACGACGAACTGCCCGAGAAGGCCCACGACAACGTCGAGCGTGCCATCGGCATCGCGCTGGACGCCGTCGTCACGCTCGACGAGGCCTGAGCCACACGCCGCCACCGCGGAGGCCGGCGCTTCGCCAGGCATCCGGGTGGCGCTCCCCCCTTGTATCTCGGCCGTGATGAACCGTGTAGTATAACGATTCTGCCGCCCCCTTGTCAGACATATTAACACACTTAGTGATATATTATCTCACGATATTCTTATTATGCTACATCGTCTGGACAGCAGCATGCACCAGCACGCGGTCCGAACGGCGATGGCCCTGTACACAGGTGGGACACTGGACCTGGAGACGGCAGCACGACAGGCGGGTGTGTCGACCGACCGCATCGAGCGGGCGGCCCGGCGTCTCGGCACCACCCCATCCGCACGCACGACCTCCCGCGAACGGCTCAACGTCTCCGCGGACTGACCGCGTCCGGCAGTCAGGTCCCCGAGCGATACGTACGGAATCGACTCTCTCTCTCTTCCGCGACTACCACCAGCCACGCAGCCGTCGCTTCAGGGCGGTCATCGAGCGGCAGTCAGTTCTCGGACACCGTACCGCCAGCGAGAGTCCGCGGGCGGCTAGCTCCCTTCGGCGGCCGCCGTGGGCGGCGCGAGCGCGTTCGTCGAACTCGTGCCCGTCGACCCGGACGAGCCGTCGTCACCGCCACCGAGGAAGTCCGTCTCGATGGTCGTGTCGTTGCCGAGGATGTCGAAGGAGACACGCTTGGTTCCTTCCGGCGTCTGGATGGTCGCGGTGGTGTTGCTGGACATCCGGGTGACCTCGTCGTTGCGGATGTGAGTCGGCCACCACTCGTCCATCTTCTGGTTGTCCAGGTAGATGACGTAGGAGACCCGCCGGGTCGCACCAGGGGCGATGGTGTGGCTGTTCTCGGAGCTGTTGTCCGCGACGGTGACGCTGTTGAGGTTCACGACGTAGTCGATGCCCTCGATGGTGACCGAGGAGAACGTGTTCTCGTTGCGAATCTCGGTCGTGACGATGAGCGGCGCCGACTGCGGGTCGGAGACACCCCACTCCGCGTCGACCTCCGTGATGGTGAGGACGTGTTCGCCGCGCTCCGTCGTAACGCGCTGGGAATCCTCGGTCTCGACCTGTCCGATGATGTTCGTCGTCTGCGTGTTCTGCCGGTCCGGCAGACTCACCGGGAGCGTCGTGACCGCGATGTCGGCGGTGCCGGTGGCGGTCGTCGTGACCGTGGAGCGCTCACCGTTGTTGACGTGGCGCGACCACCAGCGCGGGACGGCGTCGTTGTCCGCCAGCGCGGTGATGGTGAACGTCCCCTCGCCGGCGGGGAGGCTGTCGACGGTCGACGTGTTCTGTGCGAACAGCACGTCGTTGACCTCGGTCGTCTGGTTGACCTGCAGCGTCAGCAGGTCGTTGAACTCGCCCTCGTTCGGGTTGTCGACGGTGACGTCGGTGACGATCTCGGTCGTCTCGTCGGTCACCGCGCCCCAGTCGCTGCTGGTCGACTGGACCTCCGGCTCGCCGAACTCGGGCGCGACGCCGTCCTCGGCGGGGAGTTCGGTGATTCGCGTGGGCTCGTCGCCGAGGAAGTCGGTCTCGAACCGGATACGCCGGTCGAAGACGTTCAGCGGCACCCGCTTCAGTTCACCGTCGTCGCGGACGAGGCCGAACACCTCGACGCGGAGGCGCGTGGACTGTGAGTCTCGCAGGTGCGTGACCCACCACTGCTCCATCCGCGGCGTGGACAGCGCCGCGTTCGCGGTGAACGTGTCCGCCTCGCCCGGTTCGAGGACGATGGAGTCGTTCGTTCGCCCCTCACCCACCGTGACGTTGTTCATCACGATTCGGTACTCCGTGCCGTCGAGCTGGACACTCCGGTTGTGGACGTTCTCGAGGTCGACGGAGAAGGCGATGGGTGTCTCCTCGGCGGTCGCGGTTCCCCACGAGGCCCGCTGGTCGGAGACGGTCATGATGTCCTGGTCGGCGATGCGGACGGTGCTACTGTTGTCGCTGGCGAACGCGGTGAGCAGGTCGGTCTCGATGGAGCGGTTCTGCGGCGGGAGCGAGGCACCCAGCCCCGCCACGCCGACCCTGGCCTGCGTGGAGACGACCGTCCGCTCGTCGTTGTTGACGTGGGTCACCCACCACGCCGGGATCTTCGCGTTGTCGAGCTGGGCGGTGAAGTCGACCACGTTCCGCCCGGGGTCGAGACCGATACCACCCTCGGAGCCCTCCGAAACCCGCACCGAGTTCATGTATATCTCGTAGTTCAGGCTCGCGGCGCCCGGGAACGACTGGTTGTTCGGATTGGTCACCACGACCTGTGTCTCGATGCCGGTCGACTCCTCGGAGACGCTGCCGAACTCCGTCTGGACCGACTCGACGATCGGCTGCTCGAAGGAGAGATCACCACCAGTGAAGAACAGTGCTGCCGCGCCACCGGCGGCAGCCACCACGACGATTCCACCGACCGCAGCCGCCACCTTCGTTGACACCACGGTTACCTCGGATAGTCCGTCGGCGCGGTAAAACGTGTTGGCCACCCGGCGTACCCCCGGCGGCTAAGGGGGCGGCACGCCCAGCGCGGGTGTGAACGTCGGCTACATCACCTACTCGCTCGTCGCGCTCGCGGCGTACACGCTCGTCTCCCCGCTGACGAAACTGGCCACCCGGGACCTCCCCAGCGACGCCGTCGCCGCCGTCACCAACGGGATGCTCGCGGTCGCCGCGCTCGGGTTGACACTGTACGCCGGGGACTCGGTCACCCGCACGCTGACCCACCCCGACCGCGTCTATGTCCTCGGTGCGGGCGTCTGCCTCTCGGTCGGCATCGTCGCCTACTACCGCGCGCTCAAGGCCGGCCCCGTCTCGGTGGTCGTGCCCATCTTCGGGATGTTCCTGGTGACCTCCTCGCTCGTGGGTATGGCCTTCCTCGACGAGGCGCTCACGTTGCGGAAGGGCGCGGGTATCGTGCTGGCGGTGGTGGCGGTACTGCTGGTCACGACGGAGTAGTGGTTCGGAAAGCACTCGATGCCGGCATTCAGCTTCTCCAGTACGCGAACGCGAGGAGGAGTCCCAGAGGAGTTGAGTATTAATTGCGGTGGTGCAGAAATCAGCACACACGCTGCCCAGGAATCCCGCTATGCCGTTTACACCATTCCATCTCGGTCCCGGACTCTTGCTCGGGCTGTTGGCCCTGCGGTGGCTCGACCTCCCGACAGTGCTGGTCGCCAGCGTGCTCGTCGACATCCGGGCAGCACTGGTGTTCTTCGACGTTTTGACTGGCCCACTACACGGTCCGTTCCACACGTTTCTCGGGGCGACCCTTCTGGGGGTCGTACTCATCGCTGTCTCGCTGCCGGTACGTCCGACACTCGATTCCGTCCTTGCCTGGTTCCGGCTACCACAAGAACCGTCGGTGACGCGGATTGTAGCCGGTGCGTGTGTTGGGGTCTGGCTCCATATCGTCCTCGACGCGATACTGTACGCGGATATGGCACCGTTGGCACCGCTCTCCGGGAATCCACTACTCGGTCTGATCGGTGTCACAGCGGTCTATATCGCCAGTCTCGTCGCTGGTGTCCTTGGCGTTGGGCTGTACGTGCTGGCAGCGTCTGGTCTGGTAGAACTGCTGCCACAATCCACTGGACGATAGCGACCACGCCGCTCAATAGGCCGCGACCCCACCGGACGAGTAGTGAGCGAACCGGAGCCGGTCGCGGGTGCGGACGCGTTCACCCACCTGCACGCGGACGTTCGGGCGGCCCTCTCCGAGCGCGGCTTCAGTACGCCGACGGAGCCACAGCGCCGCGCGATTCCACCGCTGGCGCGAGGCGATGACTGCCTCGTCGTCGCGCCGACCGGCACGGGCAAGACCGAGACGGCGATGCTGCCGGTCCTCTCCGCCATCGTCGAGCGGCGCGAGCGTACCGACGAGGACACCCACGGCGTTCAGGCCCTCTACATCACGCCGCTCCGGGCCCTGAATCGCGACATGCGCGAGCGGCTGGAGTGGTGGGGCGACGTGCTGGATGTGACTGTCGACGTGCGCCACGGCGACACCACCGACTACCAGCGCTCGAAGCAGGCCGAGAACCCGCCGGACGTGCTCGTGACGACACCGGAGACGCTACAGGCGATGTTCACCGGCAAGAAGCTCCGGCGGGCCCTGGCGGACGTCGAGCACGTCGTCATCGACGAGGTCCACGAACTCGCCGCGGCCAAACGTGGCGCGCAGTTGACAATCGGCCTCGAACACCTCCGGGAGTACGCCGACGACTTCCAGCGGGTGGGCCTCTCGGCGACCGTCGGCGACCCCGCCGAGGTCGGGCGCTTCCTCACCGGTGGCACGGACCCGACCATCGTCGAGGTGGACGTGGGCTCTCGGCTCGAAATCGAGGTTCGCGAGCCCGCCGTGACCGAACGTGACGAGCGACTCGCCGGCCAGCTCATGACCGAGGCGAGCGTCGCCAGCCACGTCCGTGTCATCGACGACCTGGTCCGGGAGAACGAGGCGACGCTCGTCTTCGTCAACACCCGGCAGACCGCCGAGGCACTTGGCTCGCGGCTGAAGGAACTCGGGACGAACATCGGCATCCACCACGGCTCGTTGTCGAAGGAGGCCCGCATCGACGTCGAGGACGGGTTCAAGGCCGGCGAGCTGGACGGGCTGCTCTGTACCTCCTCGATGGAACTGGGCATCGACGTTGGCCACATCGACCACGTCGTGCAGTACCAGTCGCCGCGGCAGGTCTGTCGGCTCCTGCAGCGCGTCGGGCGGGCGGGGCACCGCCGCGACGCCGTCTCCTCGGGGACGGTCATCACGACGCGCCCGGACGACACGTTCGAGGCGCTGGCCATCACCGAGCGCGCGCTGGACGGCGATGTCGAGCCCGCCCGCATCCACGACGGGAGCCTCGACACCGTGGCCAACCAGCTATGCGGGCTCCTGATGGGCTTCGGCGAAATATCGGCGCGGGGCGCCTACGAGATAATCACGCGCGCCTACCCCTTCCGCGACCTCGACGAGGACGCGTTCAAGGAGGTCGTCCGCGAGTTGAGCGAGAACCGCATCCTCTGGCTGGACGAGGAGGCCGACCGGCTGGAGAAGTCCCGGGGGACGTGGCAGTACTTCTACGCCAACCTCTCGATGATTCCCGACGAGGCCAACTACACCGTCGAGGACATGGCCTCTGGACGCACCGTCGGTACCCTCGCAGAGCGCTTCGTCGTCAACTTCGCCGGCCCGGGCGAGGTGTTCATCCAGGGCGGCGAGATGTGGCGCATCACGGAGGTCGACGAGGAGGAAGAAGCCGTGAAGGTGACGCCGGTCGAGGACCCCGGCGGCGAGGTCCCCTCCTGGGTCGGCCAGGAGATTCCCGTGCCGTACGACGTGGCCCAGCACGTCGCCCGACTCCGTGAGAAGGCCGCGAGACGGTTCGAGTCGGGGGCCGACCACGACGCGGTCGCGCGGTGGCTCGCCGACGCGTACCCCACAGACGAACACACCGCACACTCCGCGCTCGGACAGGTCGCCGACCACGTCGAGGCCGAGGCGCCCGTCCCCGGACCCTCACGCGTCGTGGTCGAGTTCAAGGGCCGCGAGGTGGTGCTGAACGCCGCCTTCGGCCATCGGACGAACGAGACGCTGGGGCGCGTGCTGTCGGCACTCCTTGGCCAGCAGTCCGGCTCCAGCGTGGCGATGGAGGTGGACCCGTACCGCATCGAGATGGAGGTCCCGGGTGGCATCCGCGCCAGCGACGTGGTGGAGAAACTGGAGACGACGGACCCGGACCACCTCCGGCCGCTGGTCGAACTCTCGCTGAAGAACGCGGACTCGCTGAAGTTCAAGCTCGCACAGGTCGCCGCGAAGTTCGGCGCGCTCAAGCGGTATCGCGGCACGGGCGCTGCCAGCTTCGGCCGCGACCGCCTGCTCGCGGCGCTGAAGGACTCGCCCGTCTACGACGAGGCCGTCCGAGAAACCCTCCACGAGGACCTCGCGGTCGGGCGGGCCGCCGATGTCCTCCAGCGTATCCAGACGGACGCGGATGCTGACGCAGGGTTCGTCCCCATCGACATCGAGGTGGTCGGCAACCGTACACCCATCGGGCTGGGCGGGCACTCTTCCGGTCGCGAACTGCTCGCTCCGGAGAACGCCGACGCGAGCGTCATCGCGACGGTGAAGGAACGCCTCCAGAACGACCGTGTCATCCTGCTGTGCTGTCACTGCCACGAGTGGGACCGACGCCAGCAGGTGAAGCGGGTACCCGACCAGCCCGAGTGCCCCGAGTGTGGCTCGACCCGTGTCGCGGCGCTCAACCCGTGGGCCGACGAGGTGGTGCAGGCCGTCCGCGCGGACGAGAAGGACGAGGAGCAGGAGAAGCAGACCGAGCGCGCCTACCGGGCGGCGAGTCTGGTCCAGAGCCACGGCAAGCAGGCGGTCATCGCGCTCGCCGCGCGGGGCGTCGGCCCGCACAACGCCGCGCGGGTCATCAACAAACTCCGGGAGAACGAGGACGACTTCTACCGGGACATCCTCACGAAGGAGCGCCAGTACGCCCGGACGAAGTCGTTCTGGGACTGACCGCGTGTCGGTCGCCAGCCTGCGGGCGTCAGCAGACGCTGTACGTCGCGTCCGCGCCGCCGTCGTCGGTCGGCCAGACGATGGCGTCGCCGTAGCACTCGCTGGTCTCGATGGTGACCGACGCACGGTCGCCGCCGCGCTCGGCGACGACGCGGAACGACTCGATGCCGTCCGGGTCGGCCGCGGCGGTGTTGTAGACGACGCGCTCGCCGGGCGGAAGCGTCACGGACTCGTCGTAGACGGTCTCGCTCGTCGCCTCACGGAGCACCTGCACGTGGATGGTGACCTCGCCGTCGAGTCGGTTCTCGACCACGACCTCGTGGTCCGGCTCGGGCCCGTAGTGTGGCGTCCCGGGCGTCGGGTCGGCTGTCGGCGTGGCGGAGGAGCCCGGTGTGTCGGTCGGTGTGTCGGTCGGTGTGTCGGTCGGTGTGTCGGTCGGGGATACTGTCGGCGACCTCTCGGTCGGGGACGGGGCGCCATCGGTCGGGACGAATCCGGTACAGCCCGCGAGCAGGAGGCTCGCGACCAGGAGGAGGGCGTACGGGCGGGGCATCGACCGGGAATGGCCACTCCCCCGGCATAGGTCTTCCTCGTGTCGTCACCGCAGGACAGGGTGCGGATGAGCCACACGGTCGGGAACCGCTCGATACCACGGTACTTCGGGCACCATCCATGTCCGACCCGGTCTGTTACGCCAGCGTGGTATCACGGCTCGGTGTTCGGAAACAGTACCGTCTGCTCACTCACTCCCGGAGCGACGGCTCCACGGCCTCCAGCGCCTGCTCGAAGTGCGCCCGTGTGATGCGGACCTCGTCGGCCCGCTCGGTCGCGGCCTCGGGTCCCAGGTCGGCCGCGAACTCGCGGATGGCACGCATCGAGGCCGTCCGGACCAGTGCCTCCAGGTCAGCCCCCGAGTAGCCCTCCGTGACGGCGACGAACTCGTCGAGGTCCACATCGTCGGCGAACGGCTTGCCCCGGCCGTGGACCTGGAGGATGGCCCGGCGACCGTCGGCGTCGGGGGCCGGCACCTCGACGTGCTCCTCCAGCCGACCCGGGCGCAGGAGCGCCGGGTCCAGCGCGTCCCGGCGGTTCGTCGCCGCCAGCACCACCACGTTCGGGTTGTCCTCGAGTCCGTCGAGTTCCGTCAGGAGCTGGGAGACGACCCGCTCGGTCACCTCGTGCTGGCCCGAGCCCCGGGCACCGGCGACGGCGTCGATCTCGTCGAAAAAGAGGATCGAGGGCGCGGCCTGTCGCGCGCGGTCGAACACCTCCCGGACGGCCCGCTCCGACTCGCCGACGTAGCGGTCCAGCAGCTCCGGCCCGTCGACGGCGATGAAGTTGACCTCGGACTCGCCAGCGAGCGCACGGGCGAGCAACGTCTTCCCGGTTCCGGGGGGGCCATACAGCAACACCCCTGACGGCGGGTCCGTCCGGGTCGCCTCGAACAGGGCACCGTACTGGAGCGGCCACTCCACGGCCTCCCGGAGGGTCTGCTTGGCCCCGTCCAGCCCACCCACGTCGGCGAACGTCGTATCCGGCGCCTCGGCGACGTACTCGCGCATCGCGCTGGGCTCGACCGCGTTCATCGCGGCCTCGAAATCCGCCTTCGTCACCGTGAGCGGGTCCCGGTTCGCGCGGTCGCGCAAGGCGACCATCCCGGCCTCCTTCACCAGCGACGCGAGGTCCGCCCCGACGAACCCGTGGGTCCGGTCCGCGTACGTATCGAGGTCGACATCGTCCGCCAGTCGCACGCCGCGCGTGTGGACATCGAGTATCTCCCGGCGGCCCTCGGCGCGCGGCGCCCCGATCTCGATCTCGCGGTCGAACCGCCCGCCCCGGCGGAGCGCCGGGTCGATGGTATCGACGCGGTTGGTCGCCCCGATGACGACGACCTCACCGCGGTCGTCGAGGCCATCCATCAGTGTCAGGAGCTGCGCGACCAGACGGTTCTCCATATCCGCGTCCTCGTCGCGCGCGCCGGCGATGGAGTCGATCTCGTCGATGAAGACGATGGCAGGGGCGCTGGCCTCCGCACGGTCGAACGTCTCGCGGAGCCGTTCCTCGCTGTCGCCCTTGTACTTCGAGACGATCTCCGGCCCCGAGATGGTCTCGAAGTGTGCATCGACCTCGCTGGCCACTGCCTTCGCAATGAGGGTCTTCCCGGTCCCCGGCGGGCCGTGCAGGAGCACCCCCTTCGGCGGGTCGATGCCGAGCTGGCGGAACAGCTCCGGCTCGGAGAGCGGCAGCTCTATCATCTCCTTGACGAGGTCGAGTTCCTCGTCGAGCCCACCGATGTCCTCGTAGGTGACGTTCAGCCCGCTGCCGGCGTCCGCGTCGGTCGGGCTGCCGGTCTCGACGGTCGTCCGGCCGGTCTCGTCGGGCTCGCCCTCCGCGTCGGACGGCGGGCTCCTCCCATCACCCGACGGCGCGTCCGATGCCCCGGGCGCGCTTGCCCCGGGCTGTGGGTGTGAGATGACACGTACGTCGGTCCGTCCGGTAACCCGAACGGTCCCGTCCGGGTCGGTCGACCGAATCTCGGCGCGGGTGTCGAGCCGTTCCAGTCGGACGGTTTCACCGACCCGGAGGGGCCGGTCGAGGAGGTCCCGCCGGACGACCTCCAGCGTGTCCTCGTCGAGGCCCACGGGCACGTCCAGTGTCACCTCGTCGGCGTCGGCCACGGAGACCGGTCGGACGGTCACCTCGTCGCCGATGGTGACCCCGGCGTTGGCCCGCGTGTCGGCATCGATACGGATGCCTTCCCCGTCGCCGCCGGGCCACACCTTCGCCACGGTCGGGCGTTCGCCCTCCACGACGACCGTGTCGCCGCTGAGCACGCCGAGCGCCCGGCGCGCGTGTTCGGGCAGACGCGCGACCCCGCGGCCGGCATCGCGCTTCTCCGCGCCGTGGACGACGAGCGTCACGCTCCGACCGTCCTCAATCATGCACGGGGGAACGACGGGACGACGGATTACCGTTCCGGGCTAGTACTTCGGCTCGGCGCCGGTCGTCTCGTAGATGTCCTCCATGATCTCGTCACGCTGGTCGCGCCAGGCCTCGAACGCGTCGGGGCCCGACGGGTACTCCTCGTAGTGCTCCGTCAGCCGGTCGGCCAGCTGCTTCGTCTGGTAGAAGTCGTACAGCGTCCCCCAGTGGCCGAACGACTTGATGGCGGTCTGGACCTTCAGCTTCAGGCCGATCTCGGCCTTCCCGTCGTAGAGCTGCTCGGAGAGCTTGTCCGCCGGCAGCGACGCGAGCAGCGCCATCAGGTCGTCGAGGTCGTAGGCGGTGGTGAAGATGTTGTAGACGTCGAGCGCGGCGTAGCGCCCGCCGAAGTGCTCCATCACCCGCTCGTTGTACGACCAGAGCACGTCCTCGGAGACATCTCCCTGTTCGAGCGCGTCGATGGCGGCGTCACCTGCGTACGTGCCGGCGTAGGCGGCGCCGGCGATACCGCCGCCGGTCGTGGGGTTGACGTGGCCCGCGGCGTCGCCGACGGACATGAACCCCGGCGCGGTCGCCGAGTCGTACGGGCGGCGGGTCGGGACCGCGGCGCCCAGCTTGTCCTTCACCTCGGCGTTCTCGAACTCCGGCCGCGTGCGCATATCGTCGCGGAGGTCGTCGACCAGCTTCATCGGCTCCTCGTTCATCTGGAAGCCCAGCCCCGCGTTGATCTCGGTCTCGGTCCGGGGGAAGTACCAGAGGTACCCCGCCGACCGCTTCGTCGGCTTGAACACGAGCGCGTCGTGGTAGTCGACCGGCTCCTCGACCTCGATGATCTCCCGGTACGCCGAGGAGAACTGCGAGAACCGGACGTTCGTATCGAACGTCGCGTCCGAGAGGTCGGCCTCGTCCTGCAGGATGGAGAGCGCGCCCGCGCCGTCGATGACGAGGTCGGCGTCGTATCGCACGGGGTCACCCTTCCGGATGCCGGTGACCCCCGTCGCGCGGCCGTCCTCGTCCTGGAGGACGTCCTGGACGACCGTGTCGTAGTGGAACTCGACGCCGGCCTCCTCGGCGCCCTCGATGAGCAGTTCACCGTACAGCTTGCGGTCGATGACCGCCAGCTCCCCGGGCACGGGGATGTCGAGGACGGCGTCCTCGGCGGGAATCTCGAACTGGCCGTGGTCGACGACCGTGTTCGTCAGCGCGGGCTCGATCTTCGACTTGGGGATGACCTCGGGGAACTTGTCGGCTCCCTTCAGTGCGTCCCCGCAAGCGATGTGGCCCGCCTCCTCGGCGGTCTTGCGCTCGACGATGGTCACATCGTAGCCCGCCTCCGCGATGGTCGCCGCCGCGTAACAGCCCGACGTCCCGGCGCCAACGACGACGACGTCGACCTCGTGCGTGTGCCGGGTCCCCGCCGCCGCCGTCCCGGCCTCGTCGGTACTCATACCCGCCTCTGGTCACCGGACCGGCAAAACTCTTTATTACCGGCCCCCGCGCTCCGCGCGCACGCCGCTTTCCCCGGTCCGTTCGACAAGAGTTTTGTCGGCCGTTGTCGAACGACCCGGCATGACCGAGTACACCGTCGAGTTCGTCGGGACGGGCGAGACCATCACCTGTTCCGACAAGGAGACCATCCTGAAGCGGTGCATCGAGGAGGGCATCGCGCAGGAGTACTCCTGCCGCGTCGGGATGTGCCTGGCCTGCTCAGCCGAGATACTCGAGGGCGAGGTCGAGCAGACTGTCGCCGTCCGCCGTGGCCTCACCGAGGAGGAAGCCGAGGACTACGCGCTCACCTGCATGGCGCGCCCGCTGTCGGACCTGAAGCTGGAGCGCGGGAAGTACCCGCCGAGTATCGAGAACGATATGCAGGCCGGGAGCGGCGAGGCGGCTGCCGACGACTGATTCTGACGGCCGGAGATGGAAGCTAGGACTCGGCCAGGAGTGTCGAGTGGGGCTGGAGAGACAGGAGTGGGAACGGGAACAGGGCGAGCGAGGCGCCGACGACGGTCACCCGGTGACCAGCGTCGACAGCACCCGCGACTCGGCCTTCCGCAGGTGCTCGTCGACGGTAGAGGGCGCACAGCCGAGGTCGTCCGCGATATCCTCGTGGGTCGCGCGTCGGGGAATCTCGTAGTAGCCCAGGTCGACTGCGGTCCGGAACACTTCGAGCTGGCGGTCGGTGAGCATCGAGAGCATGTCGCCGCGCTCGGGGGTGTACTGCCCGACCTGCTCGACGGTGACCTGGACATCGTCGGGGACCTGGTCGAGCGCCTGCCGGAGCATCTCGTGGGTACCCACCAGCGTCGTGCGGAGGCCGCCACGGTCGGTGAACTCGAGCGGCGTGTCTATCATGAGCGCGTAGCGCTGGGCCAGCGTCATCAGCGAACCCGCGGGCTCGCCCGGCGGGACGTGGACGTAGCAGTGGAAGCGCTCGCCGCGGACGTTCATTATGTCGTACGCGAGGACATCGTCGGACTCCTCCAGGGCCGGCGTGAGGTCGTCGGGCTCGCCACGCAGCCGGTAGAGCATCACGCCTGTCCCGTCACCCAGCGCGTTCACGTGCATGAGAGCCTCGCGCTGGACGCCCGGCGTCTCCGCGATAATCGCATCCACGGGGTGGATGGTCCCGTCTTCCGGGGTCAGAGTGAAGTCGAAGTATCTCATGGGCCCTCCGCTGTCGCGGGTTGCCACTGCGTTCGACGCCGCCCGGTTAGGCGTTTTGGCCTTGCGAGCACGGGCGACCCACTCGACGCAGGCTCACGCCAGCCCGGCCACCAGTCCGTGCGTCCCGTTGCCGTTCCCCGAGGCATAACAATTACCGGAGATAAGCGGGCGGGCAAGTATAAGTGTACCGTCAGGGGGTGTCACGGTCGATGGGCACACGGCCGCTCTACGCGTGCCGAAGCGCCGGAACGCGGGCTCGGCGGTCACAGTTTCCGGAAGCGCTCCGCCACGTCGAACGGCGGCTCCGGGTAGTCTCGCCCGAGGACCACGCCGTGGCGTTCCTGCCCGGCCGCGGAGAGGCGCCACGGTCGGTGGGCGTACTCCGCGGGGAGCCCGTCGAGTTCGGGGAGCCAGTGAGTGACGTACTCGGCGCCGGGGTCGTAGTGCTCGGCCTGCGCGAGCACGTCGAAGTAGTTGTCCCGGGAGTCGTTGCCGACGCCGGCCTGATAGGCCCAGTTCCCCCAGTTCGAGGCCACGTCGTAGTCGACGAGCCGCGACTCGAAGTAGGCCGCCCCCAGCCGCCAGTCCACCCCCATCGCGTCCGCGAGGAAGGAGGCGACGTTCTGACGACCACGGTTGGACATGTATCCGGTCGCGTTCAGTTCGCGCATGTTGGCGTCGACGAACGGGACACCCGTCTCGCCCGCGGCCCACCGCTCGAACGCCTCGCGTGCCTCCGGGCCGCGGCGCCACTCTTTCTCCACGTCGCGGATGCCGTTCGGCCGGAAGAAGTCGGCGCCGTGTTTGACGAACTGGAACTGGAAGAAATCCCGCCACAGCAGCTCGAAGACGAGCCAGTAGGTGTCCTCGTTGGCGACGCGCTCGTCCTCGTAGCGCTCGACCGCGGCGTGGACGCGCCGGGGCGAGAGACAGCCGTGTGCCAGCCACGCCGAGAACTTCGAGGAGTAATCGGCACCCAGCAGGCCGTTGCGTGTCTCCTTGTACTTCCGGAGGTGGTCACCATCCCAGATGTAGTCGTCGAGCCGCTCCAGCGCGGCGGTCTCCCCACCCTCGAAGGCGAGGACACCGCGGTCGTCGTACGAGGCATCGGCCGGGTCGTGGCCCAGCTCCTCGAGGCTCGGCACGTCGGCGTCACCCGCCGCGCCGAGCGGCGGCGTCGTTACCGCAGCAGGCGTCGATAGCGGCGCACGGACCGTCGCCTCACGCTCGACCTCCTCGCGCCACGGCGTGAACGTATCGTGGATGTCGTGGGACGGTGTCGGCAGGTCGTCGACGTGATACAGCGTGTGCGTCCAGTGGCGCTCGGTGTCGATGCCGCGGTCGGCGAGCAACGACTGCACCGCGTGTTCGTCCGCGAGTTCCTCCGTCGCCGGCTTCGTCTGCAGGTGGACGGTGTCGGCATCGACCGTCTCCGCGACCGCGGGCACCACGGCTCGCGGGTCGCCGTGCCGGACGAGGAGGTCGCCACCGAGGTCACGCAATGACGCCCGGAGGTCGACCACCGCCTCCCGGCGGAACCGGCCCCACCGTGCCCCCTTCTTCGACAGGTCGAACATCCCCGTCCCCGCGTGTTCGCGCTCGTCGAACACGTACAGCGGAACGACCCGCTCCGCACCAGCGACGGCCGCGTTCAGGGTCTCGTTGTCGTGGACCCGCAGGTCGTCACGGAACCAGACCACTGCAGTCTCGGACATGAGAACGTGCCTATCGATTCGGTCCGGACGACCCTGAACCTACGGGCGCCGGCAGGGGGCGCGGGAGACATTTCCCGCCAGAACAGCAGATACGCCGATAATTCGTTTGATTGAGATTTTATTATGCAATTCTGGTTGTTATCGCCCAGACAGTCACCCGAACACCTCGACCGTCCGGGTCCGGGGGCCGTCGCACTCGACGAGCAGGACGGACTGCCACGTCCCGAGGTCGAGGGTCCCATCGCGAACGGGAAGCGTCTCCGAACTCCCACAGAGGAGCGCCCGGAGATGCGAGTCCGCGTTGTCGTCGATCTCGTCGTGGCGCCACCCCTCGTCCGGGACGAGGTCCCCGAGGAACGTCTCGATGTCGGTCAGGAGTCGTCGTTCGGCCTCGTTCACCACCACACCCGCCGTCGTGTGGCGCGAGCGGACCGTCACCGTTCCGTCGCGGTCGGCTGGAAGCGCGGCCTCGACACGGTCGGTGATGTCGATGGCCTGCAGGCGCTCGTCGGTCCCGACCTCGAATCGCTCGTGCATGTGGCCCGCCACGCGGGCGGGCCGCAAAACGCCTGCTCTACTCCTTCCGGAAGCGCTGGAACAGGATGCGGTCCTGCTGTGCGTAGACGTGGTACGTCGAGGACAGCATCAGGATGATGAAGAAGACGGTGGCGGTGACCGTCACGCCGAGCGCCTCGACGCCCGGGACGCCGAGCAGGACCGCGATGGTGGTGAGCGTGCCGAGCAGCCCCAGGCCGAAGTAGAACTCGCCCCACGAGAGCCCGTATCGGGGGACGACCTCCATGTACACCTCCACCTCGCGAACGCGGTCCTCCAGACAGACCCGTTTCTCGTCGGAGTCGTAGGAGACGATGCCGAACTCCTCGAGTTTCGGCAGATGGGTCTGGTGGAGCGAGACGTAGACGGACTGGCGCTTGTCGCTCGGCGGCGGGTCCTCGCCGGTCTCCAGCGAGGCGATGGCCTCCGAGAGCTCGCGGACACCCATCGTCCCATCCGGCTGCTCCTGCAGGTTCTTGATAGTGAGCCGGCGACGGTCGTTCCGGAGGATATCGTGGATATCGCTCGGTTCCATCTCCGTCGGCGTGTTCGCCTCCGGAGTGACTGCACTACCCTCTGACACTACACCCGGATTGCGCCCGGGGGGTCAAGAACCTATCCACAGGGCCGTCCAGCCCGCCGTCATCCGGACCGGAGCGGGGAGACCGGCGCGTCACGCCAGCCACTCGTCGGGTTTGGTGTCGTAGTCGACATCCGTCGCGGCGATGCCCTCGACGGCCTCCCACGGGAGGTCCTCGACGGTGAACGTCTCGCCGTCGTAGCGCAGCAGTTTGCCCACCTCCTCGGGTTCAGGCTCGCGGTCGCGCCGGCGTGCCACCTCCACGTCGTGCTCGTCGACCTCCTTCACGATGGTCTTGAGGTTGACCGGCCGGCCCCAGAGCTGGAAGACGCGTTCGAGCGTCTGCCGGGCCTGCTGGATGTCCAGCATCACGCCGTTATACTGGTGAGCGAGCAGGAGCTCGTTCCGGTTCTCGTAGTTGCCGTCCTCGACCGCGATGGTCGGCTTCCCGAAGTTGGTGAACCGGAGCATCAGCTTCTTCTTCACGTCGCGGTAGTCCGTCGAGGTGACCCGGTAGTCCCGCGTCGTGTGCGTGTACTCGTAGGTGAAGTAGTCGTTGTCGTCGACGAACTCCTGCGTGAGGAATTCGTCCAGGAAGGTGACGTCGTTGTGGGACTCGCGGATCTCGCGCATCCGGTCCCAGCCCGCCGCGCGGTCGACATCGGCGACCGCGTCTTCGACGCTGTCGTACCGGTCGGTGTCGAACAGATAGCGCGCGATACGTTCCAGGTCCGACTGGCTGATGCGCTTGAGGAAGCCGCGGAACGCCGGTTTCACGAGCGAATAGTGGCGTTCCGCGAGGCCCGCGTAGGTGAGCACCTTCCAGGGGTACTTCTGTACGTCGACCTCGCCATCGTGGGCCGCCGCCAGCGCCTCGGCGTCGACGCGCTCGTCGTCTGGGTCGAGGTCGTCCAGGTGCCCGACAACGTCGACCAGCCACGGCTCGGGTTCGAGCAGGTCCCGCACCTCGTCGAGGTCGATCACGTCCTCGAAGTTGCGCCAGGTGACGCCCTCGACGCGGAGCAGCTTCTCGACGACCTCGCGGCGATTGGTGGTGTTCTCGACGTAGTTCCAGAGCTGCAGGCCGAGCTTGTACGGGTTCAGCCCGGGCGAGCCCAGGACGGCGGCCATGTGGTCGGCGTACGAGAGGAACTCGTCGTCGCCGGCGAACGCCTCGTCGGTCATCATCTTCGACTCCCAGTAGGCGGCGTGCCCCTCGTTCATCACCTTCGTCATCTTCTGGGGGGCGAAGTAGTACGCCTCCTTGCGAAGGATCTCCAGCACGTCGCGCTGCCACTCGGTCATCTCCACCGCCTTCTCGGCCTCCTCGTCGTAGGCCTTCCCGTGGCTCCAGAGGAACGCGAGGAGGTCCTTCTCGGGTTCGGCCGGGAACCGGACCTCCTCGTCGTCCTCCTGGGCCTCGAGCCACTCCTCGTCGAACACCTGGTCCCGGACCTCGTCGGAGAGCTCCAGCTCGTCGAGCTTCTCGGCCACGACCTCCGTCTCGACATCCTCGCCATCACCGCCGCGCGTCTCGGCCGGGACGAACGCCCGGTGCTGGTCGACGTTGTCCTCAAGGCAGAGGACGTGGTCGATCCAGGCCTCGACGGCCTCGCGGTCGATGTCGGGGTCCTCCATGTACTCCCGGATGGTCTCGGCGTGGCGCTCCAGCATCGCCGCCGCGTCGGGGTCGTTGGCGAACAGGCCGAACCACTCGTTGTTCCTGAAGAAGTCCGAGTGGGCCTCGACGTGCGTGATGACCGCCTTCTGGTTCGCCAGCGAGTTGGACTCCTGGAGGAACGCGTGGGCGGGGTTGTCGTTGTTGACGATCTCGAACGCCTTGCCACCCATGAACTGGCCCTGCTTCTGCTGGCGGTCGTACTGCATCCCCCAGCGCCAGTGCGGGTAGCGGGTCTGGAACCCGCCGTAGGCGATGAGCTCGTTCATGTCGTCGTAGTCGACGATCCAGTAGTTGACCGGGAACGGCTCCAGCCCCAGCTTCTCCGCGAGGTTGGCGGCCTCGCGCACCGGCTCCTCCAGTCCCTCGGCGATACGCTGCTGTTCGATGCGGTCGGGGTTCATGATGCGGTCACCTCCTCGCGCTGCTCCGTGCTGAGGATGGTGTAGATGGCGTCGACCACGTCCTCCGGGCTGGAGACGTAGGCGACGGCGACGTTGGAGTCGCCGCCGAAGTGCTCCTCGACCTCCTCGGCGTGGGTCGCGTTGATGGCGTTGCCGGAGGGCTGGGTCTCCACGTACGCGTGCAGGTTCGCGGGAATCTCCTCCATCGCCGGGATGACCCGCTCCTCGGTGTCGTTCGAGGAGTTCTCGCTATCGCCCGCGGCGAACACGTACCGGTTCCACTCGTTCCACGGGTAGCGCTCCTCGAGGAGCTCGGCCGCGAGGTCGTACGCACTGGAGATGCGCGTGCCGCCGCCGCTGCGGATGCCGAAGAACTCCTCGCGCTCGACCTCCCACGCGTCGGCGTCGTGGGCGATGTAGACGAACTCGGCGTTGTCGTACTTGCCCGTGAGATACCAGTCCAGCGGCGTGAACGTCCGCTCGACGAGTTCCCGCTTCTTCTCGCGCATCGACCCGCTCACGTCGCGGATGTTGACCACGACGACGTTCTTCTCGCGCTCCTCGACGATCTCGGGGTAGCGGTACCGCTCGTCGTCGCGGCGGAACGGCACCTCGTCGATGCCGTCGCGTCGGATGCGCGTCGCGGTGGACTCGCGCTCGACGTTGGCCTCCATCTCCTCGATGCTGGTCCAGCGGTCCCGTTCCTCGCGGGGGATGTCCTCGTACGCCGTCTCGATCCACGGCCGGGAGACGGGGATGTGCTGCTCGCGGGCCCACTCGAACACCTTCGCCGGCCCCCAGCCCTCGACGCGGAGCGCCTCCTGCAGGTAGTTCTCGTCGAAGTCCATCGCGAGCTTCCGCTTCAGCCCCTTCTTGAACAGGCGCTCGAAGTCCAGCGTGGACGCGGGCCCCGTGCGGGTGATGTCGGTGAAGTCGCCCTCCTTCTCCTCGATGACCTTCTTGCCCTTCGGGTCGAGGTCGAAGCCGAGTTCCTCGTCCAGTTCCTGGGCGAACTCCTCGGGGTCCATCTCGTAGTACTCGTGTTCGCCACCCTCCTCGCCGGGCTCGCCGTCCTCGTCACCGTCGCCGTCGCCCGGCTGGGGCTGTGGCTCGCCGACCGGCTGGCCGACGTCGGGCGTGTCGCCGTCGCCCTGCCCCACGCCGCCCATGTCGCGCTGGTCGTAGGCGAACTCCGGCAGGTCGACGATCTTGATGGGGATCTTCACCTCGTCCGGCAACGATTGGCCCATGTCGCCGTACTGGATGAACTCGGAGAGGTCCTGCCGCTTTTCTTCTCCTACTTCGCGGTATCGTTCGAGGTCGTCTTTCAGTCCCATTACGTTGTTACCTCGCTTCTTATTCCGCCATTCTGTTCGATATTCTCTGATTTCTCCCGTAATCTGGGTGTGTGCGAAGCCGGCGGAGACGCTACCGAAGCCCTCGGGCGCTCGGGGCGCCGGGACTCGCTGCGCGCTTCCCTCGCGGCTCGCAGAGCTCGCCGCTCGGTCGGGTGCTTGCGTCGTCCGGGCACCACCGAGCGCCCTCGCCCTTCGGGAGTCCGCCAGGGTTCGGGGGGCAACCGGAGCATTCGCGCGTGGAGGTTCCATTGGGGCGCAGAGTCCCCACACCTCCCCGCGCGGGCGCCGGAGTGTTCCGGCACGCTCGCTTCGCTCGCGGCCTCCACGGAAAGGGCGCCCGCGCGCTTCCTGTCCGTGGAACCGGCCGGTCGACCCGTCGCTCGGCTAGTGCGTGCCAGCCCCGTCAGTCCAACCGGCGCGCGCTGGCACCCGGCGGCCGGCTCACCGCGGGCGACCTCGTGTCGCCCGCTCACCTGCCGGCCGCCGGAAGCCCCTGTGCGCGCGAGGGCTGAAGCGCGCAGCGCAGCGAGCACTGCAAGCGGCTGGGGAGGCACGAGGCCCACGGTCCCGACTGACCCACACGCGGTCCTGGTGGACTCGAAGGGCGAGGCCGCTCGTCGTGGCCCGGGCCCGGCAAGCACCGCAGCGAGCGGAGCGAGCGAGGAGCGCAGCCGTCGCCGCAGGCGACGCGACCCGAGCGGAGCGGAGGGAGCGGGTCCCGGCCGCACGAGCGGCCGAGGGCTTCGGAGCCGTTCCTGCCGTCGCTGTGGCCGTCCGAGCATGAACCGGACACGACCAGCACAGCGGCCCATCACTCCCATCGGTAGCTCACCTGGTCCATGACGTGGCGACTGGTCAGCTCGGCCGACGCTTCGGAGTAGTCGAACAGCTCCTGCATGTTCCGGATGGTATCCGCTTTCACGGAGGCCGTCTCCGTCCCGGACGGCGGGTCGTCCCACTGGTCGGGGTCGAAGTCCGGGAACGTCCGGCGGACGTCGTCCCAGTCGTGGCTGCCCAGCACCGTCTTGATGACCGGAATCTCCTTGACGTTCACATCTGCCACCCGGAAGTCCTCGTCGCGGTGACGCCAGGCGTGGCGATTCAGCGCCGTCACCACCTTCTCGGCGCGGAACTCCGCGACCGCGCTCTCGGGGTCGGTCCCGTCGTAGTCGTCTTCGTCGAACCGGCCCAGGTGCTCGGTCTCGAACACCTTCATCTTCAGCGGGTCCGGCTCCTCCAGCTCCCCGCGCTCGTTCTCGATGCCCTCGTCCTCGACCCAGGCGTAGACGTGCTCGATGTACTCCTCGACGGTGGCCTCGTCGACGCGCTTCTCGCGCATGATGGCCTCGAGCACGTCGTCCTCCTGCTCGGTGAACACGTGGTTCTTGATGGGGACGAGCCGGTTCTCGAACTCCGTCTTCTCGTTGGGGCCGAAGACGGGCGTGTCGCTCAGCTCCTCGGCCATCCGGTTGAGCACGTCCCGGGGCATCACCACGTCCTCGACCGGGAGGTCGGGGTGGTGGCGGTCCTGCACCTCGTGGAGCAGGTCCGCGATGATGTCGCGCGTGTACGTGACCGGGATGCCCGTCTCCCCGTCCTCGGCGTCGGGGTCGAAGTCGAACTCCCCCTTCTCCCGGCGCTCGTCACCGTCCTGCAGGTAGCCCCGGTCGAACACCAGGGCCTTGTCCACGAGGTCGAGGCCGGGCGGGACGTCCTCGCCGTCGAGCCGCGTGACGACCGCGTACAGCGCGGCCGCCTCGATGGTGTGCGGGGCGAGTTCCTTCTCCCGGACGACACCCTCACCGTCCCGGACGCGGATGGTCACCGGCTGTCGGATGCGCGCCGCCAGCTCGTCGTACGAGTCGGCGGTCCAGACGGTCGTCTCGTTGGTGAGCTCGCGCTGGATGAGTTCGGCCTCCAGCGAGAGGTTCGTCAGGTAGGTGAACTCGTGCTTGTCGAGCCGGCGCTTCAGCGCTTTCAGCGGGTCGGACCCGGAGCGGTCGGCGTGCTGGTTCAGCCGCGCTTCGAGGTCCGGGTTCGAGATGATGACCAGTTGCGTATCGATGTCCATCCCGATGCCCTTGTCCAGCTTCACGCTCCCCTCGTCGGGGACGTTCAGCAGTTTCTGGAGCAGGTCGGCGTGCTGGGCGGCGTCCTCGACGATGGTCAGCAGACCGTTCCCCTGCGAGAGCACGCCGTCGTAGCTGAACGCCTGCGGGTTCTTGCGCCCGCGCGAGTCGAGTTCCCGGAGCATCCCGGCCATCCACGAGCCGACGAGGCGCTCCTTCGGCGAGCCGTCGTCCTCGGAGTGGAGGACGCCGATGCCCTGGCCCACGTCGGCGACGTAGTTCTTCACCCGGAGGTGCTTCGGGTCGGTGACCGCCGAGAACAGGTCCTCGACACCCTGCCGGCGGTACTGCTCCTCCAGGTAGTCGTACGCCTCGCGCGAGAACGGGTCGAGGCGGCCCTCCACGCGGACGGGGATGTGGTCGTCCAGCCGCGCGTTCAGCTCCGCGAGCAGGTCCTCGCGGACGTCCTCGGGGAACACGGTCAGCGGGTGAGCCTGGACGGGCGAGGCGTACCAGTCGTCCTCGTCGGGTTCCGGCGGCCCGCCGCCGTAGGTCATCGCGCTCGCGCCGTCGTCGGCACCCGCGACGTTCCACTCGACGGTGTAGCGCCGGCCCTCGGGCGTCTTGCTGAACTCCCGGAGCCCGTTGATGAGACACCGCTTCAGCTCGGACTTGCCGGTCGCGGTCGGTCCCTCGAGCCAGACGATCTTCTCGTCCTTCCCGCGGCCCGCCGCGATGGAGCGCAGGTCGTCGACGAACGCGTTCAGTACCTCCGTGTTCCCGAGGATGGCGTGCTCGCCGTCGTTGTGCGGGTCGTCGAAGAAGCGGTAGCGCTGCTTCTCCTCGCCCTCCTCGACGACCGTGCGGCGTCCGGCAGCCTCGATGGCCTGCAGCAGGTACTTCGAGGCGTGGCTCGCTGTCCCCGGGTTCTCGAACAGCGCCTCGACGTACTCCGAGAGCGACATCGGCGGCTCGTAGGTCGCCTGCAGGCTCTCGTCGGCCGCGGCGATGAACGAGGCCGCATCTCGGACACCGCCATCCGAGCGTTGCTCGGACGAGGCGCGACTCGCCTCGCCTCGGTCCTTGGCCGGTTCCTCGCCCCGGTTGTCGTCTGTCATGTCAGTCTTCCATCTCCGTCTTGGCGACCTCGGCACCGGCGAACTCGAGCACCTCTCTGGCCCCGTCCTCGGAGTAACCCTGGTCGGTCAGAGCCTGCACCCAGGCGGACCGCTCGTCGTCGTCCATCTCCCCGCTCGACACGAGTGCCGAGAAGTTGATGTTGTGCTTCTTGTCCTCCCAGAGCTTGCGCTCCAGGGCCCGGCGCAGCCGGTCGTTGTCCTGCGGGTCGAACGTCTCCCCCTCGCGCGCTCTGCGGCTGACCCAGTTGGCGACCTCCTGGCGGAAATCGTTCTTCCGGTCCTCCGGGATGTCGAGTTTCTCCTCGACGTCGCGCAGGAACTTCTCGTCGGGCTCCTGCTCCCGACCCGTGATCTCGTCCTCGACGGTGTCGTCGTCGATGTAGGCCATGACGTGGTCCATGTACTTCTCGCCCTGGCGCTGGATCTCGTCCAGGTCGTAGGCCAGCGCGTGGCGCACGTCCTCGATGGCGCGCTCCTTGTACTCCTCACGGACGAGTTCGAGGTAGCGGTAGTACGTCTCGAAGTTCTCCTGGGGGATGGAGCCGTGGTTCTCGAGGTTCTCCTCGAGGTGGTTGAACGTCGTGAGCGGGGAGAGGAAGCCCCGCCCCCGGTGCATCGAGTCCATGATGGCCTCGGCGATCTCGTCGCCGATGAACCGCGGCGAGACGCCGTCCATCCCCTCACCGAGGTCGGTGGTCTCCTCGGCCTCGTCGCGGAGCTTCTTCACGTCGATGTCCTCACCCTCGTCGATCTCGCCGTTGTACGCCTTCGCCTTCTGGACGACGCCGACCTGCCCGCCGTCGGGCTCGGCGATGCGCGTGAGGACGCCGAACAGCCCGGCCATCTGGAGGGTGTGGGGCTCGACGTGGATGTCGGGCACGTCGGCGTTGTGGAGCATCTTCTCGTAGATGCGGGCCTCCTCGGCGTACTGGAGAACGTACGGGAAGTCGATGCGCTTCGTGCGGTCGTTGAACGCCTCCATCTTCTCGTCGCCCTTCTTGTCCCGGTACTCGGGCATGTTCGTCCGGCCGACGATGACCTGGTCGATGTCGATGCGCGGGTTGTTCTTCGGCTTGATAGTCTGCTCCTGCGTGGCGTGCAGGAAATCGTAGAGGAACTCGCGCTGGAGCTTCAGCAGCTCCTCGCCGGAGAAGATACCGCGGTTCGCGTTACAGAACGCCCCGCTGTAGTCGAACGCCCGTGGGTCGGACTCCCCGTAGACCGCGATCTTCGAGTAGTTGACGTCCCCCGTCAGCTCCGTCTCGTCCTGGTTCTTCTTGTCCTTGGGCTCGAACGTCTCGATACCCTGGCGCTTGTTCTCGTCGGCGATGAACCGGACGATCTCGACGTGGTTGGACAGCACCCGCTCGAGGTCGTCGTCGTACTCCTCGAGCAGCCGGTCCATGTAGAACTCGCTGGCCGGGTCCAGCGACTGCTCGTTGCGGATGGTGTACGGGGCGTCCAGCGCCTCGTTCACCCGCTCGAGGACCCGGTCGCGCTGCTTCTGGGGGAGCAACACGAGCGGGTCCTGGTTCATCGGCGACCGGACCGTGTCGTCGGCCGGGTCCTGGTCGCGGATGACATCGCCCAGGTTGGTCCAGCGGAAGGTGTACATCCGGCCCTCGTCGGTGGCGGTGTAGTCCTCGTAGTAGGTCCGGACCTGCCGGTCGAACTCGGATTTCCCCGAGCCGACCGGACCGAGCAGCAGTTTGATACGCTTCTCGGGGCCCAGTCCGCGGGCACCGGATTTCACCTTGTTGACGAACTCGTGGATGGACTCGTGGACGGCCCGGCCGTAGAACGTGTTCTCGCCGTCGTTCAGCGGGTCCTCGCTGGCGAGCAGGTACTCGACGACGCCGGCGTCCTCGTCGTACTCGGTCCCGTAGTAGTCGAACATGTCCGCCACGCGCTGGTGGGCGTTGCGGGCGACGCGCGGGTGGTCGTAGACCTCGTCGAGGTACCACTCGAAGGAGTGGGTCTCCCGGAGGTCCTCGGGGATGGTATCACGGTACTCCTGGCTGAGTGCTTCGAGGCTCTCTCGTTCGCTCATGTGTTGGTCTGGGTGGTCGTCATCTCGGGGGATGGGTCACAGCCGTCGGCCCGCCGTCACGGCGGCCGCGGTCGGGGTCGACACGGAGCTGGCGCCCGCCCCCGATGCATCGACGGGGGAACCGCGGGCACGGGGGTCCGGCCCGAGGAGCGCTCGCACGGAACCGGGGATGAGTGCATCGTGGCATGAGTGGGCGTACCACACTCCGGTGCCGGCACCGACGTCACGGGGCGACGTAACGGGAAGCACGGCCGGGGCGTTCGGTGGCTCGGCGCCACCGCACTATATTAACCATGAGAGTCCTTCACTCATAAGTTTTGCCGCAATCACCCCGAGAGAACACGACCGTCCACCGCCGAAACCACACGCCGACGCGCTGGTGTGACTGACTACCAAGCCTCCAGGTGGAGTGGCCCTTATATACCTTCCGGCCCGCCGGTGTCGGAACCGCCGGACTCAGGGACACCGACGACGTACCGGCAGGCGATGACCGACGACGCGCGAGACCCCGGGACCTCGCTCGACCCGGCGACGCTCCCCGACGGCTGGCGGCTCTGGAGCGACGACGACCAGCGGACGGTCCTCGTCTATCGACCGGATATCTTCGACGGCGGGGCGTTCCCCGCACCGTGTCTGCCCACGCTGTACGTCACCCACGGACGGCGCGACCGCCGGCCCGGCGTCGAGCGCGAGGCTCCGCCGGGTGCGTCGTGGGTCGTGACGCTCTACCTCGAACCCGACGTGTCGGCCCCGGAGGAACGGTACGATACGCGGGAGGCCGCAGTGGAGGGTGCCCGCGAACTGGCCGCGCGTTTCGCACGCGGGGACGTGGACTACCGCGACCTCTATCAGGTCCCTCGCGGGGACTACTTCGACGAACTGGACCGGCTGACCGGCGAGTGACGGCCGTTACGCGAGACTGCTCCGTGCCACCGCCAGCGAGCCGTCGGCCTCGACCATCACCTGCAGGTCGTCGTCGGACTCGTCGACCTGCCAGTCCACCCGTTCCTCGCGCCCGTCCAGCACGAGTCGCGTGTCGTAGACGCCGCGCTTCGCCACGAGAGCTTCGGTCCGCCCCTTCCCGCCGGCGGCCAGCGCCACGTCGCGCTCGACGACCGTGCGGTCCCCGTCGTGGACGGCCAGGTCCAGCTGCCGGTCGGCACCGCTCCGGTTGACCCACTCGAGTCGGGCGGGCTCGGCCACGTTCTCCGACGGGTCGCTCGACTCGTACGGAAGCGAGGCCGCCTCGCACTCCCCTCTCGCCCGGTCCGGGAGGTCCTCGACGGGCCGTGTCTCGACGGAGAGCGTTCCGTCACCGGAGATGTCGACGAGTACCCCCTGCGGGTCGTCGGCGCCGGTCGCCGTTGCGAGCGTCGTCTCCGCACTCGCGTCCCGGCCCAGCGACGCCCGCACCGTGTGGGTCGCGGCCTCGCGGAGGAACGCGCCGTACCGGACGACCGAAGCCGGCGGCGAGGGCTCCCACCGTGGCGTCTCGGCCACCAGTTCCTTGTCGACCGTCGCTGTGACGCGGACCGGGTGGGACTCGCAATCCCGGTTGCGGACGACGAGCGGCCGGGGCTCGTCCAGCAGTTCCCGGCCGTACCGGCCGACGGTGCTGAACCGCGTGGTATCGCCGCGCTGGGGCGTAATACCGACGGTCGCGTGCCGGACGGTCGGGTGCGCCACGCGGACGAGCAGCAGGTCCGTCGTGATGTCGTCCGTGCCGGCGGTACCGGGGTAGCGCGCCGCGAGCGTCACCGCCTCGCCCGAGACCCGCGCCGAGACGAGTTCCAGGTCCGGCACGGAGGACGACCCGGTCTCCTGCACGCAGACGACGCTGGCGGCGTCGTAGTCGGTCTCCCGGAGGAAGGCGGGCGCCTCGCTCCCGGCCTCGCCGTCCTCCAGCGCGGTCGCGATTCGCTCACCGTGGCTCGCCTCCGTCGCTACCGCGAGGTAGAACCCACCGACCGTGCGCTGGGCGAAGGGGGCGTCCAGCCGGACGAGTTCCGGCGTGCCGTTGGCCGTGAGCGTCCCGGTGACGGTCGCCCCGGTGCCGGTCGGCGTCGACCCGGAGCCGGGCGTCGTGCCGCCGTCTCCCGGCCCGTCCGTACAGCCCGCCAGCCCGACGAGGGCGCCACCCGTGAGGGCGAGATACTGCCGTCGTTGCATGGGTGTCGGGGGGTCGCCAGCGGGCATATGCCTTCCAGAGAGTCAAGCCGCCGTTTGACCGGGTGGCGCCCGGGTGCTTTTCACCCGTCGCGGCGAACCGTCGGCCATGTCGAAGGTCACCCTCATCGGGACCCGGCTGGCCGAACCGGGGACCGAGTTCGTCTACGGCGGCGAGGCGAGCGGCTGTGCGGGCTGTCCCTACCGGAACCAGTGTCTCAACCTGACCAAGGGGCGCAAGTACCGCGTCACCGAGGTCCGCGACGGCGGGCAGACCCTGGAGTGTGCGCTGCACGATACCGGCGTCCGCGCGGTGGAGGTGGAGCCGGCCCCCATCACGGCGAACGTCGCCGCCACCTCCGCGTACGCCGGCAGCCGCGTCACGCTGGAGGGGCCCTGCCCGCACACGGAGTGCCCGAGCCACGAGTTCTGCGACCCCGACGGCGCCGAGTTCGACGAGGAGTACCGCATCGACGAGGTGCTGGGCGACCCACCACACGACCACTGTGCGCTGGGGCGGGACCTCGAACTGGTCGAGTTCGAGGCGCCCGGCGAGTGACGTGACCCGGGAGCGCCCCACCGAGTTCCCGTCCGGCACGACGGAGCCACTGGTCGGGAGGCAGGAACGGAAACGGGAGCGGGAAGACGTGGGACGACGGCATCACGCCGTCGTCTCGGTGTCGGCCTCCGCCTCGGCCTCGGGCTCGGCGTCCAGTTTCCCGACGAGTTCGCCGGTGTAGCCGAACACGTCCTCGTAGCCGTAGGCGGACATCAGAATCGGGTAGAACGGCTCGTCGGCGACGAGCTGGTCGCCGTCGACGGCCGCGAACGGCGCGTCCGCGTCCACGCGCTGGAAGTTCTCGACGAGAACCTCGTAGCGGTCGCCCCGCTGTTTGGGGATACGCCGGTGCATCCGGAAGACGGGGACCTCGCGGTTCTCGTGGGGTTCGCCCGGGAGCGCACCGACGGCGGCGAGGAACTCCCGGACCAGCCGCTCGGCGTTCTCGGCGGCCTGGTCGCTCCCCTGGAGCCCACACTCCACCTCCAGTACCTCGTCACGCTCGATGAGCCGGCCCTCGGAGAACTGCGAGGTCTCGACCAGCGCGTCGACCGAGAGGTACGGACACGCCGAGCGCGCGAGCGCGTCCACCGTGTCACAGAGCGCGAACGGCTGCGCGTAGGACTGGGTCGAGTGCATCGAGAAGACGACACAGTCGCGAAGCTCCGCCAGCAGTTCGTGGGCCAGCCGTGCCTCGTGGGTGTCGGCGTCCGGCGCACCCGGGAAGGCACGGTTGAGGTCCTCCTCGACGTAGCGGAGGTTCCGCGCCATCGCCTCCTCGTTGGCGACGATGAACTTGACCGGGCGCGCGAGGTCAGGGTCGTCCTGCAACACCGCGTCGATGGCGCGAGGGCCGCACGGCTCGTCGCCATGGATGCCACCGACCACGGCGATCTCCGGCTCACCATCGCCCAACTGCTCGACCCGCATTACACCGAGGTATCGACCCGAGCCCTATCAACGGCGCGCTTTCCGGGCGGTGTCGAGCATCGGTGGCCGTCGAGACGGAGTGGTTTCCCAGGGACTCCGGCGGGTAGTGCCGAGCCCCGTGTGTTCGCGCCCGAATCACTCCGGCTGCACGGAGAGTGTCAGTTCGAGGGCGGCGTCGCAGCTCCGACACCGCCCGGTGTCGATGACGTCCTTCAGGAGCTGCTGGCTGAAGCAGGACGGACACGAGACCGCCTTCATCGTTCCGGGGAGCCCGGCGAACGTGTTGTCCCCGTCCAGTACGAACTCCATCGACCTGCCGTCCTCCGTCGACATGTGGAACGTTGACTCACACCACGACAATGAAGCTTCGGCAGACGGACGGCGGACACGGCCGAGCGTCATACGCCGGCCGATCGCGTGAGTGTCACGCCACGTCGCGGGGCGGCTGGTCCGACCGCCTCACGCCACGTCGCGGGCCGCCTCGGCCAGCAGGTCCACGCCCAGCCGCATCTCCCGTTCGGTCGCGTCCAGCGGCGGGAGCAGCCGGAGCGTCCTGTGACCACAGCCCAGCGTCAGCAGGCCGTGCTGCATCGCGGCCGCCTGTACGTCGTCACGTCGCTGCTTGCTGTCGAACTCGACCGCGAGCAACAGGCCGAGACCGCGGATGTCGGTCACCCCCGGCAGGTCGGCGTCGGCCAGCAACTCGCGGGCCTGTCGGCCCCGCTCGGTCGCGTTGGCGAGCAGGTCGTGCTCGTGGATGGCATCCAGCGTGAGTGCGCCCTGCAGCGAGGCTGCGATGTCGCCGGCGCCCCACGTCGAGGAGAGCCGACTCCGCTCCTCGGGGAACACGTCCTCGCTGGCGACCGTCGCGCCCACGCGCAGCGCCTTCGCCGCCGTGATGACGTCCGGCTCGATGGGGTAGTGGTCGCTGGCCCACAGTTCGCCCGAACGACCCACGCCGGTCTGGATCTCGTCGGCGACGATGTGGATGTCGTGCTCGTCACAGACCGCGGCCACCTCGTCCATGAACGCGTCACTGGGGACGTGGTAGCCGCCCTCGCCCTGCACCGGTTCGAGGATGAGGAAGGCGAGTTCGTCGGCGTTGACGTGGCCCCGCTCCGGGTCGAGCATCCGGCGGAGGGTCGAGGGGTCCTCGCCGTCGGGGTCGGGGAAGAACCCGCACCCGCAGGTGGCCGGGTCACAGGAGCGGTCCCGGCAGAACGGCGCGTCGTGGACCGGGCCGACCTCGGGGAACTCGCGGCGGTACACCTCCTTCGAGCGGTTGAGCGAGAGCGTCCCCAGCGTCCGGCCGTGGAAGGCACCCTCGAAGGTGATGGCGTACTTCCCGCCGGTGTCGTCGTAGCAGATCTTCATCGCGTTCTCGACCGCCTCCGCCCCCGAGTTCGAGAGGAACACGGTGTCCATCCCGTAGTGGCTCGTCGCGTCGACGAGGCGGTCCATCAGCTCCGCCGGCCCCGGGAACTGCGGGTCGTCCGGGTCGCCAGCGGAGAGGTAGAAGTCCTGGCCGGCAATCTTGCCCGGCTCGGGCAGGTCGAACTCGGCCATCGGCTCCGTTATCTTCGGGTTCTGGTAGCCCAGCGGCGCCGCACCGACGTGGCTGGTGAAGTCCATGAGGACGTTCCCGTCGACGTCCGTGCAGAACGGGCCGTCGGCGGGGGCGGTGTGGTCCCAGACGAAGTCGTAGACGTACGTGGCTGGCGCGGCGAACGAGCGGTGGTAGTCGACCCGTGCCCTGGCCTTCTCGCCGGGCAGTTCGGCCACCTGTGGCTCCGCCCGGTCGCGGTCGAGACCCATACCCCGCGGCTACGCGAACCCGGAGCAAAAGGCTGTGGGGGCGACGGGACAGAGCCACGGTGACGGAGGTTTATGGTCGTTCCTGTGGACCGGCCGGTATGGAGGTCCCCGTATCGAAGTCCCGCGCCGCGTGGTGGGGGGGCGGTGCCGCCGTAGCGTTCCTGCTCGCCTTCGTCGCGTACTCGTTCGTCGGGACGTTCGTGCTCGCCCTCTTCGTCTACTACGGGACCCGGCCGTTCTACACCCGGTTGCGCCGGCGGTTGCGGTCGAAATCCCTCGCCGCGGCCCTGGCGCTCCTGGCGCTGGCCCTGCCGGTCCTCGTGCTCGTGACCTACGCGCTCGCCATCGGCCTGCAGGAGTTCCAGCGCTTCCGCAACACTGCCGACCTCGGCCCGCTGGAGGAGGCCGTCGCACCCTATCTGGAGCTCTCGGACGCCGTCGGCGACCCGGCCACGCTGCTGTCGGACCCGAACGCCCGTGCCGCCATCGAGAGCGCACTCGGGCCGGCGCTCGACTCGCTCGGCTTCGTCGGCAACGGCCTGCTCCACCTGTTCGTCGTCTTCGCGGCCGCCTTCTACATGCTCCGTGACGGCCCCCAGCTCACCCGCTGGGCCATCCGGCGTTTCGGGACCGAGACGGGCGTTCTCGCCGCGTTCGTCGACCACGTCGACACGGACCTCCACAGCGTCTACACGGGGAACCTGCTGAACGCCGTCTTCACGGCCGGCATCGGTGCCGTCGTCTACTCGCTGCTCAACTTCGTCGCCCCACCCGGCATCTTCATCCCCTACCCGGCGCTCATCGGGCTGCTGGCCGGTGCTGCCAGCCTCGTCCCCGTCGTCGGCATGAAACTGGTCTACGTCCCGGTGGCGATCTACCTGTTCGTCGTCGCCGGAGCCAACGACGCGCCGGTCTGGTTCCCCACCGCGTTCACCCTCCTCTCCTTGATTATCGTCGACACCATCCCGGACCTGCTGCTCCGGCCGTACGTCTCCGGGCGTAACCTCCACGTCGGCCTCGTGATGTTCGCCTACATCTTCGGCCCACTCCTCTTTGGCTGGTACGGCATCTTCCTCGGCCCGCTCCTGCTGGTCCTGACGTACCACTTCGCCGACCTCGTCCTCCCGGAACTGGTCGCCGGGAGCGCCATCCGGCCGGCCGCGGTCGACCCCGGCACCGTCCCGGACGACGACGTGACCACGGGGGCAGGCGATGGGCCCGCCGAACCGAGGGCCGATGCGGGCGAGAACGGGGAGGAGAACGGAGACGGAAGCGGAGACGGAAACGGAGACGGAGACGAAGGCGAAGGCGAAAACCGGTAGCGGGACCGTCTCACTCCAGCCGGGTCCCGTCCCGGGGACAGTACTCGTGGTCGGTCGCCCGGGTCCGGTAGCCACACTCGGGACAGGTCCGGACCGGCGGCTCCCCCCGCTCGCTCTCCGCCTCATCGCCGCCGCGGAACAGGAACGGCACGAACGGGAGGAAGAGGAACAGGAGCAGCGTGTCGAAGTAGACGTACGCGGCGACACTCACCAGCAGGCTCACCAGCAGTCCGGCGGCCGCAGTGAGGAGGCGCGAACGGCTGGGCACGCCCGGAGGGAGGGACCCCGGCCCGGAAACGGTTGCGGCTGCGACCGGGCGCCGGCGATCCGACTCGACTACCGCATCCCGATGTCGTCCTCGTCCTTGATGACGCGGACGTCGGCCTCGCCGCTTGAGACCTCGTTACAGAGCTCGTAGAACTCGTTCTGCAGGCCGGCCGGGAACTTCAGCACGCCGACCCAGCTCCCGTCGGACTGCCACTCCTCGCGCTGCAGGTCACCGAACTCCCGGACCTGCGCCTGGCCGGAGCCGGCGTGGTCCGCGGGCAACTGGACCGCCATCACGACCTCGTCGAAGCGGATGGGGATGACCGGCCGGAGCGCCTCCAGCGCGTCGTCGACCTGGTTCTCGACGGGCTCCATCGGGTCGACCTTGAACCCGGCCTGCTCCAGTGCGCGCTCGATGCGCTCGGGCGGGTGGGGTGTGTCGTCCTGCTGGGGGTTGACCGCGTTCCGGACGATGGTGTTGACGAGCTGCTTGTGCTTCTGTTCCTGCATCTCCCGGCGCTGCTCGGCCGTGATCTGGATCTCCCCGCGCTTGATGACCTCCGGGATGATCTCCATCGGATCGGTCGTCCCGAACACCTCCTCCAGCGCGTTCTCGGGCGGCCGGTCGCCACGCGAAGCGTCCTCGAACACGTCTTCGGCGGCGATGACGTCCTCGAGGTCGCCCTCGAACTCGTCGCGCTTGATGGCCAGTGCCGCGTCCGGGTCGACCAGCACCTCGAACCGCTCGCCGTGGGATTCGAGCCGGGCCGTCACGGCCTCGTCGAGTGATATCATACCGCCGGCTACGCAGGCGGACGGTTAAAAGGTGTGTCCCTGACGGCGTGGCCGTCGCTGGAGGGTGTGAGAACGAGTGGAGGGCGAGTGGGGAACGGGCGGGGACGTGGGGGGTCAGAGCGTGTCCGAGACCGTGTCGGTCGTGCCGCTCACGGTGTCGGTCGTGTCACTCACGGTGTCGGTGATGGAGCCGCCGTCGCTGCCACCCGAGGAGCCACCGCCCGAGCCACCGGTCGCGTCCGAAATCGGGTCGGTCGCGGAGGTGGGGTCGCTGGCCGTCTCGGTGGTCGTCGAGGTCGCCGAACTCGCGCTCGGCGTGACGGCGTTCTCGTTCGTCCCGCCGAAAGTGGCCCGGTCGTTCCGGACACCCTTCGACTCGGGAGCGTCGATCTCGACGGCAGCGGGCCCCAGCGTGGCCTGGCCGCCGCTCTCCTGGACCTCGACCTGGTAGTAGAACTCGCGGCTGTCGCCGTCGTCGTTGACGATATCCGCGTCGTACTCGCCGAGGTCGACGACGACGCGACCGTTCTCGGTCGTGAAGTCCTCGGCGTCGCCGGGACCCTCGACGACCGGCGTCCAGCCCTCGGGCAGGCTGTCACGGACCGTGATGGTGTCACCGTCGGACAGCTCCGTGACGTCGTCGAGCGTGACCCGCATGTCGACAGTGGAGCCGCCGATGTAGGTCTGGGTCTCGTCGGCCCGGGAGCCCACCGCGCCGAAGGTGGGCAGCTTCTCCAGCGTGAAGTTCGGGGCGAACGAGACCGTCGTCCGGGCGTCGAACCCGTTGACCAGCCCGGGGACGTTGACGAGCTTCGCGACGACCAGCAGCTTGCGCGTCTCGCCGTCACCCGACGCGGCGTCGAGCGTTCCGACGGCCGAGTCCGCCTGCTCCTGCGGGCTCTGGCTACGGCCGTCCGTGTAGACCGTGAGCTGGCTGGCACTCCCGTTCTGGATCTGGGTCTTCGCGACGACGTTCGGCTCGCCGTTGGCGGCGGGGTTCTCCGCGTCGTAGACGAACACGTCGACGTGGGGGCCGCCGGCCGCCATGCCGGCATCGGAACCCTCTAGCTCGCCGGCACCGACACGGAGGTCGAGCGACCCGCGCGGTGCCTCGATGAAGCCCGCGACCGCTCGCGAGTCCTTCGGGACGTCGAGGCCGACTTCGCCGCTGTAATTCGTGGAGACCGTCTGTCCGGGCTCGAACGAGTCGTCCGTGAGCGACCGACCGCCGCCGTACATGTTCTGCGTGACGGCGTCGATGGCGGCGTCCGGGTTCACGCGACCGTACCCCTCGAAGGGGTCGCGGTCGCCGTACTGGTACGAGGGCGCCTTGGCGCGGTGGTACGGGGCCGCGGTGAAGGCCGTCTCCGAGGCCGTCGCGAGGATGACCTGCTTCCACCGCATCACGTCCTCGAGCGTGGTGTTCTCGGGGGCCGGGAGGAGGCCGTCGTCTCCCTCGTCGAAGACATCGCCGTCCTCCATCGCGTCCGCGACGAGGCCCGCGACGCCGTTGACGAACGGGGAGGCCATCGAGGTCCCGGCCTTGCCCGTGTAGTCGCGCGGCGTCTCGTCGTCGCTGAAGTCGTCGGTGTTGGCCTTCGCGGCCTGTGCGAGGTCGGTCAGCGAGCCACCGGGTGCGGTGACGTCCGGCTTCATGTACGCCCCCTCGCCGTCCTCGTCGTTGCCACCGATACCGCCGGAGGAGTACGCGACGATGCCGTCTCGCGGGCCGGTCGCGACCACGCTGACCGCCTCGTCGGCGACCGCGGGTGCACCGTTCCCGTTGGCCGGCGTCGCGGCGTTGCCCGCCGCAGCGACCGTCATGATACCCTGCTCGGCCATCCGCTTGATGTTCGCGACGACACCGCCGTCCAGGCCCTGCCCGAAGCCGCCGAGCGGCAGGCCACCCGTGTACCCCCACGACATGTTGACCGAACGGAGGTTGAACTGCTGGGTGAACGTGTCACCGTGGTCGGCGAGCACCTGCACCGGCGCACCGAAGCCCTGCAGACCGACCAGTGACGCGTCCGGCGCGACACCGGAGTGGATGGCGACCTCTCCGTCCTCCGTACGGTCGCCGTCGCCGGCGTTGGCGACCGATTCGAGGGCGCCGACCGCGAACTCCTTGACGCGGCCGACCGTGGGGGAGGCGCCGCCGAGCTGGTCGTCGGGGTCGACCTCCACCGTCTGCTCGGGGAGGGTCTGGTTCCCGACGCTCTGCCCACCGACGCTGGCGGAGGTGCTCGGGGAGCCGGGCTGGATGCGAACCGTGTACGTCCCGGTCTTCTCGGCCGGATGCGTGACGACGTTGTTGTCGAACGCGCTGGTGTCGGAGCCGACCGCCGACTCCGCGACGACCTCGCCCCGCGGGTTCTTGATCTTGATCTCCAGGTTGTCACCGTAGGCGGAGGCGAAGACGCCCTCGCCGCTCTGGACATCGACGTACTCGACCTTCGCCATCCCCGAGAGGAGCGCCTCGGCGCTCTCGTTCTCGACGTGCCTGGTGACATCCTTGACCGTACTCGCGCGGCCGGAGCCGCCCATGATGGAGCTGACGTGGCTCCCGTGGCCGTCGGGGTCGCGGGGTTCGCTCAGCTTCCCGAAGCGGCCGGTGGGGTCGACCCAGCCGACCGTCTTGGTGTCCCCGTCCCGGTAGTCCTCCATCACGTTCTCCGAGTCTCCGAGGACTCCCCTCACCCCTCCCTTCGTGTAGAAGCCGAGGGTCTCGTCGGGCTCGGCATCCTGTCCGGGGTTGCTGTTCGGCGACTTTGAGGAGCGCACGTAGACCGTTGCCGTCGACACCGTGTTGACGTACAGTTCCGCGACGAATCGGTACTCCGTCTCGGCCTTGACCTTCGCGTCGAGGATGCGCTCCGGAACGCTCCCTGTCGCGGTCGTCGTGACTGGCTTCCACGTCGGGTCGTCCGGCGTCCCGGTGTTCTTGTCCAGCCGGAACTCCAGGTCGTTGGCGTTCTGCTGGCTCGGACTCCAGTCGAGTTCGGCGTTGACGTACCGCGTCGAGCCTGGGTTCATCGTGAACCGGACCACTTCGACCTCCTGGCCGGTCGCGAACGTCCCCGGCGTCGCCTGCGCGGTGGCCGGGAACGTATCCGGGTTGCTGACCGCGTCCTGGAGGGGGGCGTCCGGCGTGTTGATGTTCCGGATAGTCTCGTCGACCAGCTGGAGTCCGTCGTCGCCGACGATACCCCGAACACCGTTCCACGGACCCAGGTCGGGGTGCCGGGCGTCGAGTCCGGAGTCGGTCAGGCCGATGGACCGGTTGGCGTTCCCGCGGTAGCCACGGTCCCAGACCTTGACGAGTTCCTGGACACGCGGGTTGGCGAGGTCGGACAGCGCGAGCTCCGAGTGACCGGCACTCGCGCTGTTGGCCGAGGCGCCGAGCAGCCCTGCACCGGCCGCAGCGCCCGCTGCTTTGGTGAACGTTCTGCGTGACAGTTCGATTCCGTTTTCGCTGCTTGAGTCGTCCCCACTCATGCTTCACCCCGACCTTTCTACAGTATCTAAAAAGGGATTCTGACAAATCCATCCAATAATCACGCCGTCCGGTGGTTCTGCCGAAATCCATCATCCGGCTGAATCCGGCGTTATACAACAATAGAGCGTATTTAACGCCGTCTCACTATGGTTCGGATTTCGTTTGGACGATTGGATTGGACCCCTGGATGGCTGGACGACTGGATGGACACTGGCACCGGCAGCGACGGACGCGTGTGGACGGACGGTGGACGGGAGACGGCGGACGGCGGACGGTGGACGGCCGACAGCGGACGGAGGACAGCGGACGACCCTGTACGGTTCCACCCACGGCCCCGAGACGTGACAGGTCACCGGTTGAACCACACGGCTACGAGGGCCCGTGCCACACCAGGGAACGGGGGAATACCCCTCGAAACCCGTGGCTGTCCGGGTCGTTCATGGTCGTTCGTGGCGTTGAGACGGCGAGAGCGGTACTAATTTGTCCCGACCCTTCGTTGCGCCGGCTATGTCATACGACAAGGTGGAAGTTCCTGCCGACGGGTCGCGGATCGAGGTGGACGACAACGACGAGTTCGTCGTCCCCGACGACCCGGTCATCCCCATCATCTACGGGGACGGTATCGGAGTAGACGTCGGCCCGGCAGCCCAGAAGGTACTGCAGGCCGCCGCGAACGCGACCGGCCGCGAGATCAACTGGATGCGTGTCTACGCTGGCGAGTCTGCCCGCGAGAAGTACGACGAGAACCTGCCCGAGGACACGCTGGAGGCGATGCGCGAGTTCAAGGTCTCCATCAAGGGGCCGCTGACGACGCCGGTCGGCGCCGGCTTCCGCTCGCTGAACGTCGCGCTCCGGAAGAAACTCGACCTCTACACCAACGTCCGACCGACCTACCACCTCGACGGCGTCCCCTCGCCGGTGAAGGCGCCCGAGCAGATGGACATGGTCACCTTCCGCGAGAACACGGAGGACGTCTACGCTGGCATCGAGTGGGAGGCCGGCACCGAGGAGGTCGAGCAGGTCCGCGAGTTCATCGAGGAGGAGATGGGCTACGACTCGACCATCCACGACGGCCCGGTCGGCATCGGCATCAAGCCCATCACGGAGTTCGGCACGAAGCGGCTGGTCCGCAACGCCATCGACTACGCCCTCGAGCGCGACCGCGATTCGGTCACGCTGGTCCACAAGGGGAACATCATGAAGTTCACCGAGGGCGCGTTCCGCGACTGGGGCTACGAGGTCGCCGAAGAGGAGTACGGCGAGGAGGTCATCACGGAGGACACGCTCTGGAACGAGCGCGACGGCGAGCCGCCCGAGGACGCCATCGTCGTCAACGACCGCATCGCGGACAACATGCTCCAGCAGATTCTCACGCGCACGGACCAGTACGACGTGCTCGCGATGCCGAACCTGAACGGCGACTACCTGAGCGACGCCTGTGGCGCCCAGATCGGCGGCCTCGGCATCGCGCCGGGTGCCAACCTCGGCGACGGCCGGATGCTGGCCGAACCCGTGCACGGGAGCGCCCCGAAGTACGCCGGGCAGGACAAGGTCAACCCCTCCGCGCTCATCCTCTCGGGCCGCATCATGCTCGAGCAGATGGGCTGGCTCGACGCCGCCGACCTCGTGCGTGACGCGGTCGAGGCGACCATCTCGGCCGGCGAGGTCACCTACGACATCCACCGCCAGATCGACGGCGGCGAGAAGCTCGCCTGCAGCGAGTACGCGGCGCGGGTGGCCGAGCGCATCCACGAGATGGCCGAGTAAGTCGCAGACAGAGGGAATTCGGACCTTTTATCGATTATTATCTGATTATTTCTGTCATATCCGCAATATCTCTGGGAGAACCGTTGACCTCTCGCGGCCGCAGGGAACGGGGACGCAGGCTCACGAACGACGACCCACGGACACCACTCCCCGGAAACCGACCTGATGTGACCACGGCAGCGCCGGCACGGCGCTGCCGACGTAGCCGTGTTGGTCAGTCGGGCTCGTGAGCCTCACACCTCCCCAGCCGCCTGCAGTGCTCGCTGGCGCTGCGCGCTTCGGCCCTCGCGCGCTTAGAGCCGGCAGCCCCGCCACCTGTGCGAGCGAGCTGAACTCGCTCGCGGGCTCCGGGGCTGCCGCCAGCGCGCACCGGGTGGACTGACGGGGACGCGCGCCCCCGATAATCCACGGGCCGGGAGCGCGTGGTGAGCGCGAGCGAACCCGCGCGACGCGGGGAAGGGCAGGGCTGCCCGAGCCGCCACGGACCACGGGGAGCCGTCGCCAGCGCCCGCGGGCGCTGGCGTGGTCACAGCAGGCCGGCTGTCGTGGCCGGTGCTGTGCGGCGATATGGTTCACTACTGAATGACGCGAGACACCCCGCATCAGGTCGGCTTCGTCGTCGCAGGGGTGACGCGAGAGCGCGAGGATATGGGCGAAAGTCCCGTCACAACAGCGCGAGAACCCCACCGAAAAATCAGAACCGTCCGAACGCGGCCGTTACTCAAGCGTGAAGCTCTCGTCGCCCCCGAGGACGTGCACGTCAGCATCCGACCCCGTCGCCTTGACCTCCTTCACGAAGTCGTCCGTGTCGATCTCGATGGGCGGGAAGGTGTCGTAGTGCATCGGGAACGCGTGGTCGACGTCGAGCCAGTCGACGGCGATGGCGGCCTGCGTCGGGCCCATGGTGAAGTGGTCGCCGACCGGGACGGCGGCGGCATCCGGCTCCAGGTACGGGCCGATGACGTCTTTCATCTCGCTCATCAGGCCCGTGTCGCCGGCGTGGTAGAACGCCGTGGAGTCGGGGTCGGCCTCCTGGGTCGGCTTCGTGTCGCTGATGACGAAGCCCGTCGGCATGCCGAGGTCGTACTCGTAGCCGGTCATCGCGCCGTTGGTGTGGTCGGCCCGATGCATCGTGACGAAGGCGTCGCCGCACTCGACGGTGCCGCCGATGTTCATCCCCATCCCGCCGACAGCCTCGTCGATGCCGAGTTCGGCCTCGGCGTACGCCGCGAGTTCGGGCACCGCGACGAGCGTGCTGTCGGCGAACTCCCCGGCGTGGGCGATGTGGTCCTCGTGCGCGTGCGTGAGGAGGAGGTAGTCCGGGTCGTCCACGTCGCTCGGGTCGAGCGAGGTCTGCGGGTTCCCGAAGAACGGGTCGATGAGGAGGCTCGTGTCACCGACCTGTACGTGCCAGCAGGAGTGTCCGTGCCAGGTGAGTTCCATGACACGAGCGGTTACTCGCGGCTCCGTCTTAACGGTTCAGGGAGAGGCCGTCACCGACCGACGGCGGGTCGCTCAGGCGAGGTCGGCCCCGCACGACGGACAGAAGTTCTCGGTCCCGTCGAGGCCGTTCCCGCAGTCCGGACATTCGGGCTCGGCGGGAGGTTCGGCCGCCTCGCGGACGCCCTCGGGCAGGTCCTCGGCGGGCGGTAGCGCGACCGCCTCGGCGCCCGTCTCCGGCACCGCGTCGGGGTCGACGAGGTCCGTCTCCACCAGCCGCGCGGCGACGGTCGCGACGGCGACCTCGGCGTCCGCGCGCGAGTCGGCGTCCGCGACGACCAGCTGCCCGGTGCCGAAGACGAACACCGTCGCGGGGTCGCCCTGGTAGACGACGCCGGGGAAGGCGTCGGGCTGGTAGGTCGTGGCCTCGATGCCGAGTTCCAGCGTCGCCATGTTCGTGTCGACCGCGGCGTCGAGCGCGAGCGCGTAGACCGGGTCCGTGACCTCGACCTCGGGGACGTCCGCGAGGTCGATGCTGGCCAGCCCCTGCACGTCGAGGCCGTCGAGGGCGACGAGCAGGCACGCGCGGTCGGCAGTCATACGCGTGGCTGGGAGCGGCCGGGCAAAAGGCGTGCCGCTTACTACCGACCACGCCGGGGCGAGAGGGTTTTGTCCGCCCCCATCCTGCGTGACCCCATGAGCGACCCACGCGTCGAACTGGTCACCGACGAGGACGCTCCCGACGCCGCCATCGCGGTCCGACGCGATGTGTTCGTCGAGGGGCAGGGCGTCCCCGAGGACCGCGAACTCGACGGGCGTGACGACGAGGCCACACACTTCCTCGCCCGCGACGGCGACGCCGTGGTCGGGACCGCACGCCTCCGCGAGTACGACGACAGCGAGGGGGACGGGCCACGGACCGCGAAGGTCGAGCGCGTCGCCGTCCGCGACGCCCGCCGCGGCGAGGGGTGGGGTGCCCGCATCATGGCCGCCGTCGAGGACCACGCCCGCGAACAGGGCTACGAGCGCGTCTACCTCCACGCGCAGGTCCCCGTCGTCGCGTTCTACGAGCGACTCGGCTACGAGGCCCACGGCGAGGAGTTCGAGGACGCCGGGATTCCCCACCGCGAGATGACGAAGGGATTGTAGAGACATCGCCGGGCCGACCTCCGGTCGTTCGGCGGAACGGCCATGCACCCCGTGGCCCTACCGGGCGGTATGCAGGAGTACGTCCCGGCCGACATCCACGTCCCGCCGGGTGAGGAGGGCCGGACCGACAGGTTCCGTGTCTACCGGAACCTCGGGGCGATTCCCCACGTGAACCTCTACGGGACGACGAACGAGCGGCTGTTCAGCGTCTACCGGGACGGGTACGGCGAGGAGTTGCAAGCCACCGTCGACGGCCTCAGCACGGGCGATTGCGTCGTCGCGACGATACTGGGCGACCCGGACGACCCCGACGAGGCGTGGCGACTCGTCCGGGCGATACGCGACGACACGCTCAGCACGTCGGTGGCGTTCGCACCGGGCGTCGACCCCGAGCGCCTGCCGGCGCCGGTCACCGAGGCCCCGGACCTGCGCGAGCGAGCCGCGGTGGAACCAGTCGGTCGCGTGCTGGAGCACGAGGGCCAGCCCGTGGGAGAGGTGTGGTGTCAGCCACGCGACCCGCTGCCCCACGACGCCTTCCTGCTGAACGTCCTCGTCGGGCAGGTCCCGATGGAGTCACACCTCGACGGGCTCCCGAAGATCGAGGCACTCCCGGCGGAGGTGCTGGTCCTCGACACCGCGACGCCGAGCGACACCTCCTACGACCTCCCCTTTGGCGTGTTCGTCTTCCTCACCGAGGCGGGCGAGGCGCTCGGCGACGAACTCCGCGAGCGCTACGGCCTCCCGCTGGACCGCGACGCCGACACCCGGCCGGACATCGACCCGTACTGAGGACTTGCAGGCGCACGTCGACCGTCAACCGTGGCCAGGGGGTGCCCATGACACCAGCAACAGGACCGTGCCCATGACACCGATATCGACTGCATACCGCGCGAGCGCAGCGAGCGCGGTTTCACCGGCCGGAGCGAGCGTCGCGAGCGGAGGCCGGCCTTTTTTCTGAACGTTTTTTGCGCAAGTGGTTCCGCAGGCGGGCCGGCGGAGCCGGCCCGCCGAGGAAACCCGCAGCGGAAAAAAGCTCGCGTTCTAGTACTCCTCGTACGCCAGCGTCATGATGTACTGCGAGAACTGGTCGCTGGTGGCGTCGATTTCCTCGTCACCGATGAAGGGGCTCAGCATGTCGCCGGCCATCAGCAGCGAGAAGTCCAGGTCACGGGGGTCGTGGACCGGCTCGATGTAGTAGGTGTTGTGCCCCTCGTAGACGGTCTTCTCGCGCTCGATGAGGCCCTTCTCCTCGAGCGACTCCAGGATGCGACTCCCCTTGCGCGAATCGACATCGAGTTCCTTCCAGAAGTCGCTCTGGTGGATGCCGCCGATCTGCCGGATCAGCTCCAGTCCGGCCTGCTCGTCTTCGGAGAGGTCCGCCTCTTCGTCGGCCGTACTCATCGTACGAGGCGAGGAGACGACCCCCCATAAGACTGTTCCACCGCGCGTGCGGGCCGAGCGGTCGCGTCCCTGTCCGAGGGTGTGCCCTCAGACGGACTCGTCGAGGCCGTAGACGCCCTCGTCGAGCAGTTCCCGGGTCGCCCGGCGAACCGCGTCGTCGCTGGAGCCGGGCGCCTCCCAGCCGAGGCCAGCCAGTTTCTCGACCGAGAGTCGCATCCGGGGCACGTCGCCGGTCCAGCCGCGGTCGCCGCCCGTGAACTCGTAGTCGGGGTCGAGCCCCATCTCGTCGGCCACGATGTCCGCGATGGTCTTGACCGAGGTGGTCGTGCGTGTCCCGAGGTTGTAGGTGTTGACGGGCTGGTCGGCGTGCTGGACGACGTGACACATCGCGTCCACGCAGTCGGCGACGTGGAGGTAGGACTTCTCCTGCCGGCCGTCGCCGAGAATCTCCAGCGTCGAGGGGTCGTCACGGAGTTTGCCGATGAAGTCCGGGACGACGGCACCGAGCTGGAGCCGCGGCCCCACGATGTTGGCAAAGCGGAACGACCAGACCTGGAAGTCGTGACTGTGGGCGTAGACCGAGAGGAGCGACTCCTCGGCCAGTTTCGAGGCGCCGTAGACACTGATGGGTTCCAGCGGCGCGTAGTCCTCGGGCGTCGGCCGCGGAGCCTCGCCGTACACCGTCGACGAGGAGGTGAAGGCGACGTTCCGGACGTCGACCTCGTCCATCCGCTCGATGACGCGCTGGGTCAGCGTCGTGTTGACCCGGAACTGCTCGGTGTCGTCGCGGGAGGCGTCCTTGTCGGCCGCGAAGTGGAAGACCACATCCACGTCCGGAGTGATGGCCTCGGCCACCACGTCGGGCTCGGTGAGGTCGCCCTCGACCAGTTCGGCCCCCGCCGGAACCCAGTCGGGCGAGGAGTTCGAGAAGCGGTCCGCGATACGGACATCGGCGTCGTACTCGTCGATGAGGTGTTCGGCCAGATGCGAGCCGACGAAGCCCGCGCCGCCGGTGATGCAGACCCGCGCGTTCTGGAGGTCCATTACCGGAGGCGTGGCGGTGTCCCGGCAAGTGGCTTCTGGTCGCTGGGGGCCGGCGCCCGACCCCCGTCTAGTCGTCCTCGGTCTTGATGTCCGCCGAGAGCCCCTGCGCCATCTCGATGTCCGTCGAGTTGTTCACCGTGAAGGCGGTGCGCTCGGTGACGGCCTCGATGACCTCCCGGGCGGAGGGGTAGCCGTTGCCGGACTTCTTGACGCCGCCGAACGGGAGCTGGACCTCGGCCCCGATGCACGGCAGGTTCGCGTACGCCAGCCCGAGTTCGGCGTGGTCGCGGTAGTGGTTGATCTCGCGGTAGTCCTCGGAGATGACGGCGCCGGCCAGCCCGTAGTTCGAGTCGTTCTGGATGTCGACGGCGTCGGCGATATCGCCGTCGTACTCGACCAGCGCGACGTGCGGGCCGAACACCTCCTCCTGCAGCACCCGTTTGGGGTTCTGGGGGTCGTACTCCATCTCGTAGACGAACGGGCCGACCCAGTACCCCTCGTCGGCGCCGTCCGGAATCTCCTCGCTGTCGAGGGCCTCGCGGTCGACGAGGACGGTCGCGCCCTCCTCGCGGGCGAGGTCGTTGTAGCGGCCGAACTTCTCGACCTGACTCTCGTCGACGAGCGGTCCCATGAAGGTGTCCTCCTCGAGCGGGTCGCCGACGGCCACGGACTCGGCGAGGTCGACGAACCGGCGCTTGAACTCGTCGTACACGTCCGTGTGGACGATAAGGCGCTCGCTGGAGACACAGCGCTGCCCGGTCGTCTTGAACGAACTCATCACCGCGGAGTGGACCGCGATGTCGAGGTCGGCCTCGGCGGTGACGACGATGGCGTTCTTCCCGCCCATCTCGCAGGCCGCGAGCTTCCCGGGTTCGCCGCCGACCCGGGAGGCGATCTCGTGGCCGACCTGTGCGCTCCCCGTGAACAGGACCGTGTCGACGCGGGGGTCGTCGACTATCTCGCCGCCGGCTTCGCCGAACCCCTGGACCATGTTGAACACGCCGTCCGGGGCGCCCGCGTCGGCCAGCATCTCGGCCACGACCTCGCCACACCACGGCGTCTGCTCGGCGGGTTTCCAGACGACGGTGTTGCCCTCGACCAGCGTGACCGCCATGTGCCAGAAGGGGATGGCGACCGGGAAGTTCCACGGCGTGATGCAGCCGACGACACCGCGGGGCTTGCGCCGCATCGAGGCGTCCTTGCTGGCAATCTCGCTCGGAACGACGTCGCCGTGCGGGTGCCGGGCGTTGCCCGCGGCCCACTCGACCATGTGCGCGGCCTCGACCACGTCCGCGCGGCCCTCGGATATCTCCTTGCCGCATTCGCGCGTGACAATCTCACCCAGTTCGTCCGTGCGGTCGCGCAGCTCGTGGTAGACGTCCCACAGGACCTCCGCCCGGTCGATGTAGGACATCCCGCGCCACGCCTCGGACGCCTCGTCCGCGGCCGCGAGCGCGCGGTCGACATCCGCCGGGGTGGCGACCGGGTACTCGCCGAGTGACTCGCCGGTCGCCGGGTCGATGCTCTCGAACGTCTCGTCACCCTCGCCGGCGACCCACTCGCCGTCGATGTAATGGCCGGAGGAGCTATCGTTGGCCATATCCGGCAATATCTGCGGCCACTATATAATGTTGGGCCTCGAGTGGGGGTCAGTTGGCCAGGGGGAGATGAAGACGGACTCACGTTGTCGGTTGGTTCGGCGTGGCTCCGGCTAGAACGAGGGGGTGGGAGCTCCTGGCCGTCGCTGTCCTCTACACGACCGACCAGAACGGTACACCCGCAGCACGCTGGCAGTCGGACACGGCCGTCCGACGGCCGGCGGCGCCCCGCCCGGCGGCCTTTTGTCCGGGCGCGCCGACCCCCCGGCATGGACGAGCGCGTACGCGAACACGCGAGGACGCTGGTGGACTGGAGCGCCCGCATCGAGGCGGGCGACGACGTGGTCGTGCAGGTCGGTGAGGGGGCCCACGACCTCGCGGTCGCCGTGGCCGCCGAACTCGGCGGCCGGGGGGCGAACCTGGTCACCCTCTACCGGTCCGGCGAGGTGTCCCGGGCCTACCTCCGGGCACACGACGGCGAGTTCGAGAGCGACCCCAAGTACGAGCGCTCGCTGTACGAGAACGCGGACTCGGTCCTCTCGTTGCGAGCCGACCACAACGCGACCGCGATGGCCGACGTGCCGAGCGAGCGGTCACAGGCCAGCAACCGGGCTCGCCGGGGCATCCGCGAGGCCCGGCTCGCGACCGACTGGGTGGCGACGGTCCACCCGACGCGAGCGATGGCCCAGTCGGCCGGGATGAGCTACGAGGCGTATCGCGACTTCGTCTACGACGCGATGCTTCGGGACTGGGAGGCCCTGGCCGACGAGATGGCTCAGCTGAAGACGATTCTCGACGAGGGCGACACCGTGCGGTTGCGGAAGGCCGGCGGCCCGGTCGAGACCGACCTGACGATGTCCATCGCGGGGCGGACGGCCGTCAACTCCGCCGCCTCGGTCGCGTACGACTCCCACAACCTCCCGTCGGGCGAGGTGTTCACCGCCCCCTACGACACGGCGGGCGAGGTTTTCTTCGACGTGCCACTGACGGTCGAGGGCCAGCGGGTGCGCGACGTACAGCTCTCGTTCGAGGGTGGCGAGGTGGTCGACTGGAGTGCCGAGCAGGGCGCGGGCGCCCTCGAATCGGTCCTCACCACTGACGCGGGGTCACGCCGCCTGGGCGAACTCGGCATCGGGATGAACCGCGGCATCGATCGGTTCACGGACAGCATCCTCTTCGACGAGAAGATGGCCGAGACGGTCCACCTCGCGGTCGGCCGGGCGTACGACGACTGTCTCCCGGAGGGGAAGTCGGGCAACGACTCGGCGGTCCACCTCGACCTCATCACGGACATGAGCGGGGAGTCCTCGCTCACGGTGGACGGCGAGGTGGTCCAGCGGAACGGCCGCTTCCGCTGGGAGGAGTGACGCGGGTCGCGTTCCGGGTTACGACCGCCGGCGGCCAGTGCCCTGTCACCTGATAACAACAAAGAAACAGTTTTCAGTTGTCACGGACTCCGCTCGTGTATGTCGACGAGCGATGAGGGTGGTGCCGGTGGGCCGCTCGGCCCGGTCTGTGCGTTGCGACGGACGGTCACCCGCGAGGGGGTTGCGCTCCAGCGTGACGTGGAGCAGTCGCTGCTCGAGGAGATCGAGCGAGCCGAGAACCGCTGCCGTCGTGTGCGCCTCTCCTCGCACTACGCGGCCGTCCGCGGCGTCGACCAGGTGGAGACGCTCCACCCGGACGAGGAACCGCCGACGGACCCGCTGTACGACAGTGTGGGCCGCACGTTCGAGATCCTCACCGACCTCGACGACCGCGCCCGGGAGTCGGCCATCACGACGGTCGAGACGGCTGCGACCCTCTCCGAGCGGCTGACGCGCCAGCTGTTGTCGCCTGGGCTGGACCCGAACTGACCCGACCCGAACCGACCCGAACCGAACCGAACTGGACCGGGGGTCGGGAACGCGCCGTCCTGTCTCGGCCCGCCCGGTCCTGTCGACCGATGTCGCTTTCCGTTCGTTGAATACCGATAGCATCACGTTAACAACGTTCTTCTGTCGGCTCGCTGTCCGACACGGTGGAAAGCCTTATACAATACCGTCCTGTTTTAGGAGGCTGTATGGTATCGGATGACGTGGACCGGGGTGGCCTGTTCGGGCCGGTCCTCTCGATGCAGCGCTCCCTCGTTCGTGGTGGGCTCGGCGTGCAGCGCCAGCTCGCCGAGGATGTCCTCGACGGTATCGAGAACCTCGGAGACCTCAGCCGCCGGACGCGGCTCTCCTCGCACTACGCGGCCGTTCGTGCCGTCGACCAGATCGAGGAGGCCCACCCCGACGACGACGCCGCGCTGGACACCCTCTACGACGGAGTCGGGCGGACGTTCGAGCGGCTCGCCGAGGCGGACGACCGGGCGACGAACGCCATGAGCGACGCCGTGGAGACGAGCGCCGACGTGACCGAGGAACTGGGCGAGCGCTACCTCGAGGTGAGCGAGACGACCTGCGGGCCGCTGGCCGACCAGCTCGGCGCCACGGAGTCCGGCGCCGCCCACGGCTACGGCTACGAGGGCGCCGCGGCCGACGACTGACGACCCCGCAGCCGCCGGGACGGGGCGGACCAGCCGACGGATTCTCGCAGCCACTCTCGAGCCACACGGTCCCGGAACTGGGAACGGCTACAGATCGGCCGCATCGAACCGGCGGTAGCCCAGCACGAGCGGGACCGCGAACCAGGCGACCAGGAGCAGGACACCCATCCACCAGTCCACGTAGACCGGCGTCCCGTCGCCCACGTACAGCGTCGCGAGGTCCACATCGAACCCGGCCCTGACGAGCCGTCGGTACGACTCCCCCGGCCCGAGCAGCCGGAACAGCAGCGCCCAGTCCGGCAGGTTCGACAGCACGCTGCCGTCGAACCGGTGGAGGAGCAGCATCGTCAGCGAGTGGACGCCGTCCCAGAACGTCACGAACGCGACGTAGGCACCGAACGCGCCGAGCGTGATCCGCCGGTCGATGGTCGTCGACATCGAGAGCCCGACGGCCACGCCGACGAACGCCAGCCCGTAGAGGGCGGTCGCGAGCATGAACCACGGGTACAGCGCCGCGCCCTCGGTCCCGTACCGGAACGCACCGACGACACCGGCAGCTGCGAGCGCCACGAGCGTCGGGGCCAGCAGCACGACCGAGCGGCCGACAGCCTTCCCCAGGAGGTAGTCCCACCGCGAGTGCGGGAAGGACATGGTGAGAAACAGGCTGCCGCCGGTCCGCTCGTGGATGACGGACTTGTAGCCGACGAGAATCGCGAGCACCGGCAGCGCGACGGCGAACAGCCCGGTGAGGCCGCCGAGGAACGCGGGGAACGTCCGCTCGCCGAGGTAGGAGTGGCCGACCGCGTAGCCGACCGACAGCACGGCCAGCAGGGCGAACAACACCCAGAGGCCGCGCGACCGGACCGCGTCGCGGACGTCCTTGCGGGCGATGGCCTGCCAGCTCATGCCAGATCACTCCCCTCGAACCGGCGGTAGGCGAGCCCCAGTGGCACGACCGCCCAGAGGACCAGCAGGCCCAGGGCGACCCAGCCGCCGAGGTACCACGGGCCCTCGACGGCGGTGCCGGGCGTGATGAGGCCAGTCGTGGCCCGTTCGAAGACCCGCCCCGGGGTGAGCCCGAGGACGAACTGGAGCGTACCGGGGAGCTGGCTGTCGATGATTCCGGCAGCCTCCAGGCCGAGTGCGAGGGCCTCGCTCGCCGAGCCCCACACGATCACGAACAGGAAGACCAGACCCATCCCGAGGACGAGTGCGCGGCGTCTGGTCGCCGCGGCCAGCGAGACCGCGATTCCCAGCCCGCTCCAGGCCATGCCGAACAGCGCCGCCAGGGCGAGGAAGCCGAGGAACGGCAGCGGGGCGAGTTCGCCGAACGGGTAGACGACGAGCGCCCCGGCCACCAGCAGCGAGCCGAGCAGTGCCCCGACGACGAGGCTGGCCCGGCCGACGGTCTTCCCGACCACGAGCCCCCGCCGACTGAGTGGGAGCGACAGCGACAGCCGTATCGCCCCCGACTCCCGGTCACCGACGATCGCGCCGTAACTGGTCAGCACGCCCACGAACGGGACCAGGGTGGTGAGCGCACTGACGACGAATCCGGGGAACCGGGCGGTCGTGAACGGCTCGGTCCCCGCGATGGGGTAGATGTAGCCCGCCAGCAGCACGACGGTGACCAGCGTTCCGAGCAGGAGCTTGACCGACCGTGCCCCGAGCGTCAGCGTGCCGTCCCGGCGGGCGATGTGCCGCCAGGTCATGCGCCCGCCCCCGTGTACTCGATGAACATGTCCTCGAGCGAGGCCTCCTCCGTCCGGAAGTTCACCACGTCGACGCCGGCGTCGGTGAGTTCGACGAGGATGTCCATCTTCGCGTCGTTCGTACACGTCACCTCGATGGTCGTCTCGTCGTTGGCGACCGCGGTCTCGACGCCCTCGACGGTCCGGAGCCGGCCGACCGTGCTGTCGTCGAACTCGTCGACCGTGATGATGAGCTTCGTGCCGCCGCCGATGGACTCGCGGAGCCCCTCGATGGTGTCGACCGCCACGAGCTCGCCGTCCTGCAGGATGCCGACGCGGTCACAGACCGCCTCGACCTGCTCGAGGATGTGGCTGGAGAAGAACACCGTCGCGCCGCGTTCGTTCTCCTCGCGCAGGATGCGGCGCATCTCGGCGGCGCCGTTGGGGTCCAGTCCCGTGGAGGGCTCGTCGAGGACGAGCAGGTCCGGCTCGCCGACGAGCGCCATCCCGAGGACGAGCCGCTGGGCCATCCCCTTCGAGTAGTCGCTGGCCTGCCGGTCGGCGTCCCCCAGGATGCCGACGCGGTCGAGCACCTCACCGGGGTCGCCGTCGACCCCTTTCGACTCGATGGCGTACTCGATATGCTGCCGGCCCGTGAGCCGCTCGAACACGGCGTACCCCTCCGGGAGGACGCCGACCCGGTCGCGGGCCATGACACCCTCGGTCTGGCAGTCGTGCCCGAAGATCTCGACCTGCCCCTCGGTCGGGGCGGCGAAATCGAGCAGGAGGTTGATGAACGTCGACTTCCCGGCCCCGTTGGGCCCGAGGAAGCCGAACGTCTCCCCCTCCTCGACGGTGAGGTCGACGCGGTCCAGCGCCGTCTCGGTCCCGTAGCGTTTCGACACGGCCTCCGCATCGATCGCGACCATGGACGGGGGGATGCGGAGCAGAGTGATAAGGGTCGAACCACCGTCTCCGAGACGGAGACACCCGCCACGCGTGCTGGACGGCCGGCACAACTCGCCCGTCGGGCGTCCGGGGGCGTCGGCGGTCCGGTAAATACCTTCGCTCGCGTCTCGTGGTGAGCGACCCTGGCCCCCGGTACAACACGGTCACCGTCGAACCCCCGGCTGCATGGTCCCTGACAATCCCCGTGCGACCCTGACAGCGGTCGCGGTCGGCATGCTGGTCCTCCTCTCCAGTATCGGTGCTGGAGGCGCGGCCGTCACCCAGCAGCCGCCCGCTGTCGACCGACCCGCACACGATGTACAGCTGACGCCCTCCGGCGTGAACGACTCGACGGCCACCGACGGCGACGAGGTCGTCGAGCAGCTCGAGGACCGCCTCGCGTCGCTCGACACCGCCGTGGTGACGTACGAGACCACGATGCGGTCCGACGACCGGACGACCACCAGCGAACGGAGACTGTGGATCGACCGCGAGAACAACCGCGTTCGGACCGAGGTCGAGACCAACCGGACGAACCGGATCACGGTCCGCAACGAGAGCGCGATCGTGACCTACGATGTCGAGAACAACCGAGTCAGCCGGGTCGACCGCTCCGGCGAGGCCACCCCGCAGACGTTGATCGAAACCCTCGTCAACAGCAGTGAGTTGACCTACGAGGGTCGCGATCGGATCGACGGCGAGCCGACCTACCGGCTGGACGTGGAGCCGACGGACGGGGCCGGCTCGGGTTCGTTCGACATGACGCTCTGGCTCGATCCGGAGACCTACTTCCCGACGCGGATCACCACCGTCTCGGGGAGCGGCGACAGCGAGTTCACCTCGACCATCCGGGTCCGGAACGTCACGCTGAACGAGCCGATTCCCGACGACCGGTTCACCATCGATACCCCGGAGGACGCCGACAGGCGCGACCACTCGACCCCGGACCGGACGACGTACGACTCGCTGTCGACCCTCCAGGCGGAGACCAACGGTCCGGGACCCGACCCGGACCTCCCCGACGCCTACACGTTCGAGGAGGGCGTCGTCACGGCGGGTGCGGACCACGATTCGGTCTCGCTCCGGTACGCCGCCGGTGACGAGAACCTCCACGTCGTGAAGCGGCCCGCGAGCGGGTACGACCTCGGCCAGATCGATGCCTTCCAGGAGGTCGATGTCGGGAACGACACCGCCTACTACACCGAGTACGAGTTCGACGGAGACACCACCGCGGTGGTCATGCTCCCCTGCGGGGATGTGACCTACAGCGTCTCCGGCCCCCTCTCGAAGGGCGAGAGTCTCGGGGTCGCCGAGTCGCTTGGCTGCGAGTGAGCCCCGACTGACGCCCTGCCCTGACGACCGGCCCGTGCGATGGGGCCAGACTCGTTCTTCGGAGCCGCGGCCGCTCGCCGCCTCGCTGGCCCCTGGCTGTCCAGACACCACGCTGTTCCGGACGCCGGCCGGCTACCCTCCTCTCGAACCTGGCGTCCGGCCACTCCCTCCGGTCCTCGTGTCGGCCACCGGACCGGGGTGCCGTCGCGTGAACCCGCGACCGGACGCGGGCGGCGAGTCGTCGCCGGTATGGCCGGCCGAGTGTTTCGGGCCCGGAGACACGGGCGGGGGGACTTTTCCCACCCGGCTCCAAGCAGCTATCGCCCGCGTTGCCCCTGCGGGCACCGATGGCGCCCCGTCATCGGACGGCTCCCGCCACCATCTACCCGCCCCTGCCCCCGTCCCCCCGCTTTGGCCCTCCGCCGCCCCCACCACGGCGGGCGGGCCGTGCCCTCCCCCCCTTTCGGACGTGTGCCCGACCAGTTCCGTGCCGCAGAGCGTCAGGTGTCCGCTGGTCACCGCCCACGGCTGAAGCCGTGGGTTCTCGCCTCGAGCGGTCGAGACCGGTCGAGACGGTCGGGGGAAAGCGGTCCCGACGGCTTGCTCGTCCGGAGACAGACGTCCTCCGAGAACACGGCCGTTCGGTGACCGATTCCCGTTCGCGAAGATGGTCGCTACCTCCCCCGAAGTCGGAATCGACTGGTGACCGGGCTCAGTTCCCGGCGACGGCTGTCGGGCGGTGCCCCAGCTTCGCCGCGAGCCAGCCCCCCACCTTCGCGCCGAGCACGCCGATGACGATCGAGACCAGGACGGCGAACACGATGAACGAGACCACGAGCATGCCGGTCCCGAGCATCTGGAACCACGCGGGGCCGCCGACCGAGCCGCCGAACAGGAACGTGTCGAGGGCGAGCCAGACGCCGGGCAGGCAGCCGACCAGTCCGGTACGGACGCCCACGGGCGCCGCTCGGACCTGCTCTGCCCCGACGGCGGCGAGGTAGCCAGCGACGAGTCCGCCGACGAACACCATGTTGAGCGACAGTTCGTTCGCCGTCTCCGACAGCCAGTGAACCGCCGTGAGCGGAATCGATGCGAGGCCCCCGACGAGGCCGTACCGCCACGCCGGCGTGAGCCGGGGGGCCCCAGGGTCGGTCGAGCGCATACGAGGTGGTCGACCGCGGTGGGAGAAAAGCCCGGGCGGCGTGTCTCGGAGCCCGAGACGGGGCTCGAACGTCCCGTTCAGGGCAGTTACGGGGATTTTTACCGATCGAATCGGAACACGGGACCGATGGGTCCCTCCGCCGATGCCCTCCTCCTCGCCGGCATACTCGCCGGTGCCGTCGTCTACTGGGTCGGATATCGCGTCTCCCGGCTGCCGGCACAGCCGGGACGCCGGTCGTTCATCGCGTTCACGGCGATTCTGGGTGGCGGCTGTCTCACCACCGGGCTCCTCGCCGTCGCCCCGTCGCTCCTCGGGCAGGACCCGGCACAGTCACCGTGGACGCGGTGGACGGACCTCCCACTCCTGTTCTGGTTGCTCTCGACGCTCCCGTGGTTCGTCTTCGGAATCCAGTACACGGGGACGCGGACGAGGGTGAGTCGACGGGCCATCCTCCTGATGGGCCTCCCGTACCCTCTCCTGTTCCTGCAGATCGTCGTGAGCGAGCTCTATGGGTTCGACACTACCAGTACCCTGCTCAACAGCCTCGGGTCGGCTGCGTTCGTCTACGTCATCCTGCTCGCCGCGGGCGGCGCCTACCTGCTGTTGCAGAAGAGCTACGCGTACGAGCACCTCCCGCTCGGGCAGGGGGCCGGGCTGGCCGTCACCATGATCGGAACGCTGATCGTCTGGAACGTGATCGGCATGGCCCCCGAGACGGCGACCACGACACAGGCTGCCGCGTATGCCGGCGGGAGTGGGGTCGCAGCGCTGGGCCTGGGCGCCGCACTGCTGCGGTACGACCTGTTCGAGGCGACGCCCTCCATCGGCACCCTGGGCAACCGGGCACTCACGCGGGAGACGGACGACCTGATGTTCGTCGTCGACGACGAGGGGCGCATCGTCAGGATCAACGAGACCGCCGTCGCGACCCTCGATACGGCGCGTTCGGACGCCATCGGGCGCCAGCTCTCCGAGGTGCTCGATCACGACCGTGAGACGCTGCAGCGGTCGGAGACGGTGGCCGTCCAGACGACCGATGGAACGCGCCGGTACGACCCACAGGTGACGACGGTCCGTGACCACCGTGACACCCGGCTGGGGACGATGTTGAGTCTCCGCGACGTGACCGACCGGGAACTGCGCGAACAGCGGCTCGCAGTGCTGAACCGGGTTCTCAGACACAACCTCCGCAACGAGACCGATATCCTGAAGAGCCACGCCGAGGCCCTGGAGTCGACCGGGGGCGACCACGTGGACGCAATCGTCGACTCGGCCGACGCGATCGCGGCGCTCGGGGAGCGGGCCAACCGGATCGACCGGTACGTCTCCGAGTCGCCCGACGACGCGACCGTCGATCTCGTGGCGCTCGTCGATGCCGCGCTCGAGACGGTCGACGTGGAGGACACGACCGTGTCGGTCTCGACGGACCTGCCCGCGTCGGCGACGCTCGTGACGAACCGACTGGCCCTGATGAGCGCTCTCGAGAGCACGCTCGACAACGCGGTCGCGTACGCCGACAGCACGGTCGAGGTGGCCGTCGAGCCGCGGCCGGGCGGGTACATGGTCCGGGTCACCGACGACGGGCGGGGGATTCCGGAGTGGGAGCTCGACTCCCTCGAGACCGGGACGGAGTCACCGCTCCAGCACAGCACCGGGCTCGGACTCTGGCAGCTCAAGTGGGCCGTCATGACGCTGAACGGCGCGCTCTCGTTCGATACCGGCGACGGCACGACCGTCGAGGTCGTCGTTCCGGACCGTGGGGACGACACTTCGAAGTCGGTCGCCGCCGGGAGCTGAACGGGGGCAGGTCCGGCCGCGGACACGGTGTCTCAGGCCCCCTTGGTGACGCTGTACCACTCACCGTTCCAGCTGAAGAGATACTCGACGACGGCCTTGATACCGGCCAGGCTGTACAGCGGAAGCACGGCCGGCGTCACGACGTAGCCGACGCCGAACCCGCCGAGGCGCCCCCCGCGGGTGTCGTAGGCTCGCATCGCCATCGCCGTGCCGACCAGCGTCAGGGCCGGGAGCAGCACCCAGTTCGCGACACCGTTGACGACCAGGACTGCCATCTTGGGGACCAGCGACAGCATGAACAGGTTGCCCAGGACGGAGCCGGCACAGATGACCGGTGAGACCAGCGTCCGGTAGTTCCGCGGTGCGGTACAGTCGGCCACCAGCGCGTGGAGGACCTGGGCGTAGCCGGTCATCCACCGTTTCCGCTGGCCCCACCAGTCGGTGAGGCTGTGGGCGGCCTCGATCGTGGAGGCGCAGGCGAACTGCTCGGTGACGTCGAGACCGCCCTCGTAGCACGCGAACGCGAAGGCGTAGTCCTCGGTGAGCATCTCCGGGTCGTAGCCGCCGACGGCCTCGAAGGCGGTCCGTCGCATGACGACCGTGCGGCTCGCGGCCACGGTGAAGTCCGTAACGGCCGTGAGGAGCCGCTGGCTGAGGTCGCCCAGCACCACCGACTCGTAGTAGGCGACCGTCTCGACCAGCCCGCCGGGCTCGGGAATCGTCCGCCCCTGGACGACATCACAGTCGTCCAGTTCCGCGACCGCCCGCGGCACGAACCGGGAATCGACGCGCTCGTCGGCATCGAAGACAGCCAGGTACTCACTGTCGGTCTCCTCGGCGGCGTAGTTCACGGCGCCGGCCTTGCTCCCGGGGTAGCGGGTGTTGACGAGCAGCTCGACGCGGTCGTCGGCCGCGAACTCCCGGGCCCGCCCGATGGAGGCCTCGTCGCCCGGCTCGGCGACGATGACGACCCGGAGGTCCTCGTACCGGCTCTCGAGGAGGCTCTCGACGCTCCGGTGGAGCGCCGCCGCGTCCCGGTGGACCGGGACGACCGCCGTGACGGTCGAGCCCGCGGTCCGGAGCCGGCCGACGCCGCCGGAGACGACCTGTCCGAACAGAACGACGGCCGAGAGGGCGAACAGTCCGGAGAGGCTGAGGCACGCGATGACCGCCTGCAGCACGACGACGCTGTGTCCGCCGAGCACGGCCGGCAGGGCGACGACCATCGACAGTGTGCCCTGGAGATAGCCGGTGACGAGCACGGCGACGACCACGAGGCCGAAGACCGGCACCTCGACCGCATCCCGAGGCGAGACCGGGAGCGACCGGCGGGCGAGACGTGAGACCTGCTGCAATCGGTCCCGGATACTGTGCGTGGGGTGGAGGGCAGATGGGGGCATCGCTCGTTCCGGTGGTCCCCCCGTACGCCCCTTTATCGACACGCTATCAATCGGAGACGGTGACTGGAAGCACTCTAGCTATACCGAGACCCACCGTGGCGTCCGGGGGCCGACCGCCGGAATCGCCCGATACGGCGGCTGCGGGGCCGTCGGTCCGGACGAAGGGATAGCCGCCGGGCTGTCGGCGTGGCTGGACGGTCCGGTCCCGACCAGCGTGCTGGATGTGCCCGCGGGCTCACGACCGGATTGGTCAGCGGAGCAGCCGCATCACGGATCGACCGCCGTCCCGTAGAGGCGGACGGTCACGCGGCTCCCGCGGGGGTCGTTCTCGGCGAACTCGAGCTCCCAGCCCAGCTGGGTGACCGCCCAGTTGACGAACCAGAGGCCGATGCCCTGCCCGTGTTCGAGCGGCGTCTCGTCGCCGGCGGCCAGGAGTCGCCGTTCCCGCTCCGGAATCCCCGGCCCGTCGTCTGCGACCGTCAGCTCGGCGGCCGCCTCCGTGCCCTCCCTGACGATGACCTCGACGTGAGGCGAGGGCTTGTCGGCGTGTGTGAGCGCGTTGTCGACGAGTTCGGACAGGACCTGCTGGACGACCTGCCGGTGCGACCGGAGCACCAGCTCGTCCGGGCGGTCGACCGAGATATCGCCGTCGTGGTCGCCGCCGCGGTACTGCTCGGCGACGGTCGTCGCCACAGCCGCGAGGTCCACACGCTCCGGTGACGCCATGCTGGCCGTCATGAGCTCCTCGGCCTCCCTGGCCCTGTCGCTGAGTGCGACCAGGTCGGTGGCACCCTCCCGGATCGCGTTCCGGGTGTCGGGGTCGTCGATCCGGTCCGCGTGGGCGAGGACGATATCCAGCTCGTTCCGCACGTTGTGCCGGAGGGCGCGGTTGAGCACCGTGAGGCGTTGCTCCCGTGTTCGTCGCTCGGTCACGTCACGGAACAGCACCGCCCTGGCGACGGGGTCGCTGTCGCGGTCCTCGTCGGCGTTCCGGCTGCCGACCGCCGACACGCTGAACCGGAACTGTCGGCGCCCCCGCGTCGTCCGGAGCCCGACCGTTCCGGTGGCACCGGCCGAGAGGTCCCGCTCCGCGATGCCGTCCGCGACCGACTCGATAGACGCGCCGATCAGTGCCGCGGGGTCGCGGTCGAACAGCCGTGCCGTCGTCGCGTTCGCGTCGATGATTCGGTTCTCCCAGTCGACGACCACGACCGCCTCCTGCAGGTCCTCGACGACGCGTGAGCGGGCGACGTAGTCCGCCTTCGGGAAGCCGGTCAGCACCGGATACCGCCACACCGCGACGCCGAGGAGTCCGCCGGCCAGGAGGAGCCCGAGCGTCACGCCGTCGGCCGCTGTCTCGGGGCGCCCCATCGAGCCGAGCAGATACGGCGCGCCCACGCCGAGGAGCAGGACGGCAACCTGCAGCGCCGAGACCCGGTCGTGACGCCGGCCGAGCCCGACCAGGAGGTACGTCCCGTACAGCCACACCGCCAGCAGGTAGAGGAGTTCCGTCCCCACGAGCGACGCGAAGGCCGGCTCGACGGCCGACTGCGACGGGGCGAGCGCGATGACGACACCGGCGAGGACCACGGGGAGGCCGATGCCGGCCAGCATCGCGACACGCCACACCGTCAGCCCGGTGCCCCGGCCGGTGTAGCCCAGCGTGTACAGCGTCCACAGCCCGGGGGCGAACAGCGCACATCCGATCTGTCCGAACTGCAGGAGCGACGCGACGTGGGAGTCCGCTGGGACGACGGGGAGCTCGGCGACGAGCGAGAACGCCGCCCAGAGAGCCAACGTGGCGGCCAGGGCGGTGAACGGGCCCGCACTCGGTCGCTCACGCGAGCGGAACGCGGTCCAGGTCACCCAGCCGAGGAGCGCGACCGCTGCGGCGTCGAGGGCGACGGCGGCGAGCGTGGCTACGACCGCCACGGCACATCACCTCCCGGAGGCGCTCGCCCCGCGTGCGCGAGGCGAGATGCGACGGTGGTCACCGCCTGACGACGACCGTGCCGCCGAGTCGGTCGCCGAGCCGGCGCGGCTGGCCCGAGACGAGAACGGAGAGGATTCCGATGCCGTAGCCGAACGGGAGCCAGTCGACGAGCCGGACGAGGTTGCGGACGAGCGAGGAGCGCAGCGAGAGGGGCGTGCCGTCCTCGCGCTCGACACGGATACGCACGAGTGCCTTCCCGACGGTCCGCCCGAACCGCCACTCGCTCAGCGTGTGATAGCCGACGCCGAGGCAGAGCCACAGCGCGAGCGCCGCGCTGGCCGGCCCGCCGTCGAGATCGGCATCGGTTCCGTTCGCCACGGTCTCGATCTGTCCGGTCGCGGCCGCGACCGCGTACACGGCCACGAACAGGAGTCCGAACCAGATCACCGAGTCGATCGCCATCGCGACGCCCCGGATTCCGAGGCCGCACTGGTCGGAACTGTCGTGTTGCATGAACGACGAACGGGTCGGGACGGACAAAGACCCGGAGGCGGTGTTTCCGGCCGTGAGACGATGCCGGAGTCCGTGGCGCGGGCGCGAGACGACGTTCGCGGTCGAACGGCTCGGCCGGAGTCGAGGCCCCGGAAGTACGGCCGCCGTCCGTCTCGCATCCGGAGACACCGCCTCCGGGTTCTTGTCCCGCTGGGCCCACGGACCGATAGAGCCGCCCTGGCTCTGTGAGATGATGGATATCGATCAGTTCAAGTCCCAACACCTCCCGACGGAATCGGACCGGACCTTCCAGTGCGAGAACAGCTACACCCTCGACGCCGCCGTCGACGGCGCCGTGATGGCGAAGGCGGGGTCGATGGTCGCCTACACCGGCGACCTGTCGTTCACCGGCCAGGCCTCCGCCGAGGGCGGCATCACCGGCTTCCTCAAGGAGGCCGCCACGGGCGAGGGAACGCCGGTGATGGAGGTGGAGGGCGAGGGACACGTCTACCTCGCCGACAACGAGAAGAAGGTACAGATCCTCCAGCTCGGCGCCGACGACGCCATCACGGTCAACGGCGAGGACGTGCTGGCGTTCGAGTCCGGGCTCTCCTACGAGATCAGCACCATCGACAGCCTGGCCGGCTCGTTCGCCGGCGGGTTCACCAACGTCTACCTCGAGGGCCCCGGCCACGTCGCCATCACCACCCACGGCGATCCGATCGTGTTCGAGCCACCGGTCGCGACCGATCCGAGCGCGACCGTCGCGTGGAGCGGCGTCTCCCCCGAGGTGGAGGTCAACTCCAGCCTCTCGGACATGGTCGGCCAGGAGTCCGGCGAACGCTTCCAGATGGACTTCGCGGGCGACGCGGGGTTCGTCGTCGTCCAGCCCTACGAGGAGCTCTGAGGCCGACGGAACGCCGCATCCACGTCGGGACCCGCATCGCTCGCTGTCGAGCCACTTCCGTTTCCCGGATGGGATTGCCCCCGACACCTCGTCGCAGGTCCGCTCCCGGCGGCGACTGCACACTTTGATACGCCGTCGCATACACCCTTTCGGCACTACTAGAGTGAGGGGCTATGGGTTTCCCACACCAACCGACGACACATGATGCCGAGCACAGCCCGACGCGACCCCCGCCGGTCGGGGGCTATCCGCCCGATTGCCCGGTGCGGGACCGCCGGTCGCCGACGGGAGCCCGGTGGTCGTTATGGATGACGACCGTTCTTCGCCCGGGAGCGGCGCCCCCTCGGTCCCCATCGAATCGATTCCGGAGCCCGTCGTCGGCTACGACGTGGAGGGAGAGCCGGTGATAACGGAGACGAACAGTGCCTTCGAGACCTCGTTCGACGCGGGGGCGCCCGGAACGGCCGTCCGGGAGTGGCTCCGGACCGTCGGTACCGCCGAGACATCGATGGACGAGGTGTGTGCGCGGCTCGCCGACGCCGCGCCCCTCGACACCGAACTGCGGCTCCGCGGCGATGCCGGGGACGAGCGCTGGTACCGGCTCCGGACACTCGATACGGCCGATGGGGACGGTGGCTACCTTCTGGTGACTGAGGAGTCGACGTGTCCCGACGGGATAGAGGCCGACCGGCTCGCCAGCGTCATCAGCCACGACCTCCGGAACCCGCTGGACGTGGCGAGCGCACACCTCCGTGCGGCCCGCGAGACGGGGAAGGACGAGCACTTCGACCAGCTCGAACGGTCACACGACCGGATGGAGCGGATCATCAAGGACGTGCTCACGCTGGCCCAGGGGGAGCGCACCCTCAACGTCGTCGCAGCGGTCGACATCGAGCGCGTCGCCGCCGAGGCGTGGGCGACCGTCGACACCGGGGCGGCATCCCTCGCGCTCGCGGCCGACCTGCCGGCAATCGATGCGGACCCGGACCGGCTCCAGCGGCTGTTCGAGAACCTGTTCCGGAACAGTGTCGAACACGGTTCGACGAGCCCTGCTTCGCGCACTCAGCAGGACAGTGTCGAACACGGTTCGACGGGCAGTCGGACGGAGTCCGGCGACGGGACGGACGACGGCGGCGTACAGGTCCGTGTCGGACGTACGGGCGACGGCTTCTTCGTGGCCGACGACGGCCCCGGCGTCCCGGCCGAGGAACGTTCGCGCGTGTTCGACCCGGGGTACAGTTCGGACGGGTCGGGCGACGGCACCGGGCTCGGACTGACGATCGTCGAGCGGATCGCGACGGCCCACGACTGGACCGTCTCGCTCACGCGGGGACCGCTCGGCGGCGCACGGTTCGAGTTCCAGCCGATCGAGGCGACGCGATCGACGTGACGACGGCGACGACCGAACACGACCACCAATGGACAACCGACTGGAACAGGCCCCGATAGGGGTCATCGAGACGACGACCGCGGGAGCGGTCGTGGCGGTCAACGGGACCGCCGCGAGGATGATCGAGAGCGACCCCGAGGCGCTGCGGGGGGCCGACCTCCGGGACCGGTTCCCCCGGTCGGCAGCCGGGACCCTCCGGGAGGTGTTCGACGACGGGCCGACCTCGCGGTCGTTCGAGGAGTACTACCCGCAGCTGGACCGGTGGCTGGCGGTCGATATCCAGGTGGAGGAGACGGTACTGGTGTACGTCCGCGACCGCACCGAGGCCCACGAGGAGGCCAGGCAGGTCGAGCGACTGGAGCGGCGACTGGACCGGATCGAACGGATCAACACGCTCGTCGTGACGGTGCTGCAGCGGGTCATCGGCGCGTCGGACCGAGGGGATATCGGCCGGACGGTCTGTGAGGGCCTGGGCGGGACCGACCTGTACCGGTTCGTCTGGGTCGGCGAGCGCGAGTTCCCCGACGAGCGACTCCGGTCGCTCGCCGCCGCGGGGGACGCGCCCGACCTGCGCAACCGGATCGACGACGCACTGACGGACGGGCGGGCACTCCCCGAACAGGAGGCCGTCACGGAGGGGGAAACACGCATCGTCGACGCCATCGCCGAGGACGATGCCGTCCCGCGGGCGGTCCGCCAGGCGGCGTTCGGCCACGGCCTCCGGTCGTGCCTCGCGGTCCCGCTGGCGTACGAGGGGACCGTGTACGGCGTCGTGTCGGTGTACTCCGGCCGGGAGGAGGGGTTCAGCGAACAGGAGCGGGTCGGCCTCGAGACGCTCGGGCGCATCGCCGGGTTCGCCATCAGGGCGCTCCGCCAGGAGGACCTGCTGGTGGCCGACACCGTCACCGAGGTGACCCTCGCGGTCCGCGAGGAGACGGTCCCGTTCGTCCGGGTCGCCCGTGAGGCGGGCTGCCGGCTGTCGCTGGACGGGGCCGTCCCACGGGGTGACGGTGCCGTCGTCTGCTATCTCGGGGCCGACGACGACGAGGCGGCCATCGCGGAGCTGCTCCGCGACCACGCGGCTGTCACCGATGTCAGGTGGGTCCGGTCGGAGGGGGACCCGCTCCTGCAGGTCACGGTCACCGGCGAGACGCCGGTCACCACGCTGGTCGCCTGGGGAGCGACGGTCCGGACGGCCGAGTACACCGCGGACGCGGTTCGGCTGGTCGCCGAGGCGCCGCCCGACGGCGATGTCCGCCGGATGGTCGAGACCGTCGACGACACGGCCGGCGAGACCACCCTCGTGTCGAAGGAAGAGCGCACCCGGACCGCCGACACGGCCGAGGCATTCCACGACGCACTCGACGAGCGGCTGACCGACCGACAGCGGACGGTCCTGCGAACCGCTCACCTGTCGGATTACTTCACCTCGCCGCGGGGGAGCACGTCCGAGGAGGTGGCAGAGACGCTGGACATCGCGGGGTCGACGATGCTGTACCACCTCCGACGGGCGCAGCAGGAGCTGGTCGATGCCTTCTTCGAGGCCGCCAGGGATGCAGCCGCGACCGACGGTGCGCCCACCACGGCGGACGGTGACCACGCCACGGCCGAGGGGAACCACTCCACCAGCGACGACGACCGCTGACCGGTCGCCGGCTACCTATCGATTCCAGAGAACGACGAGAGCAGTTCCTCCGCCTCGGGCAGCAGGCTCCGGACCCGGGTCTCGATCTCCGCGAGGTGCTCCTCGATGTCGGCGAGCCGCTCGTTGTTCGCGGTCTCCTCGGGCAGGAGCTCCGCGGCGACGACCGCCCGCTTCGACTCGAGCTGGAAGTACTCCCCGAGCAGCTCGTACGCGAGCACCCGGCACTGCTGATCTACGGCGGCGTAGAGGTCCTCGCGCTCGACGGGTTTCGAGAGGTAATCGTCGAACGGCATGTCCAGCACGCCCAGGTCGGGGTCGATCGCCGTCACCATTATCACCCGGGTCCGGAGCTCCCGTTCCCGGAGCCGGTCGAGCACCTCGTCGCCCGACAGGCCCGGCATGTGTCGGTCGAGCAGCACCACGTCCGGTTGGTGTCCGCCATCGACGGTGTCGAGTGCCTCCTCCCCCCCGTACGCGACGGTCACGTCGGCGACGTCCTCGAGCCGGAGTGCGTAGGCGTCCGCGACGCGCTTCTCGTCGTCGACCATAAGCACCGACGGCTCCCTCACCCGCATCTCCTCACCCATTCTATCGTCCGGTACGACCTCATCGTAGTAATATCCCGGGTCCCGAGCCGGAGAGGCCTCCGCCGACCGCTCCGGGCCCGGAGCCCCCGTCGAGTGGCTGCCGTCGGGTGGCCGGTCGCGAGCCGGTGCCGCGGACGATGAGCGGCCCGGACGAGGGCTCGGGCCCATCTCTGCATTACTAGAGTGGGTGGTCGGCAGGAGTTGCGCATGGTAGCACCGGACTACAGGGGGCTATCGTGGGTGGATGGAGATGAAGATGCGAGACGATAGCCCTCCCCTCCGCCCGTCGGCCGATACCCCGAGTCAGCGTTCCGGCGGCTCCGAGCTGACGGTCGACGCCGACGAGTTCCTGTCGCTCCTCGGTGACGAGTACACCCGAGAGATACTGACCACGCTCGGTGAGCAGTCCCTGTCGGCTCGAGAGATCGTCGACCGTTCGACCGTGTCGCGCCCGACGGTGTACCGCCGCCTGGACCGCCTGGAGGAGGCGGGACTGGTCGAGACGACGATGAGCCTCCACCCGGACGGCCACCACCGGAAGGAGTTCCGCATCGTCGTCGAACGGGTCGAGCTGCGGCCCGGGGACGATACCCTGGTCGCCGGGGCGGATTACCGGACGGCCGACAGCTCGGACGAGCGCCTCCCCGTCCACGCCTCGGACTGACCCGCATGAACGTCTCCAGAATCGCTGCCCCGCTCTACCCGCTCGGCCTGGTCCTCGCCAACCTCAGCGCCGGGGTGGGGCTCTACGAGACGGGAGCACTCGGGTTCTCGTTGCTCCTCTGGCTCAGTGGGGGGCTGGTGCTTCTGGGGCTCGCCCTCTCGGTCGGCCACAGCCTGACCGGCTCGCTGCAGGACCCGGTCGAGGACCGGCGGTGGATGCCCTTCTGAGGTCGGTCCCCTGCCGGGCCTGCGGACGAACCGCTGCGGGCGTCGGCGTGGCCCCCGTGACCGACCGTGGGCGAAGGGTTAACAATCTTGCCTCCCACCGCCGCATATGGCCGGGAGGAGCTACGACTCCCGTCGATTCAGGACATGAGCCGCGTCTCCCTCCTCCCGGACCCCGTCCGTTCACGATACGCGCTGAAGCTGCTCGGCGTCGCCCTGGTCATCGTCCTCGTGATAACGGCGCTTACGACGATGACCGTGCTCCAGATCTCCGATCGTGTCCGGGACAACCAGCTCCAGTCGGTCGAGACGAACGCCGAACTCGAGGCCCGTGCGCTCGGCCAGTGGATCGATGGCAAACAGCAGGTGGTGCGGACGCTCTCGAATCACGAGGGGGTGACACCGGTCTCGGAGAACCGCACCCAGGCCACGCTCGTGAGCGAACTCGACACGCTCTCCGACGAAACGGCCTCGCTCTCGGTCGTCGAGCGACGCCCGGACGTGTACTCCAACGGGACGGACGAACCCATCGTCGCCAGCACCGAGACACGGCTGGTCGGCCGGCCCCTGTCGGCGACCGATATCGACTGGAAGCCGACGGTCGGGTTCAACTTCGATGACACCGACGACGTGACCCTCTCGTGGGTGTACACGGACGGCAACGACACCCTGGTGGCGCTGGCCTCGCCGACGCCGGACGGCGACCACGTGCTGGTCGCCGAGTACCGAACCAGCGCCCGGGCCGAGCGGTTCACCAGTGCCATCTCCGGGACCGAGACCCTCGTCCTCGGGGGGTTCACCGGCTACGTCCTGTTCGACGAGAACGAATCCAGTGGAATCACCCCCTACGAGGGTGACCGGGACAGCACGGCCATCGGGCGAACCATCCTCGCCTCCGAACCGGGCACCGAGATACGCGGGTCGGTGCTCACCGACACCGAGGTCAAAGGGTACGCCAGCGTTCCGGGGAACGAGGTCGACTGGGTGGTCATCAAGGAGGTACCGCGGGCGACGGCCCTGGCAGTGACCGATCGCGTCCAGCGTGACCTCTGGCTGCTGGTCGGGCTCGTCCTGCTCGGCTTCGGAGTCGTCGGAGTCGTCATCCAGCGGGGGCCGATCCGGTCGATACAGCGGTTAGCGGAGCAGGCGAACGCGATCGCCGAGGGTGACCTCACCGCCACCATCGACACCGGCGACCGGCGTGACGAGGTCGGCGAACTGCGGGCGGCATTCAGCAACACCAAGGAGTACATCCGGACGATCACCGAGCAGGCCGATGCCCTCTCCAGGCAGGAGTTCGACGACGACAGTCTGGACGCCGACATCCCCGGTCGCGTCGGGGACTCGATGGCGACGATGCGGGACGACCTGCAGCAGTTCATCACGCGACTCGAGGTCTTCAACCGCATCCTCCGCCACAACCTCCGGAACCAGCTCGATATCATCAACAGCCACGCGGAGGTACTCACCGACGACGAGCATCGGGAGGCGATCCTCGCGGCGACCGACACGCTGGCCACGATAGGAAACCGCGCCCGCCGCATCGACCACATCATGTCCAAGGAGCTCCGGCCGACGAGGGTCGACCTCGCCGACCGGGTGGAGGCAGCACTGACCGATGTCGAGACCGAGGATGTGAGCGTCGAGGCATCCGTCCCCGACGGGGTCAGGGTCGTCACCGATGCGGAGATACTCGCCATCGTTCTCCGGAGCCCGCTGGAGAACGCGGTCGCCTACGGTGGCTCGAGCGTCACCGTGTCGGCCGCATCGACCGACACGGGCTGTCTCATCGAGATCTCCGACGACGGGCCGGGGATTCCCGCGGCCGAACTGGAATCGCTGGCCGCCGAGCAGGAGACGGCGCTGCAACACGGTCGAGGGCTCGGCCTCTGGGAACTGAAGTGGGGCGTCGACGGACTCGACGGGACCCTCTCGTTCGAGACCGACGACGGGACGACGGTGACTATCGAACTGCCGGATCTCGACCGGGAGTGACGAGGGGCCCCGTTCCCCGCCGAGCGACGGGTGAGGAACCCGTTGGATTCCGCCGGCCCTGTCCAGTGAGCCGCCCCACCGTGGGTTGTTCGTGGGGGTGAGACAGCGCGTCCAGGCGCGGCAGGGGCGTTCCCTCCATCGGTATTGGGAGCCTCCACGGGCCCGCCATCGGGTCATCGGACCCCCGGCAGGGTCGTCGACCGAGAGCGCCGCTACGCCAGGAAGACGTGGCGCGGCCGGTCGGCCAGCACCTCGCGGCCCCACTCGACCGTGTCGCGGAACGCGTCCGAGCGGAAGAACGCCATCGCGTCGTCGCGCGAGCGCCACTGGCTCGCGATGAACATGTCGTTCTCGTCCTCGCGGTTGACCATCAGGTCCGTATCGAAGTGGCCCTCCATGTCGGCGAGCATCCCGCCCACGTCACCGAAGGTGTCGACGAACTCGCCCCGGTAATCCGGTTTCACGGTGTAGAACATCCCCATCGTGCCGAAGCCGGACTCCTCGCCGGCCCGCTCGACGACGCCGGGCAGGTCTGCGAGGAAGCCACTCGCGGTATCGGCGGCATCGGCGGTGTCCCAGATGCTGACCACGGCGGTCCGGTCGCCGTTCCCGTGGCTGGCGTCGCCGTCCTCGCCGCCCTCGCCGGGCGCCCCACGCGCGTCGTACAGCGCCGTCTTGACGTGCGTGTCGTAGTGGTCGAACCGCTCGCGCATCCCGAACACCTCGTCGGCGAGTTCCCCGGCGTCGGCCTCGGAGTAGAGGACGACCGCGTACACGTCCTCGCCGTGGGGCTGCCCGGCGTAGACATCCAGGTCCTGGAGTTCCTCCCGGAGTGACTCCGTCTCCGCGTCGTCGGTGCCCGCGGTACCGTCCTCAGCGTCCGCGTCGCCGTGTTCGCCGTCGGCCTCGTCGGCCGCATCCTCGTCGGCGGCGTTGTCGCCGCCCGGGAGCGGGCCGCCGACGCCGCGCTCGACGTCGGTCAGGTCGCCGAGGAAGCCGCTGGCGGTGTCGGCTGCCCGCTGGTTCGCCCACAGACTGATGGCCACCGAGCGGCCCTGGTCGGCCCGCACCGTCGTCAGGACGTGCGTGTCGTAGTGGTCGAAGTTGCTCCGGAGCCCGTCGACCTCCTCCATCAGTGCCTCCGCGTCGGCGTTCGAGTAGAAGACGAGTCCGTAACCCGCCCCGGAGTGGTCGTCGGTGTCGACACCGAGGCTCTGTATCTCCCGCTGGATGGCCTCCTGCTGTATCTCCTCGTGCGGGGCCTCGTCGGGGGTCTGCGGCCGGCCGCCGCCACCGGTGTCGGGGTGGTCGCCGTCCGAGTCGTCGCTCGTCTCGGCTGCGTCACCGCTCTCGCCGGCGGCGTGGGGATGCCCGCCGTCGTCGCTCGCCTCGCCGTGTGCGTGGCTCCCGTCCTCGTCACCGTGCGCGTGGCTGACTGGTGTCGACTCGTCACCATGCGCGTGTTCGGCCTCGGCGCTGCGCTCGCTCGCGGGCGCGTGGCCGGTCGTGTCCGCACCCTCGCTCCCTCCGTCGCTGGGGACGGCCTCGCCCGCGAACAGCGCGGGCAGGTCCGCCGGCGGGAACCGCTGGCCGAAGTAGAACGTACCGAACTCGGCGTAGCGCGAGGATGAGGGGTCGAACCGCATCTCGTACAGGAGCTTCTTGATCTGGGTCGGGTCGTCGGCGAACAGCGTGACGCCCCACTCGTGGTCGTCGAGGCCGACGCTCCCGCTGATGATCTGGGTCACCTTGCCGGCGTACTCGCGGCCGATATCGCCGTGGGCGCTCATCAGGTCCGCGCGCTCGTCGAACGGGAGGTCGTACCAGTTGTGGTCCGGGCCGCGGCGCTTGTCCATCGGGTAGAAGCAGACGTGCGCCATGTCCGGAATCTCGGGATAGATGCGCTGTTGCATGTAACGGCGCATCCCTGCATCCTCGACGTTCTCGAGGCCCGCGTCCAGGTCGTCGTGCATGTAGCCCGAGACCTCCGTCACGGAGAGGTAGGAGTCGGTCTGCTCGGTGTAGCCGGCCAGCGCCGTCCCCTCGAACGCGCGCTCGGCGCGGTCCAGCGCCGCCAGCGTCGGCCGGAGGTGCAGCACCATGAAGTCGGCCTTGTGGCCGACGACGGAGAAGACGGCCGTGCCGCCGTCCTCGCCCTCGACGTCGGCGAGTGCCGCGTGGCGTTCGAGGTAGTCGACACCCTCGTCCAGTGCACGCTGGCGCTCGCGGTCAGGCGCGTCGCGCCACGCGTCCCAGTCCACACTTCGCAGGTCGTGGAGCACGTACCAGCCCTCCTCCGTCGGCGGGGCCCGTCGACGTTCGGCGTCGTCGCTCATACCCCACCCTTGTCCCCCGGTGGTCAGGGGTCTTGCGGTTCGGAGTTCGATGAGGGTGAATCACCGTTCCGCTCACGTTGGGGCAGTCGTCCGTTGTTGGGTCGGCCCCGTTGAAACCCTCAGCACCTGATAGGAACAGCTTGCTGACTATAGAGAGTGAGTTCAGCAGCGGTCAGTGTCCATCTCACCGGAAGACGGTGAGTCAAACTGGTAGAGTGGGCGGGCAATCCTTTTGCCTGATGGGCGGACTCAGTGGCCGGACCGGCGAGAATAGATTCCCACCGCAACCAATACCAAGAGCGCGGTGAGCAGCCCGAATCCGGCCCCCGTCTCGCTGGTCGCCGTGCTACCCGCGTCGGGAGACTGCTGTGACCGTTCGGTTGGTGTGTCCTGCCCCCGAGTGTACGTCACGGAGACGGTGGTCCGGTGGGTCATCTCGCCTGCGTGAATCTCGAGTGTGTGACTGCGCTTGCCGGCGTCCGATACAGCGGGATCGAAGACGGCAACGCCACTCTCGTTGGTCGATTGCCGTCGCTCACCAAGCCGGACAGTGGCGTCAGCAACCGGAGTACCACTCACCTCCGCGACCGATATGGCGACCGACCCATTCTCGACCGATGCAGTGGCCGATAGCGAGTCATCAAGCCCACCGTAATGAGTGACGGTGGTCTTGCTATTGTTGCGCTTGAATAGATAGAACTCACCGTCCCGAACCTGGACTGCACTCACACTTTCATCCGTTCGGAGGGAGGCCGGGAGCCGCCCCACAATCTCCTCGTGTTCGGGATCGTACACCGTGTAGTTCCCCTTGACGCGGCCGAAAGACCGCTCGCCGGCAATACGCGTGTTGTTGCGGGGGAACTGTGGGACGAGGACGAGGCCATCTTGTGTCACCTTCATCTGCTGCACGCGGCCGGGCGCGTAGGGGAGTTCGTCGACGGTTTCGTTCGTCCGGAGGTCGATGACCTCCGCGGGCCCGGAACTTCCGTCCCTGGCATAGATGTCGGCGGGTGAGACGACTACCGCGTAGTCACCACCAGCGCCGACCCGATAATCTCGGTAGGAGGGTGCCCAGCGGTCTTCGTGGGTTCCCGTCGTAATTCGCTGGGCGGCGATTTGACCTGTTTCAATGTCGACAATCCGGACGCCTCGACTGCGGTATTTACCGGATTTCGATCTGCCGCTCATCTTCACGACAGCATACTCACCATTCTGAGTCAGGAACTGGAAGTCGCTGAAATCACCACCGATACGCTCCCCATCGAGTTCTGTGAGATGAAAGCTAGTTGCTGACTCATTGTAGAGGGACATCGTGGCTCCTGTCCGCAGGTTAATCGCCCCGTTATGCCCATAGAGGGTGTTGTTGTGTCGTACGGCTGTCTCGATGGCCGTCTGGTTCAGTCGCCACTCTGCCTTGCCAGTAGTGACGTTGTACGCGACGAGATCGCTCCCGGCGATAATGACTGTCCCGGAGCCAACCCCGTCGTAGACGCTCGTCGGGCCGAAATCAGGGGGAGCAAAGGGAACGACATCGCTGTTTGCTGGGTTCCAGACGGGACGGCCCGTCTCTGCAGGCTGGTCGGTGAGCCCAACGACAGACTGGAAGATGATTGGATACCCCGTCTTCGAAACGCGGGGTTCATACGCCGCGACCCGGGCTTCAGTAGAGACATACTCCTCGCCCCTGACGGCCGAGATATTCTCAGGAGGCTCGACGACGTGATTCGTCCAGTCCGGGATGGCGAAATAGAGGTTCTGATTCGCCGTCATAACGTAGTACCCGCCTGCCGTTACGACCGCACTCGGGTCCGTCGTAATCGTCGGGTAGCCGCCAATAGTGGCATTCGCACGGCTGTGCCACGTATCCGTCTCGAGGTCGTAGGCGAAGGGACCGAACGTCGTCCCGACCGCTAGCGTCCCGCGGTCGGTGTATCGGACATGCTCGCTTCCTGGTTGAACGAAGTCACTAATATCCGATTCAGCCGTCGCCGCATATTGACCGACTAACAACTCTCGATTCAGAAACCGCTGGCCGTTCGGCCGAGAAACTGTATGGGCGGTACGCGTTGTTGCGTCGTAATAATAGAGGTGTGTCCCGTCGATCTGGTAGAACGCCGCGCGGTCGTCGGACGACTGCTTCAACCCGGTTTCGGTAGCAAACCCCCTCGTGGTGGCAGTCGTATGGCTGTCGTTGAGCGCAACCGTGTCTTCGACGGTCCCATTCACCGCAGCGACTGTGGATGACTGCTGTGTCGCATCAACGACTGCGTGCTGGTTAAGAGCAACAACACCTGTGGCCGGCACGATGAGTGCTGTCACGGTCAACAACGCAATCAGCATTCCCCCCCGTCTCCTCATGTGTGGGTACGTCCTCGGTGTGTCACATCATTCCATCGGAAGTTGAGATGAGATACGCGACCGACTCGTGCCCTCGGCCTTGTTTAGACGCTCGAAATCATCCGATTTAGACGGTGAGAGACTGCACGATGTTTCTGACGGCGGACTTTAGGACGATCTCTCGAAACTGACCGAACCACGTTCTGGCTTTAACCGTCGAGCCGAATCGCTTGCGAAGCGCGAAAAATATCGATTCGACGATAGACCGTCGATGGTACGTTTCATCATCTATCCGAGCATTGTGAGCGGCATCAAGCGAGTAGAACTCTCGATGCTTGATTACTGGTCTGATGCCTTCTCTACGCAATTTATGACGAAGTTTGTCCCAGTCGAAGCCTTTGTCGGCGACCACAGTACCCAAGCGGTCGAGATTTCTCGTAAGGACTTGCCACGCGATCTGTGTGTCGTGTGGAAGGTTCATCGAGCAGTGTACGTCGAGGATTGCTCTCGTCGAGCAATCCACGAGAAGCGTCGTTTTCACCGACTCAAACGTACCTTTGACACGTTTCGCGTAGTTATGGCTGGACGAGCGATGGGCGAGGCTGGTAGAGTCGATCGCCTGAATCTCTCCAGTATCAAACAGATTCACCGACAGCCGCAACAGCACTCGCCACACCCGCATCTTCAGTGCCTGCTTCCTGGCACAGACCGTGCTGAAGTCCGGTAGTTCCTCGACCGTCAATCCGAGTTTCTCCACGATATCAGGCATCTCACGGAGGATATCAAGGAGTCGTCGGTACGGAAGGTCGAGATACTCACGGAGTCCATGAAGGGCGACGATCACCCAATCAGCGTAGCCACCTTCCCCTTTCTTGACAGGCTGTTCTTCGGCGCTCCCGACAGCTTTTTGAGACAAAGCCACACATCGGTCGGTGAAGCGAGCGAGTTTCGAAGGCACATCGAACTCTGCTCGCTTCATTTCCTAGTATTCCCGACAATTAGGCAATATTACTAGCGTCTAAACACGGCCCGTGCCCTCTATTCAGCACGGCTTCGAAAACGTATCACCGAGTGAGGACGTTAGGAGAGCCCGTCAGTTTCGACGCGCGGCTACACACCCCTGGCGTAGTTCCAAATACCTCCAGTCCCAAGCGTCACGCATGCTCCGTCGCATCCTGGCCTGGCTGACCGGGCGTGGTGACGACGAGGCCGACGACGAGAGCGGCCGGTTCGTCCCCTCCGAACTCGATATCTCGGTCCGGGAGGCCCACGGCTCCGGGCGGGCCGAGGCCGAGCGCGAACTGGCCAGCATCGAGGCGCAGGCGCGACTGCTGGAGGAGAACGAGGACCAGCACGAGCCCGAGCGCTGAGGTCACTCGGTCGGTCGACCGCAGCACCGCCTGTGGCCGTGGCTCCGGAGCCGGTGGAGCCCGAGCGAGGAGTCGCGTCGCTCGGGAGTGTGAAAGAACGGAAACTGCGAACGGTCACGCCCATCGCGCGCTGCGGCGGGGAGCCGTCGGTACTGTCTGCGAAGGAGTTACTCGACGCGAACGAGGTTCGCCGCGCGCGGGCCCTTCGGGGACGACTCGATGTCGAACTCGACCTCCTGGCCCTCCTGCAGGTCCTCGCCGCCGACGTCGTCCATGTGGAAGAAGACGTCCTCGTCGTCGTCCAGGTCGCCGTCGTCAGTAGAGATGAAGCCGTAACCGCCAGTGTCGTTGAAGAAGTCAACTTTTCCGGTTGCCATTGCGAATAGATGTAACGTGGTCGCGGGGATAACCCTTCCGAGGGTCGAGTTACCACGACCCCCGACGACGCTGGGGGTGGACGAGGTCACGGGGAATCGCCTGCACACTTCGCCGCGGGGGGCAAGGCTTTGTGTGACCATCACATGGGGAGAGACGCATCGCCATGAAACCGTGTCAGAACTGTCAGGCGGTCATCGACGAGTACATCCTCGACAAACAACTCGAACCCCTGCGCGACCTCACGGTCGACGATTTCAACGTCTGCGCGGACTGCACGACGGTCGTTGCTGATGCGTGCGTGGAGTGTGGCGGCGCGGTGTACGTCCCCCGGAACATGGGCGGGACGCCGGACTACTGCCCGGCGTGCCGGTCCGACCTCATCGCTCGGACGGGTGAGGACCCCGGCTGGCATTGCGAACCCATGTCCTCCTGAACGGCGGCCCGGACCAGATATTCTTTCCCGAGGTCTCACCCGACAGAGCCGGGAGCAGGAACCTGCCGGTCATCCGTGGGTAGCCGTCGCGTTCATCCGGGACGTGAACACACCGCAAAGTGAACTCGCTGTTTGTTCCTCCGCCGGATTGAATATATATTCAGCCATCGGGGCGAGTGACGGTTCCATCGGCCCTCCAGGCCAGGGTACCCGCTACCAATGAAACTACGGAACCTCCTCACGGTCGCGCTGGTGGCGCTCCTTGTCGCGCCAGCGGCGACGGCCTACGTACCGACGGACAGTACGCCCGCACAGCAGGGCGAACCAGCAGCGGTCGCGACGGACGGCGCGTCGAACGGTGACGCCGCGGCGACCGCCCAGGAGCGCAACTACACGCGCCTCTACATCGAAGAGGGCTACCGCAGCAGCGAGGTCAGGCCCGGCGAGTCGACGACGTTCAACGTCACAGTCGGTAACAGCGAGGACGAGTCGGTCGAACTCGACCCGCACGTGGTCCTCCCGCAGGTCAGAGGCCGCCCGCTCGCGAAGAGCTGGGTCAGCATCGAGAGCGCGGACACGACGCTCGCGGCCGGCGAGGAGCGCACGTTCACGGTGACCGTCTCGGTCCCGTCGGACGCCGAACTCGGCGAGTACCGCGCGCTGGTCGCGTTCACGAACGAGACCGTCACCTACCGCCCGGGGCAGCCGGCGCGGCCGGTCCACGCGGCGACCATCAACGTCGAGGTGTTCGAAGAGCCGACGGTCAGAATCAGTAGCGACCGGTACTACCGCACCCAGGTCCAGGCCGGCGACGACTACACCTACCAGATCGAGGTCGAGAACACCGGCGAGCAGGCGGTGCCGCTGAACCCGACGCTGGAGACCCAGGAGACCCGGCGTCGCTATCCCGGCTCCGAGCAGACCGTCGAGCGCTCGTGGTTCGAGATCGACGCACCCAGCGAGGTCGCGCCCGGTGAGACCGCGACCGTGAACGTGACCGTGAGCCCGCCCGAATCCGCGAGCGTCGGTGACTACAATGCCGAGATCGACCTCGGGTTGCAGGACCCGGCCCGCCCGGACCGGGGCGACTACTGGCAGCAGGTCGACCTGCACTTCCAGGTCTGGACACAGCCCGACGAGCCCTTCGAGACGACCTTCGGCGTCAGCGACGACACCGAGAGCGCGTCGGTGACGCTGTCGACGGGGAGCCCGGCCAACGACCGGTCGGCCAGCTTCGACGTGACCTTCGTCGCGCCGAACGGCACGACGGTCGAGGCCGAACGGGTCCGCGTCACGAACGACGGCCACGTCTCCCTCGGCGGTGAGGGCCCGCGCGGCGAGAGCCAGGGACCCTACACCAGCCACGGGAGTCAGAAGGAGTTCGTCTACCGCATCGACGACCCGACCGAGGGGCAGTGGACCGCCCGGATCATGCCCCGGAACGCGGTGGACTTCCAGTACGAGATTACTCGCGACGAGAACTGAACGCCCCTCCCGGGGTGCCTGTCAGATTTTTTGCCGCGACTACCGTGGCCGACAGCCGGTACGAGAGAGCGGCGTCGCAACACCGAGAGGTGAGGCCGGCGGTCGCGAACCGACCGGAAAGACCGAGGCCCGTCGCCGGCCACGTCCGGTATGCACCCGACACACCGACCCGCGCTCCGTGACCGAGGTGGCGGTGCCGATGCGTGAGGCCGACCCTCGCGAGCGGGAGATGGGGATGGAGTGGTACGTCAGCGACGCCGACGGGACCGGTGGGGAGTTGCGCTTCGCCGAGGAGGATTTCGTCGTCCGTGAGCGCGAGCGGTTCGACGTGGACCTGCATCCCGCCGACGCCGACACAGGCGCCTATCCCCACCTCGTGTTCCGCGCGACGCTGCGTGGCTGGGACACCAACGACTTCGCGAGCGCGCTCTCGCGGAAGCTGGGGATGAGCCGCGAGCGCGTCTCCTGGGCCGGCACGAAGGACAAGCGGGCGGTGACGACGCAGCTGTTCTCCGTGCGGTACGAGGAGCGCGAGTTGCCCGAGCTGGGTGACGCCGATATCGAGGTCCTGGGCCGGGCGGGGCGGCCGGTCCTGTTCGGCGACCTCGCGGGCAACGCCTTCGAGATTCGCGTGCGGAGTGCCGACCACCCAGAGAACGCGGCTGCCATCACGGAGTCGCTCCGGGCGTTCGCGGCCGGGGTCGACACCGACGCGGGGGATGTCTCCGCGGACGACCCCGCGGGCGTGCCGAACTACTTCGGCCACCAGCGGTTCGGCTCGTATCGCCCGGTCACGCACCGCTGCGGACTCGCGGTCGTCCGGCAGGACTGGGCGGACGCGGTGATGACCTACGTCACGCAGACCGCCCCCGAGGAGCCCGCGGACACGCGCGAGGCCCGCGAGTTCGTCGCGGAGACGCGCGACTGGAACGCGGCACTCGACCGGCTGCCCGGCAAACTCCGCTACGAGCGCGCGATGCTCCACACGCTGGCCGAGCGTGTCGGCGAGGGCGAGCCGACCGACGAGGACTGGCGGGCCGCGCTGGAGTCGCTCCCGTCGAACCTGCAGACGATGCTCGTCAACGCCGCGCAGTCGTACGCGTTCAACCTGATGCTCTCGGAGCGACTGGAACGTGGCCTCCCGTTCACGGAAGCCGTGGCGGGCGACGTGGTCTGCTTCGCCGACCGAAGCCCCGAGATTCCGGACGACGTGGCGCTCCCGGACACGGACCGCCTCCAGCGTGTCGATGCGGGCCGCGTCGACACCGTCAATCGCCACTGTGCCCGCGGCCGGGCGTTCGTCACCGCGCCGCTGGTCGGCACCGAGACGGAACTCGCCGACGGCGAGCAGGGCGACATCGAGCGCGAGGTGCTGGACGAACTGGGCCTCGAACCGGGTGACTTCGACCTGCCGGGTGCGTTCGAGTCGACCGGAACGCGGCGAGCGATACTGCTACGGACGGACCTGGACGTCGAGCGCGTCGAGGAGGCCCCCGAGTCGCTGTGGTTCCGGTTCGCGCTTCCGAAGGGGTCGTACGCGACGGTGGTGTTGCGGGAGTACCTGAAAGACGACCCACTGGCGTTGACCTAGTCGGAGATGAGATCGCGTTAACGGCTGTCTGGATTCTCTCCGGTATCCGCCGGGACGCGGGTCATGCCGAGTGTCTCGAAATCCTCCTCGAACGCGAAGATGTGCTTGATATCGTATTCGGCGGAGAGGACAGCATTCATGTGGTCGACGAATGAGATTTGCTGGTCGTCGTACTGCTCGAACCGACGGGCAGTCCGCTCGAACAGCGGTTCGGTGACTTCCAGTATATTCATCGACGGGGATTCACGGATGTTCTGGAGTGCCCGGACCGCATCACGGTGGTTGCTTCCGTACAGCAGCACCGTGGCCGTTTCGGAGAGCACGTGGCGACTGGTGAACAGCGGTCCATAGGGATGGCTTCGGTCCTCGATTCCATCGATGACGGCGTTGGCGCGTTCGTGGTGGTCGTCGCTTTCGTCGTAGATCGCGACGAACGCGTTCGTGTCCACGAACAGCGGTCGCGGCTCTGTCACGTTCCCTCTCCGTACAGTAGTTCGTCCACCCGCTCGGAGAGGTTCTCATCACCCGAACGGAACGTGGGACGGTCGGTGAAAATCGGGTCGTCGGGATTCACCGGTGTCGGGTCCGCGGCGTCGAGGCGCCAGTAGACCATCCGGCCGGCCGTCTTGCGTCGCCCGAGCCGGCCCTGGTCGTATAGCCGGCCGAGCTTCCGCCGCGCCGAGTCGCTCGAGCAGCCCGTGGCCTCGGCTACGTCGCCCGTCGTCACCACGGGCCCTTCCACCTCGTCGAAGACCCCGAGCACGTCAGCGAGGCTGACCTCCTGAGTGAACCGTCCCGCATCGTTGCGATTTCGGCTCATACGTGGGGATTCATGCCAGGTAACTAAGGCCTTGCGCCGTTCCCAGTATGGGAATATCGCATGGATGCGTGCCGATTCAGATTCCCGCAGTGGTGCTGTCGCGGCTCGGGGGTCGTCCAGGGTGGGACCGGGGTACCGACGGCTCGAACCGCCCGGCTTATGCGCGCCCACGGCCACCACCCAGTATGGAGTGTCGCCAGTGTGCCACGCCACTGGAGCGCCCTGGCGACTTCTGTCTCACCTGTCGGACGGAGAACGCGGACCGGGTGGTCGTCGCCTGCGAGCGCGACCGCGCCACCGTGACGGTCCTGCTGGACGAGGACGTGGTCGCCGAGCGCACGGTCACCACGCGCCCCGAGAGCGACGGGGAGCGCGAGCCGGTCGAGTTGCGCAACTTCGCAGGCCGCATCGCCGACGAGATCCACCGCAAGCGCCCCGAAGAGGTGTACGCGGCCGGCAACCGGGACGTGCTGGAGGCCGTTCGCGAGCAACTGCACTACCCCCTCCGGCGTGTCGAGCCCCGGGGCGACCAGTCGGTCGTCGATGCCGTCCGGGAGCGGGCGGGCGAGCGGTCCCTGGAGGTGGTGGAGACGCCGCCCGACGAGAAACTCGGCGGCTCGCACACGACGCTGGTCGGCGGTCGCGACGGGATGACGGCGGTCCGGACCGTGGCCGCACACCCGCACGTGAAGAAGGTGATTCCCGGTCCCATCTCCGCCGGCGGCTCTGGTTCGCGCACCGGGCTCCGGGCGAAGGCGACCCGCGCCGACGAGAACGGCAACGTCAGACTGCTGATTCGAGACGGGTCGTCGGTGCAGGAGAACCGCGTCGTGACGACGGCGGGGAGCCGCGAGATGGGCGAGCGGGTCCGGGACGACCTCGACGAGTCGCTGCGGGAGGCCGGGCTACAGAGGTAGTCGGCCGTCTCGCCGCGCCAGCGAGCCCACGTGAAAACGTCGGCCCTTCTACCGGGGGGCGCAGTGGGGACTCACGGACCTGCACGGCGGCGTACCGACGCCGGGATACCCGGCCACGCCTCAGTCCGCCTGCGCCCCGGAAACGGTGTCCCCCTCGGTGCTCGGCTCGGCACCGTCGGCGCCGAGACGCTGCTCGGCCGCGTGGCGGCGACGTTCCGTCTCGGGGTCGAGTGCGGCGCGGGCGGCCGCCGAGAGCTTGTTCTCGACGGCGCGCCCGTTGCGTTCGCGGACGACGATGTCGTCGTCCTCGAGTTTCTGGAGGTGATGCGTCACGGTGGCTGGGGAACGGTCGACCGCCTCGGCCAGGCCGCTGACCGACGCCGGCTCCAGACGGACGAGCGCATCGAGGATATCCGCGGTACTCTCGTCGGCCATCGCCGCCGCCAGTTCGAGGTCGTCCGTGCCGGCGGGGTAGAACCGCTCGCAGTTGCGGATTCGGGCGGTCGCGACCAGCCCCTCGCGCTCGAGCACCTTCACGTGGTGGCGGGCAGTCGAGAGGTTCACGTCCGCCCGGTCGCTGACCGCCGTAATCGGCTCGCCGGGCTGGTCGCTGATGGCCTCGTAGACGTGCCGCCGCGCGTCGAGCTCCAGCGGGTCCGAGTCATCGTACCGGGAGTACCGGAACAGCGACAGCATCCGGGCGAGCCGGCCGTCGCCGGTCGCGAGTGCTGTCGAGGCGGCTCGTGCGGCCGCCGTCCCCGTCCCGGTCCCACCGACCATCGAGGTCTGCCTGGCCGCGATTCCCGCCGCACCGAGCAGTGCCGCCGTCGCCGCGCCGCCGGCCGCGGCGCCCTCGGGGGAAACCGGGAGCTCGCCGTCGAATCCGGACGGCACTGCACCAGCGGCCCTGTCGGTCGTGGCCGTGGACGTCTCGGTCCCGGACTGCTCCGTGGCCGGGGTGGCGGTGTCGAGCCGGCCCGTCCGCGCTCCCGTCGTGTCCGGCCGGTCTGCAGGGGCAGGACCGACGGGGTCCAGCTCGCCGTTCTCCCCGGCAACCGGTGTGGCCGTCACCGGGCTGGCGGTCGACGGGTCCATCGACCCCGAGTCGATGTCCGTGCTGTCGACGGCCTCCAGATCGTATCCCAGGTCCCCGACGCCGCTGCTGCTCGCCGAGAGCCGGAGCCCGTCGTCGCCGCCGATACGGAGGCCGTCGGTGAGTCCCACGGTGATGCCCTCGTCACCGCCGACCCGAATCCCCTCGCCGACCTCCGCGGTGACGCCGTCGTCGCCACCGACACTCACGCCCTCGCCGACCTCCGCGTGGATGCCGCTCTCACCGCCGACACTCACTCCCTCACTCACCCCGACGGCGACACCGTCGTCCCCACCGACGGCGATACCGTCGCGGCCCAGGGAGATGCCCTCGCTCCCGCCGAGTGCGAGCGACCCGTTCCCGGTGCTGACCGGTGACTCGCCGACCGTCAGGCCGGAGTCCGCCTCGTACCCCTGCTCCAGAACCGTCACGCCGTCACGCCCCGCCGACAGCACGCTTCCGTTCGCGACACTCACGCCCTCACCGACCTCTGCGTGGATGCCGCTCTCACCGCCCACACTCACGCCCTCGCCGACCTCTGCGTGGATGCCGCTCTCACCGCCCACACTCACACCCTCACCGACCTCCGCGTGGATGCCGCTCTCACCACCCACACTCACACCCTCACCGACCTCCGCGTGGATGCCGCTCTCACCGCCCACACTCACACCCTCACCGACCTCCGCGTGGATGCCGCTCTCACCACCCACACTCACTCCGTCACCGGGTTCGAGGGCGATTCCCGAGTCGCCGCCGAGGCTCACGCCATCCATCCCGAGGTTGATGCCCTTCGGCCCGCCGAGTTCCAGATTGGTCCCGTTCGTCGCGACGACGGTGTCGTCATCGTCGTCGGCTGCTGCGAGCGGGGCCCCCGACACGACCCCGACCAGCAGTGCGGTGGCGAGGAGGAAGTGGACTGCGGGCCGGACGGTTCGGCTCATCGCTGCTGGTGATGTACTGAACGCTCATTCACTTGAAACCCCGGCTCACATCGGCTCTGGTAGCCGGCTGCCCACGCACCGTCACGAGGGACGGTCCGAGGAGGAAGTAGCCGTCATTGATACGTCCGGGCCGAGAACCCGTCGACCAATGCCACCAACGGAGTTCGACGACGTGTCGGCGTGTGTCGACCGCATCGTCGACCGGCTCGGCCACGATATCACGGTCGCGACGCCGCTCGGGCTCGGGAAGCCGAACCACCTGCTCAACGAACTCGTCGAGCGGGCGCTTGCGGACCCCTCGCTCGACCTCACCATCTGGACGGCGCTGACGCTCTCGGAGCCCGGCTGGGAGTCCGACCTCGAACGCCGGCTGGTCGAACCGCTCGGCGAGCGGCTCTTCGACGGCTATCCCGCCATCAGGTACGACGAGCTGCTGCGTGAGGGCGACCTCCCGGAGAACATCGATGTCCACCAGTTCTACTTCCCGCCCGGTGACTTCCTGGGGAACCCCGACGCCCAGCAGCACCATCACAGTGTCAACTACACCCACGCCGCCCGGGCCGTCGCGACCGCGGACGTGAACCTGCTCGTCCAGCTCGTCGGGGTCGGCGAACGGGACGGCGAGCGGTGGTTCAACCTGGGGTCGAACCCCGACCTGAGCCACGAGGTGATCGAGATGCTCCGCGAGCAGCACGCGGGCGGCGACGAGGCGATGGTCGTCGGGCAGGTCAACCGGAACATGCCGTTCATGTACGGGGAGGCGCCTATCGACCCGGGCGAGTTCGACGCGGTGCTCGACGACCCGGCGTACGACTTCCCGCTGGTCGGCCCACCGCACCTTCCCGTCTCGACGGACGAGCACGCCATCGCACTGCGGGTCAGTGCCCTGGTCCGCGATGGCGGCACGCTCCAGATCGGCATCGGCTCGCTGGGCGACGCCATCGGCGCGGCCATCGAACTCCGCGACCAGCACAACGATGTCTACACCGACGCCATCGAGGCGCTGGGCGTCCCCGAGGACTGCCCGGACCTGCTGGCCGACTGGGGCGGTCGCGACCCGTTCGACGAGGGGCTGTACGCCGCCTCCGAGATGGTCGTCGAGACCTTCCTCCATCTCCACGAGGCGGGCATCCTCTCCCGGGAGGTCTACGACGATATCCACATCCAGCGGCTGGTCGACGAGGGTATCGTCGCGGACGGAATCGACCTGTCGGCACTCGACGCGCTGGTCGAGATGGGGGCCATCGACGAGGCGCTCGCTCCGGCGGACGTGGCCTACCTCCGGGAGTGGGGTGTCTTCCGGGACGCCGTCGCGTACGACGCGGGCGAGTTGCGGGTCGACGGCGAGACCTGCCCGGCCGACCTCTCCGACGAGGAGGCCCGGTCGGTCATCGCCAGCCACGCGCTCGGAGACGGACTGGCGAACGGGAGGGTGTGCCACGGCGGCTTCTTCCTCGGGTCCCAGGACCTCTACGAGCAGTTCCGGGAGATGGACGAGACCGAGCGCCGACGGTTCAGCATGCGGAGCGTGCAGTTCACGAACCAGCTCCGGCGAGGTGGAGACCTCGCTCGCCTGCAGCGCCGGGATGCGCGCTTCATCAACACGGGGATGAAGGCGACCGTGACGGGCGCCGTCGTCTCGGACGGGCTCGCCGACAACCGGGTCATCAGCGGCGTCGGCGGCCAGTTCGACTTCGTGAACATGGCCCAGGAACTCGACGACGGCCGGTCGGTCATCCTCGTCCGGGCCACCCGCGAGACGAGCGACGGGGGCGTCGAGTCGAACATCGTCTGGAACTACGGCCACATCACCATCCCGCGCCACCTCCGCGATATCGTGGTCACGGAGTACGGTGTCGCCGACCTCCGGGACCGCTCCGATGCCGCGGTCATCAAGGAGATGGTGAAGGTCGCGGATTCGCGCTTCCAGGCCGACCTCGTCGAGCAGGCGAAGGCCGCCGGGAAGCTCCCGGAGGACTGGTCCATCCCGCCCGCCTATCGCGACAACTACCCGGAGACCATCGAGTCCGCGCTGGAACCGTACGACGACCACCTGCCACGGTTCCCGCTCGGGACGGCGCTGACCGAGGAGGAGCAGGCCCTCGCCCGGGGGCTCCGGACGCTCCAGCGACAGGTCAGCAGGTTGCCCTCCTCGGTCGGGGCGGTGCCGTCGGCCGTGGAGTCACTGCCCTCGGCTGTCGGCTCGCTGGGGTCGGTCGGGAAGGGCCTGCTCGTTCCCGAGGCCGCGCGGCCGTATCTCGAACGGATGGAGCTCGACGAGCCGACCACTCGCCAGGAGCGGGTGTATCGCCACCTCGTCGCCTACGCGCTGGCGGAGGCCGACGCGATCTGACCGGCCCGCAGAAACGTGGGACCGCGACGCGGTGAGTGCCTGGAGGGCCACCCGAACGGGCACGCGCCGGCAGCATTACTCTGTATTCCCGTTCCGAGCGGCTGCCTCGCTCCGTGCGAATTACGACTACCCCTGGTCGAACGTCGCACGGGGGTGGGCGCGGGCACGCCGTGCCGCCGGCGCGTCGCTCGCCCAGCCACCGAGGCCTCAGGATTCGACGCTCGCGAGCGTAATCGGCTCGGCCTCGGCGCTCGCTCGCCGGTATCTCTCGGTGGCCCACTCGACGGCGGCGTCGGTGTCGTTCACCATGATGCCCCGGATGCCCCCGCCGCCGTAGATAACCACGCCGGCGTGGGCCTCGTCGGCAACCCACAGCCCGTAGGGGTGTGGGAGAGGCGTCCGGTAGAACTCGATTCGGTCCGTCTCGAGTGCCCGGGTCATCTCCGCCGCGTACACGTCGAACAACTGGTCGAAAACGGCCGGCTCGAAGACGAGTTCGACCTCCATCGACTGGTCGGCAGTCACCTCTTCGTGAACCGACGGGACATGACCGGCCAGCGCCTGGGGGACGAGCCCGTGGAGTTCGTCGGCGGCGCGGACCTGCTCGACGAAGGTCGTCACGGCCCGGTCCGGCAGAATATTGCCAGGCTCGTGAACCGTACAGCCATCGAGCATCGCCCGGCCGATGTCGATATCCGGGACGGCCCCGAGTACCGAGGCCGCGTCGGCGACGCCACTGACCCGTTCGGTGTAGTCGGCGTGGATCGCCTGTGCCGTTCGGCCGACGGATGTCGGTCGCCAGCGGCCGTCGTCGTAGCTGACGAGGCCGGCCTCGGCGAGTTCGCGCATCACGTCGTCGAGCGTCGACCGGGGTATCTCGAGTCGCTCGACGAGGTCGCGCTTGTCGTCGACCCCGTCGACGACCGCCCGCAGCACGGCCCGGCGTCTGAGCAACAGTCGCTGGAACTCGTCGTCCGGCGTGCCGGTCATACCCGTCTCTCCGGGGCGGGCCGGCATAGTGGTGGGTGATATCCGGCCCACACCGTCCTGCGGCCTACCTCCTCGCTCCCCCTGTCCGCGGGTGAGGCGTGGTGGCTTCTCACCGGCGCCGGTTCCGCGCCGGGATTTATGCCACTGGGCGAGTGAACGTGTCCCACATCGCGCCCGGTCGCGTCCGTCGTGGCTGGGAACCGTTGGCCGGTACCTTGCCCGAACACGATATGTGTCCGACCCCCCGCGAATCGACCGACGTAGCGCCGACGGATGGTGAGCCCCCGGCTTCCGAGCCGCCACCTGCCGAGGCGGACGCAGAGCCGACCAGTTCACGCGCCACCGACGCGGGGTCCGCTGGCGTCGCTGCCACGGCCGTGGCTGACCGGCGCCGGTTCCTGCAGGCGCTCTCGGCCTCTGCAGTCTCGACCTCGGTCGCCGGGTGCGGGCAACTCGACCTGGGCGAGGGGGCACCACTCGACGACCTGTCCCCCGGCGACAGAACCGACTACTCCGGCGCCTTCCGCTTCGGCGACGCGTACCGGATGCGGGTGACCCGACCGGGCGACGGAGCGCCGCTCACGGTCGCGCGGTTCGACGGCGACGACCGCTACCTCCGGCTCCCGGAGAACGGCGCCGAGCCGGCTGTCGAGTCCTACATCGTCGACGGGGACGGGTACGTGGTCGTCGACGGGGATTGTACCAGATATCCGGACGTGGATTCCGGGACGGAAGCCCTGGTCTCGGTCGCCGAGCAGCCCGGGGGCGACACCGGGACGCCCGAGCTGGAGGTGACGGAGACCACATCGCTCGACGGCCGGGAGATGCTCGTCCTCACCGTTCCCGCCGCCGACGTTGCGGCAGGGACTCCCTCCGGACCCGCCGACGGGCCCGGCTCGGGGCAGAACCGGACGCGGACCCGCGACGGGAACGAGGACGAGGCAAGCATGGGAACACACGGCCGGATGACGTACTACGTGGACGCCGAGACGCGGTACCCGCGCCGACTGGAGACGGGGGCGACCGTCGTCGACTACCGCTCGTGGGGGGATGTCGAGCCCATCACCGTCCCGGACCTGGACTGTACCACCGTCGAGTGAGCGCCTCTCGGCAGCGACCTGGGGGTTGTCCTGGGGTGACGTGGCTGGCGGCCCCGAACGGCACCATGAGTTTCTTGATACCACCTACCAAACACCCACGCATGTCAGTAGATGGGGGGAGCCCCGAAGATATCGGGTGGCAGATCGATATCGACGACGAGGCCGAGGAGTTACGGCTGGAGCATCCGGCGTCGGGGTCCGTGTACCGGCTCGACGCCGAGGGCGGACTGCGGGTCTCCGGTGAGGGCCCCGAAGACATCGAGGGCGCGGGCGAGGCGCTACAGGACCTACAGTCGACGCTTGCATCGGCGCTCGAGGCGGAACAGCAGCGCAGCGACGCCAGCGCCGCATCGGAGTCGGCGCAGTCGTCGTGCCGGGTCGAGTGCAACCAGCAGGGGGAGGTCGTCATCGAGAGTCCGACGAGGATATCGCTGGACGCGCCGACCATCGACATCTCGGCGGACGCCCAGCTCACGACCACCTCGGCGGGAATCCTCACCCTGCAGGGCTCGCTCGTCAAGATCAACTGACCATGCCACCGGGAGTCAGAGTCAGCGACATGACCGCCCACGGGACACCGCTGAACGGCGTCGGGAGTCCGAACGTGCTCATCGGTGGCCTCCCGGCGTGGCGGGCCGGGGCCGATGTCCACAGCTGTCCGCTGTCGACCGGCCCGGTCCCCCACGTCGGTGGCTCGGTCGTGACCGGCAGTACCACGGTCCTGATAAACGGCTATCCCGCGGTGCGTGTCGGCGACACCATCGCGGAGAATGGCCCTCCGAACACCATCGTCTCCGGAGCGTCGACGGTGCTCATCGACAGCGGGGGGTCGGCGACCACGACCGACGAGTCGGCCTCCGAGAGCGGGGAGTCGTCGTCGGATTCGGCCGACGCCACCTCCGACGGTGAGGCGTCGTCGGTCGCCCCGCCCGACCTGCCGCCCACGGGGGCCATGGCTCCGGTCGAGCCGGTGTGGGTGCTGGAGCTGTACGAGCGACTCGCCTCGTACATCGAGCGATACAACGGCGCCATCGCCGGGGCCGAGCTCGGCGCCGCGCAGGAGCAACTGGCGAGCGAGCAGGTGAACCTGCGCGTGACCGCCGCGGAGGGGGTGGCAGAGTTCTCGTTCGTGACCGACGGACAGACCCGGATCGGGTCGTTCCAGCGGGGCCCCCGCGACGACGCGACCATCCGCATGGAGACCGACCGCGAGACCGTCGAGCGTATCGAGGCCGCCGACCGCCCCGCCCGGGCGTTCCGGGACGCGCTGGTCGATGACGACATCTCCATCGAGGGCATCGGGACGGTCAACCAGGTCAAGTGGACGATCGCCGAGTTCGCCGAGGAGGTCGCAGACCTGCTCGGGTTCGTCTGAAAATAGTGGTCCCTGTTCTGGTGCTGGACCGGCCTGTAGCCCGTCGTTTGGAGGTCTACCGGCCACACCCGCACCACCTGGCGAGCGTCTCGTCACCGGGTCGCAGGGGTTCAGCTGCGACTCCCTACGGCGGGACGGGTCGCCGGAGGCTCGCCGCCTCCGTGTATCCGTATCGCGTCCCGGTAGTGGCCAGTTGGGGCGAAAGGGTATCCCGGCAGGGCCCGTAGAAGAGCCGTGACGGAAACAGGCGACCAGGCGGCGGCCGGCGGACTCCAGCGGAATCTCGACGAGAGCGGGCTCGGACTCGCGTCCCTGGCCGCCATCGGCTCCGTCGCCCTGGCGCTGTACTACGTCCGCAGCGACACACAGCGCGGACAGTTCATCGGGCTGTGGCCGGCGACCATCCTCGGCCTCGCCAGCTACCGCGAGCCGGACGCGCTCCAGCGGCTGGTCCAGCAGGCCGACGACTGACCCATCGGCCACCGGTTGTACCGCTCCCGACACCCAGTCGCGAATCCGACGATACCCCCTGTGCCATGAACTCAACACTCACGACGACACTCCAACGACTCGACCTCGAGACCAGAATCCAGTACGGCCTGATGTTCCTCTTCGGGAGCCTCTGCCTGCTCGCGGCGATCGCGCCCCTCGAGTTGCTGGTCAAGGCCGTAATCGTCTCCACGCTGTTCGGCTTCACGGCCGGCATCTGGGTCTCCCATCTCGTACAGATCGTCCAGCAGGCCGCCGAGCGACAGCAATCGGGGACCACGCAATGAGTGCCGACACCGTCGACGAGGAGTCACAGTCCTCGACGTTCCTGACGAGCATCGAGTTCCTCACGGGTGAGGACCCGAGTGCGGGGTCGTTCCTGCTGGTCGTCGGCATCGTCACCTGCCTGTTCATCGCGGTCTTCCAGTTCACGCTCCCGTCGCCGATCTCGATACTGTTGACCGGGCTCGTGCTGGTCGTCGCCGTGATCAGCTTCCTCATCGGGGCGGTGCTGGATGCGCTCGACTACTTCGACACGCCGCCCGTGAACGACTGATTCGTCCGCTGCCGACGCGCGGTCGCGGCACTGTCGAACCGGCCGTCGTAAACAATTCCAGAATAGGCTATTCTGGATTAGGCTATCTGAGATTAGTTTAGCTGGAAGCATTACGACCTCTCGATTCGACGGTCGGGTATGGACGGCTTCGTGGACCGTGAGGTGGAACTCTCCCGGTTGCGAGACTGCTACGATTCGGATGTGGCGGCGCTGGCGGTCATCTATGGCCGGCGTCGGCTCGGAAAGACACAGCTCGTCCGGCACTGGCTCAGCGAGCGTGACGACGCCGTCGTCTACCCGGAGGAACCCTTCCTCGATATCGGACGCTGGTGGTACCAGGAACACGAAGTGGATGTCGTCGGGTTCACCGATGCGGGCACGATGGTCGTCGGGGAGTGCAAGTTCACGAACGCGCCGCTGGACTACTCGGCACTCGCTTCGCTGGAGGACCACGCTGCGGAGATCCGGTGGACGCCACTCGGGGGCGGGGACCCGGATATCGAGTACGCGTTGTTCGCTCGAAGCGGCGCAACCCGGTCCGTGCGGGAGGCCGTCGCCGAACGTGGGGACCTCCAGTTGTTCGGCCTCGAGGACGTGACGGAGAACGCGTAATCACCGTTCACGTTCGCAGCACCAGTAGGCGATAGCATGGGGCAGGGTGCTATCCTGCTCGTGCAGCTACGATAGCATCTCGCAGATGTACCGGACTCGTTCGGGGCTAGTCCTTTGGACATCTGGGAGCTACTCAAGTGTATGAGCCAACCGCACCGGACGCTGGTGACCGGGGGCACGGGAACGCTCGGGCAGACGTTGGTGCCCCGACTGCAAGAGGCGGGGCACACGGTTCGGGCCACGAGTCGCTCCGCTCGGTCCGGAGATGACGTGGAGTGGGCGCAGATGGACCTGGCGGATGGGACCGGGATTCGCGACGCCGTCGCTGGTGTCGATGTGATCATCCACACGGCGAGTGACCCACTCGGAGACACCGAGGCGGTGGATATCGAGGGGACGAAGCGCCTCCTCGACGCCGCCGCCGAGGCGGGTGTCTCGAACTTCGTCTACATCTCGATCGTCGGCATCGAGAACATCCCGTACTCGTACTACGAGGCCGAACTGGAGGCCGAACGCGCAATCGAATCGAGCGACGTGCCTTCGACGATCCTCCGGGCGACCCAGTTCCACCCGTTCGTCGACGAGATGCTCGGGATGGTCACGCGGCTACCGGTCTGGTTGTTGCCGACCGAGATGCGGATCCAGCCGGTCGATACCGGCGTCGTCGCCGACCGGCTGGTCGAACTCGCGACGACCGAGGCGAGCGGGCGGCCGGACCCGGTCGGTGGCCCTGAGGTCCGGACCGTCGGCGACCTGGCGACGGCCTATCGCGAGGCACGCGGCAGTTGGCGACCGGTCGTTCGGCTACCGATTCCGACCGCGACGTTCGCCCGATTCCGCGAGGGGGCTGCGACATGTCCCGACCACGCTGTCGGGTCGGTAACCTGGGAGGAGTGGCTGGAAACCGAATACGGAGCGCGCTGACCAGTGGCGTTCGACCACGGACGCCCCGCACAGGTGGACAAACCCTAACGAGGAGGGCACAGACCGGAGTACCGGCGACGGGAAACGTGCCTCCGTGGGCCGACAGAGCCACCACCCCCAGCCGAGGAATCCCACGGCTTCAGCCCGGGGGATGGCAAGAAGCAGGCGAGCGTACGATGCTCGCCGAGTTCGCACCGGTCCTCAACCGGCTCGTAGGCGTCGATCTCGTCGATAACCTGCAACGACTTCTCGCGTTCGACCCCCCGGCAGCAGCAATTCGGTTCAGTCGAAATTCCATGCACCCAACCACTAGATTAAACCAGGAGGAAGATACTCGATTTCTCATGGGGGTTGATACCAATGCGGTTGGAGGCGGGGACCCGGCCGACGAAGGGCGTCGACGACTTCTCCAACTCGTCGGCGCGGCGACGGTTGCGGGACTGGCAGGCTGTTCGGCCACCGAGCGGCGGTCGGCAGGGCCGGTCGCACTCGACGGGGAGGGTGAGGCTGCAGCCTATCGGCTGGAGGAGGCAACCAAACCCACGCGGACGCTCTCCCCGGACGCGGTCGATTTCGAGCTGACGATCGAGAGTCAGGTCGCAAGTTATCACCGCAGCGGTACTGCGTTCCTCTCGGATGTGGGCGTCGGCCTGCTGGCGACGCCGCCAGCCAAGGAGGCGGGGCAGACGCTGAACCCGCTCGCGGCCCGTTCGCTCGGCGACCTGATCACCAGCGATATCGGGCGACCGCTCGTCGAGAAGCTCGGCGTCGAGACCGACTGGGCGGATTCGCCGACGAAGCTGGGCGAGCGGTCCGGGACCCTGCTCGGGATCGGAACCACCATCCAGACGTTCGCCGGGCGGACCACGGGTGGCGACCTGGTGTTGCTGAATCTGACCAGAGTCGAGCACGACGGGGACGCGGTCCTCGTCGGTGACGGTCGCAGCCGAGCGCTGGAGGAGGGGGAGCAGTCCCAGTCGGCAGCTGCGCTCGTCTCCGGGAACGAGCAGCGTGAAGCCGCACAGTCACTGGCCGACCTCCTTCCGCACGTCGTCCGGGAGTCGCCCAGCACCCCGGAATCACCGACCCCGACCCCGACGCCCACACCGACACCCACCCCGGGCGACGAGCAGCCGCCGGCACGCGTGCCGATTACATCGGTCCCGGACACGCTTCGCCGGCGGGTGGCCAGGTTCGTCGAGCGAGCCGCTGGCCAGCGGGAGACGTGGCCCGATGGTGCCACACTCGGGGAATCCGCCCACCGCGTCACCCGGCCGGATGTCGAGGGCGTCGCCTACTACGAGATCGAGATCGAGCCGCAAGGGTTCGTCCTGGCCGCGACTGACGAGCACGACGCACCGATCCCCCACTGGAACGCCGACAGCCGACCCATCGGGCGCGTGCTCGAGGAGCAGGCCGAGGGCGGGCCGCTGGCGTGGGTCGTCTGGATCGACCGGCTCCGATACGTCGGCGAGGATCCGGACGGGAACCGCATCGCGACACGTGGCCGGGCCGTGCCCCGGATCGAGAACGTCGAGGCACTCACCGATGTCCCGGACGCAGTCACGGCAGTTCGGTACGGTCCGGAGGACGAGATGGCGAATGACGACCAGGTCACGGAGGACTACGAGGGGACCCAGCTCATGGCGGAGAACGAGGTGGACCCGCCTGATATCTCGTTCAGCGAGTGGGAGTCCCACAAGCAGCTGCAGGAGAACTACGAGGACGCGTACGGGCCGTTGCTCGCTGATCTCCGCGAGCGAGCGGCGGAGGCGTGGGCCACCTACCGGGAACGAGGCGGCGAGAACAGGGACATCGGGGTCGACAGGGAGGTTCGGGAGCCGCTGCTGTCCGGGCAGCGGGTGGCCGCGATAGAGGAGCCGACGCGAGAGGCGTTCCGTATCGAGCGCGAGCTCGACGACTTCGGCCACGACACGCTCGTGATCACACCGACCGAGGCCGCGACCGCGGGCGACGCGGTGCGATTCGTCCTGGAGGACGATTTCGGTGGTCGCGAGCGAGTCGCGTATTCCGCAGTCGACCCGGCCGACGACCCCGTCGAGTCGGTCGACCTGTCCGTCGTCGAGGATGCCGTGCCGACGACCACCGAGGGGATGTCGGCCGTGACTCCGTCCTGGGCCGGCGGTTCGCGGCTCCAGCCGTGGTTCTACCAGTTCGATTACCAGGGCTGCCCGGTCGGCTGTGGCCCGGTCGCGTGGGCGATCCTGTTCGCCTGGTGCGACCGGCAGGCCGACGGCGGCAAGTTCAACAGTACCTGGTGGCCGCGGTGGGGTCTCTATCGCCGTAATGGGGGCTACGGTGCGGATGCCGTCGCCCCGAAGAACCACGATTCGAACCCGCGGATCGGCTCCACCGGCCTCCGGAACATGATCAAGGAGCTGAACGGGCACCTGAACGTCTTCTGTCTCGGGGACAACGGCGCGACGGCCCCGTGGGATATGGACAACGCACGCGAGTACCTCTGGGGCCGGACCGGGACGGACCTGGAAGTTCGCTACCACGCCGGGGGCTTCCCGAAACAGCGGTGCAAGGTGGAGACTGCAGAGTCGATCAGTGGGGCCGCGAACGGCAAGGAGGCGACGCCGGTCGTGGTGGGGAAGGGCTGGCTGAGCCACTATCCCGTCGCGTACGCCTACCGGAACGACTGGATCGACGACGTGAAAGTCAACAACGGCTGGGGCCCGAACCACGACGAGCGGACGGAGTGGATCTGGGCCCAGTCCTGGTTCAGCGGCGAGACGTACCCCTGATCCGGTCGGGTCGGGACCGGTTTTCGCATCGATGTCGGGCGTGCGCCCCGCGAGACCGACTGTTGAGGACGCGTTACCAGCGTGTGCCCGATATCGAGGCACGAGCTGCCCCCCGTCGAATCGGGTGTCCGAGACTCGGCGCCCACGAATCAGATGGCCTCGTTCGCCCTTCGAGGACGGCATAAACGGACCCCGATAGACGGCAGAACCGTTTTTGACGACTCCAGCGAGGCCGTGGTGTGACATCCGATAGCATCTCTCGCCGGGGCGTCCTCTCGGCACTGACCGCGACCGGGGCGGCTGCCGCTGGCTTGCCTGGTGCGATGGCGACCGACCCGGTCGCCGACGATAACTTCGAGGAACGCGAGTGGGGCTACGTCCACCAGGAGTTCGAACCACCGCCGCGCACCGCTGCGATACTCGAGAAGGACGGCTATACGGGTGCGAGCACACAGCGCCCGCCGACACATTACCTCCGGATGCGTGATGGCGTGCTGCTCGCCGTGGCCGTCCATCCGCCCGAACGGAACTCGAAGAACGACCACATCCTGGTCCGGGCCAGCATCCGAGGCACCGGGTGTTCGGGCGGCCAGTTCAACCTGTTCGACCGCACGCATGCCAAGGACGGCCGCGAGGTGATCGAGTGGATCGCCGACCGGCCCTGGGCGCTCGACCGGGTGGGGCTGTTCGGGTCGTCCTACGGCGCCATCACGGCGCTTCTGGTCGCGACAGCACAGCCGCCCTCCCTGGCGGCCCTCATGGCCATCAAGGGCCTCGGCGATGTCTACCGCGATATCGCGTATCCCGGCGGCATCGGGAACGCCGGTTTCCCGGTTGCGTGGTCGGCGGCCCTCCGGCCGGCGATGGCGGCCCAGGGGTCGGCCGAGGGCATCCGGAGCGGGGACCGCATCTGTGCCGAGAACACCGCGACTCGGCCACCACAGGACCCCCGCGACGCCGCCGCGACCTGGGCGACGTACCCGATGGACGGGCCACGGTACCGGGTCCGGTCGGCCATCGAGTACGCCGACCGCATCGACGTGCCGACGTACCTCGCCTATGGGATGCAGGACGAACAGACGGGGCCCCGCGGGAACCCGAACCTGTTCCACGAACTGAGCCCCGAGCCCGCATCGCCGCCGGGGACACCGCCCGGCCTGGATCCGTTGCACGAGGAGCCGAAGCTGCTGCGTGTGGTCAACGGCTATCACGCGACGGTCGCCTCCGATCCCCGCGGCTGGTTCGACTACTGGCTGCGCGGCGAGGAGACCGGTATCATGGACGAGCCGCCGGTTCGGGTCCGAACCGGGGTCAACACCGACGACGCCGAGGTGGCCTGGGAGATGGACTCGTTCCTCCAGCCCGATGTCGACTGGACGCGGTTCTATCTCGGGGAGGCGGGATCGCTGTCGCGGACTGCGCCCGATTCAGAAGGGACCGACCGGTACGTCACCGGGAGTCCACGCCAGTCGTGGGTGTTCAGCGGCGGCAACACGGGCAGCGAGGTGCTGCTCGCCGACGGACCCGACGTGCTGACCTACCGGTCGCCGGCGTTCGAGACGCCGACCCGGATTGCCGGCCCGATCACCGCGACGCTGCACGCCAGCACCACGACGCCCGGGACCGATGCCCCGCTCCGCGGGACGAGCACGGACTTCTTCGTCCGGGTCGCCGACGAGTTCCCGGACGGGAGCGTTGTCCCATTACAACGGGGCGTCCTTCGGGCGACCCACCGCCAGCTCGACGAGGAGCGCACGCTGTACAACGACGACGGCGAGATCGTCCGTCCGTACCACCCCCATACGAATCGCGAGACGATTCTCCCGGGCAAGGTGTATCGCTACGATATCGAGGTGTGGCCGCTCGCGCATCTGCTTCGTGAGGGCCACCGTCTCGTCGTGCGGATCCACTCGCCACCAGCGACCGACGGCATCTGGTCGTACGAGCCCCTCGACACCCCTGGCGTGAACACGGTCCATCGGTCGTCCGAGTACCCGTCCAGCGTGTTGTTCCCGCTCCAGGAGTGGCCGGAGAACGAGCCCCTCCCTCCGAAGCAGGACTGCGGCCAGCCCGAGGGGTATCGCTGCGTCAGTGGATACGACTCGGGAGTGGGTGTCGAGATGAGCGACCCGGTCTGATCTCACGCAGTGACGCTCCCCTCTGCATTGCAACGGTCTCGTGGTTCGGGTCCTCGATTAGCTCCCGGTGGTCGGGCTGTATCCGGCGGCCCAGAGTGAACGATCGGCGTAGTCCAGCCAGCGGGTTCGCTCGAGCCAGCCGTTGTTCCTGCTAGGACATCGTCGTCAGCCGATGCAACGGATTGCGTGAGTGGTTCGATTACCCCCGTGGTGGCTGCGCAGTCGAGTCATCCACAGGTGTTTTTGGGCTGGTTCGGGTTCCTCCGGCACGGATGAGCGGAGGAACCGATTCGGGGGTGGAGCGGTGGCGTTTCGAGGCCGATGATTACCTGCGGTCCTCGCCAGCGGCAGTCGATGGCACCGTCTACGTCGGCGTCATCGGTGGCAGCCTCTACGCGGTCGACGCGACAACGGGAAGCCAGCAGTGGTCGTTCTCGTCCAGGCATGGAGTGACCGCCACGTCCGCGCCGGTGGTGGCTGACGGCACTGTCTACGTCGGGACCCGGGACCGGCACCTGTTCGCGGTCGATGCCGCCAGCGGGACCGAAGAGTGGCGGTTCGAGACCGATAACTGGGCCACCAGCACGCCGGCGGTGGCCGGTGACACGGTCTACATCGGGACGCGGAGTGGAACCCTGTACGCCGTGGACGCGGACCGGGGTACCGAGCGGTGGCGGTTCACCTCGGACCGGCGCAAGTACTCCTGGCCAACAGTGGCTGGCGATACCGTCTACTACGGCGGTGACGGAATCCTGTGGGCGCTCGACGCGACCACAGGAACCGAGCGATGGCGTTTCACGCACGAGACGGCCGTCAGGAGTCCGACCGCTGCCGTCACGAACGGGGAGGCAGTCTACACCGGCGGCAACGGGGGAGTGCCGCTGTGTGAGCTAGACCCGGTCACTGGGGATGAACGACGGCGGCTCGTTCCGGAGCCGTTTTCGATGGACACCTGGGCGAGTGCGCCGCCGACGGTCACCGACGACACGCTCTACGTCGGCGGCGGCCGCCGGTTGTACGCACTGGATACGGCGACTGATGAGGTTCGGTGGGCCTGCGAGCTCGATCGGAACAAGATTATCGCACCACCAACGGTTGCTGACGGCGTCGTCTACGTTAGCGCGGTCCACTCGTCGAGCACGGCCGGCAGCGTGTACGCGGTGGATGCAGCGGACGGAACCGAGTACTGGCAGTTCAAGGCCAGAGACGAGATCGCGGCTGCGCCGACGGTGGCCGACGGCACCGTCTACGTCGGGGGCGACGAGGGCACCCTGTACGCGATCCAGGCCGAGAGGGGGGCCGCGACGGGTGATGCCACACAGGCCGGCGGCGGTGACGCAGGGGCCGACACGCAGGTGGACGCCGATGCCGGCTGCCCGAGCTGTGGGGCCGCCCTCTCGGGCTATGACGACCCGTCGTTCTGTCCGGAGTGTGGTGGCGACCTCGGCGGCTGTCCGGAGTGCGGTGCCGACCTGTCGGACCGTGGGGAGGCCCCCTTCTGTCCGGACTGCGGTACCCGAATCTGACTCTAGGCGCGAACACCCCGGGGTCGTCGGAAGGCTCCGTCCTCAGGAGGCAGTCACAGAAACGGACTCGACACCGTCACGGACCTATCCGACACACAGCCACACAGCCGGAGTTCTACGCGGACCTCGTGGCGGCGGTGCCCGACCGTCTCGAGGCGACCCACGCCAGTGATGTCGCTGCCCTCGACTGGCGGGAGGAGCTGGCGTGAGACTTCGAGGACGCGCTGTTCGCTCGAAGCGGTGCCAACCGCGAGCGAGCGTTCGTATCACGGCGACCGGCTGCCGTGGGAGTACTCGCCGCCCGCCGAGGCAGCCGCGAAGAAGTTCCTCCGACTGCGGAACCGGCTGGTGCCGTACCTGTACGCGCTGGCTCGTGAGGCCCACGACGAGGGGCTCCCGATGGCGCGGGCGATGTGGCTCGCCTACCCTGACGCGGAGCCGGCCGCCACGTTCGACCGCCAGTACCTGCTCGGCGACGACCTGCTGGTGGCGCCCATCGCGACGCCCGGGCCGGTCGCGACGAAGGAGGTCTGGTTCCCGCCGGGCGAGGACGCATGGGTGGACATCTTCACCGGCGAGCGCTACGAGGCGGGCCAGGTCGCGACCGTCGAGGCACCGCTCGACCGGATGCCGGTCTTCGCCCGGACCGGGACGGTCCTGCCGCTCAAGCCGCTCGGCGACCGTGCTGGTGATTCCGAGGCCCGTCGTGAGATTCGTGTCTACGCGGGCGACGAGGGCGCGTTCGAACTGTACGACGACGCGGGTGAAGGCCTCGGGTATCGGGCGGACGAGTTCGGGCGGACGCCACTCCGATACGAAACGACGCCCAACGGGCATCGCTTCGTCATCGAGGGGATGGAGGGCGACTACCCGGGCCGCCCAGACGAGCGGGCGTACGACGTGACGTTCGTCGGCGTCGAGGCGCCCGAGCGGGTCGTCGTCTCGGGCGCCGGGCGGACGGCGGACTGGACATACGACGCGGATGCACGGGAGGTGACCGTCTCCGTGGACCCGCGGCCCGTCTCCGCTCGCGTCGTGGTGACCGTGGCGTAGTCGGTGGCAGGTGGCGTGTCGCTGCAGGTCCGGCGTCCGGCGAGTGACGCCCCCGGGTGGCCGCTATCGGAGTGTGCCGACGTAGACCGTATCTCCGTCGAGCACCACTCCCGGTTGCCGCCCGGTCTCCGTCTCGAACGTCCACGCCTCGCTCCCATCGCGTTTCTCGAACGCATGTACCATCCCTTCCTCCGTCCCGGCGAAGACGGTACTCTCTCCGATGACCGGGGGGTGTTCCAGGTCCTCCGTGAACGTCTCCGACCAGCGCTCGCGTCCATCTCGCTGACGGAATGCCTGTAGCGCTCCGTACGACGCGGCCCCCGAATTTCCGCCCCCCGTGTCACTGAGTCCGTCACCGGTGACGAAGATGGTGTCACCCGACTGCTGGAGCACCATCGATGTCAGCTCCGTGACGGTTCGCCACTGTTCGGTCCCGTCGCTCGTCGAGAGTGCGAACAGACGGCCGGCATACGCGGCGTACAGTGATTGGCCCAGACCCATGGTCGAGGGCCAGCTCGCACCGAGCGGCATAATCTCGCCTCCGGCTGGTGCCTTCCACTGCCACCGTTCGGTTCCGTCCCCGGTCGTGAGCGCATAGACCCGGTTCCCGGTCGTACTCGGGTAGACGTGGCCGCTGTGGACCGCCATGCCACCGCGAACCGGCTTCTCGGTGTCGAACGTCCAGCGCTCGCTCCCATCCGTCACGTCGATCGCAATCACCCGACCGTCGCGCGAGCCGACGAACGCGGTGGTGTCGGCGACCGTCGCCGCATTCCTATCCAGCGCCCCACCCTCGTATGTCCAGCGCTCGGACCCATCCTCGAGGGAGAGCCCACGGAGGCGTTCCTTTCCACCCCCCACGACGACGGTCCCATCGACGGGGCGTGGTACCAGCCACATCTCGGCGTCGCCGGCAACCGTCCACTGCTCGCTCCCATCGGCCGCGGAGAGCGCGTAGAGTTCCTTGCCGGCGGGGACCAGGAGCGTCTCGTCCACCAGTACGGGGTCCTTGATAAAGATACGAGCGCATACCCCCGTATTCAGGCGGGGGTCAATCGGACAATAGCGTACACCACACCCAACGACGCTATAACTGGGTTTCCACCCGTTTTATCGGTAGTATTAATACGCCGACGATACATAGTATGCGACACGGATGAAGACCACACGGCACGCGACCTACAACCTCAACTACCACATAGTGTGGGTGCCGAAGTACCGGAACTCGGTACTCATTAACGAGGTCGCAGACCGTGTGCGAACCATCCTCCACGAAATTGCCGACGACAAGGGTCTCGAAATCCTCGACCTGACCGTACAACCCGATTACATCCACCTGTTCGTCAGTAGCCCGCCGAAACATGCCCCATCCCTTCTCGCCAACTGGTTCAAAGGCATCAGTTCGCGGAAGTACAACCACCGCTACGCCGACCACGACGGCGAGAAGATCGGGTGGGCGAGGGGCTACTACGCGGGAACTGCCGGAGAGGTCTCCAACGAGACGGTCTCGAACTACATCCAGCGTCACGAGGAGAGCGAGTCGTGACCGAACTCACGAAGACGCTGGAACTGAAACTGGTCGAGCCGAACGCGCACAAGCGGCGAAAACTCCGTGAGACGAGAGCCGCGTATCAGCAGGCGCTTCAGGATGCCTTCGGCCAGCATTGCACCACGCAGTCCGAAGCGAACGACGTGGTGGTCGACTACGACCTGAGTGGGTACGCAAAGAACGCACTCAAGAAGTACGTGCCGCAGTTGACGACAACGTACAATGCGGGTGAACTTCACGACGACCACCCCGTCCGCTTCACAAACGAGGGGCTCCGGCTCGACCACAAGCCCGAGAACGCCATCGAGTGGTACGTCAAGATTCCACATCATGAGGATTACCACCTCTGGCTCCCCGCACAGCCGAACCCAGAACAGCGGGACTGGCTCGAAGCCTTGAACGCTGGCGATGCGGAGCTGGGAGAGAGTCGGCTGTTCGAGCGGGATGGGACGTGGTTTCTCCACGTCACCGCGACCCGCGACGTGGCGGACGGTTCCGAGGTGTCCGCCGAAGAGTGGACGCCCATCGGTGTCGATATCGGGGAAGCGTCACTCGTCACGGTGTGTCACCGCGACGGAGACGGGACTCCAACCGCTCCCGAACTGTGGGCCGACGAGGGCAAGACCGTTCGTCGGCTCCGCAAGACCTACTTCACGGCCACCCAGCGACTGCAGGAGCGTGAAAGCGAGCGTATCGCAGAATCGTTCGGCGACGACCTGTGGGACCAGATCGACGACGTGTTCCACCGTGTCACACGCGAAGTTGTGGCGTACGCCGAGTCCGTCGAGAATCCGGTTCTCGTGCTGGAAGACCTGACGTACATCCGGGAGTCGATGGACTACGGCGCGTACATGAACCGCCGGCTTCACGGCTGGGGATTCGCGAAACTCCACGCGCAGATCCGCTACAAGGCCGTCGAGAAGGGCATCCCCGTCGAGACGGTGAACCCACGCAACACCTCGAAGGAGTGCCACGCGTGCGGTGAGGTGGGATACCGCCCTCAACAGGCGACGTTCAAGTGTACGAACGATGCGTGCTGGATGGGGGAGTATCAAGCGGACGTGAACGGAGCGGTGAATATTGCGGATCGCTACCTCAGTGGAGAGAGTCGTTCCAGAGAACACGAGAACGACGATGACTCGGCTGAGGATGGGGGGCGTTTGACCGCCCCACAAGACAGCCAAGCCGATGCTGAGACCCAGCAGGCGACGCTTGGAACGTATGCGTCTTGAAACCGTAGGGCCAGGCTCAGCCTGAAATCCCGTGGTGGGATTCCCGCGTCTTCAGGCGCGGGAGGAGGTCAAATCGTTCGTGTACTCGAACTCGACATCGTAGCTCCAGCGCTCTTCGCCATCCGTGGTCGCGAGCGCAGAGACCGTCGTTCCTGACCCGACGACGATGGTGTCGTCGAAGAGGGTGGGGCCACCATCAACGGCCCCCAGGGTGGTCACCCAGCGCTTGCTGCCATCGGTGCGTGAAAGTGCGTACACGCCGTCCTTCTCCGGGCCGAAGCATCCCGCGCAGGCGGTCACGATGCCAGCGGCTCCCGCTCGAAGGAGGTCACGACGCCCCATCCAGCCCCCAGCCATGCTAGATACTGGCTGACGTATGTGTGATATAGCTACTGCTTCGGCTGGTTCAGGTGAGTGCGTCGCTCCGATTGTGGAAGCTCACGGCTGGGCCCGGTCTCTCTCCCGATAGGCGACATCGAGGTCGAGGTCATCGTACATTCGGTCCAGCATCGCCAACGCCGATTGGAACTGGGCGTAGTGTTCGCGCATATACGCGATTGTCTCCTCCTGAGGAATCACCGGGTAGCCTTCGACGTGCTCGATGTCGAGCGATCGACGCGGGTCAAGGACGAACTGCAGTGGCCCTGCCACCTCATCAGGGAGCTGGCGTTCGGATGCGGTCGGAAGGCCGAACGACTCGAAGAACGACTCCCAGGCGTCGACATCTCGCTCGCGAACTGCGAGGAACAGCGGGTAGTCTTCGGGGCTCCGACCGACCTGGTAGCCTCCCTGTGTCCACACGTAGACGGCATCGATTCGCGTGAATGCGAACGGCCAATTCCCGAACTGCGGGAGCACGTAGGCCTCCTCGATAGTAGGTGGACTGACGCCGGCGCTCGCAGCGACGAGTTCGCGTGCAGCAACCCTCACACGGTCGTCGACTATCGAGAGGCCATCGGCTTGACATCCTCCTCCGGTTAAAGCCGGAGGAATCCCGAGCGTTGGGATATTAGGGTTTGCAGTCTCCCTGCTCTCTCGTGTTGAACGACCCGCTCTCGCGGTCGAACAGGAAGACTCCGGGCTGTGCCAAACAGCCGTTACTCATATCCCCCGTCGGGGGACTCTGAGTTATCTTTCGGCGGATGTTCACCGCACCGTTCACGTCCGCGTTCATCGTCGCCCCGCACGACTCACAGACGTACAGACCGCGCTCCACCCGATTCGAGTCACGAATCTGCCCACAACACGAACACGTCTTGCTCGTGTTTTCCTCATCCACTTGATCAACGAGGATACCGTGTTCCTCGGCCTTGTATTCGAGCAGATTCGTGAAGCGGTCAAACTCCCATCCGTGGAGTTTCTTGTTCCCCGACACGCCCCAGTTCCGCGAGTCGCCGTGCCCATCCTCGCGTATGTCACCGAGGTCGCCAACTGCTATCTTCTCCACACCTTCTTCGACACACCGCTGAACGATGTGTTTCGAGAGCGTGTGGAGGAAGTGGGCTTTGCGTCGGGAGAGTTTCTGTCGAGCTTTCCGCGCACGCTTCGACGGGCCGTTCTCGCCTTCGGTCTGGTACTCCTCGCAGGTGAAGTAGTGCTTGTCCTCTTTCAGCACGTTCCCCGGATATAGTTCACTCGCGCCATCTTCGTAGTCGATAGCGAGGTAGTTGCTGATGCCAAGATCGATACCCGCCGTGTTGTTACCCGATGCGTTTTCGACTGGAATCTCTTTCTTGCAGACGAGGTGGAGTTCCCACTCGTCGCCGTTCCAGACAGCACGCACCTGTTGGATGTTTTCGACTTCTACGTCGGGGCGAGTTTCGTACTCTGCGAGGATGAAGTCAGACCGGCTCTCTTTCAGGTTGAAGCCTTTCGAGAGGCGGAGTTGGCCGTGCTTGTCGTCGTGCTTGATGGCTCGCTTCTTCCACGTGACGGTGGAGCGCGCGTGGTCGTTGCCACGTTTTCGGTAGCCCGGTGGGTTGTTGCCGCCGTCGGAGTTATACCAGCCGGTGAACGCTTCAGCAAGTTCTTCGAGAACTCGCTGACTTGACTGAGAATGCAGGTCACTGTAGCGTTCGTGATCTTTCAACTCCGATTTCAGCTCGGCTTCGTCGGGTATCTCACCGGTTTCGTCCCACCGTTCTTGGATGTAGTAGCGTCCGACGTTCCACAGTTTGGATGCAGAGAACCCGCACTGGTCAAGGTCGTCACGAACCTGTTGGTGGTTCGTGATGCGTGCGACGTAGGTGCGAGTTGTCTCCAGCATCGTACTGTCTTCATAATATGTTATGGAAGAATATGTATTAAAATCAACGACCAAGAGAGGAGAATATCCGGCTATGGCATCGACCGGCAGAAGTCACGCACCATGTCGGCTGTATCCCCCGCCTAAAGGCGGAGGTATTAGCCTTGTAGTCTCTATAAACAAATATCATACTACAGTATCCGGGGGGCTGTCTGATTCCTGGAGACCGAGCCACGACGCATCGATAGCGACCATATGTACTGTGGAACCGGATAGGGGCCACAAACCACCCGATACCCGATTTGGGTGCTGCTGAGGCGCCCTAACCTTTGTCTCGGTCTCCGCTAGAGTGGGTTGTGTGACCGAAATCAGTGGTAGAATCGAGTAGAGAGGGAGAAACGGGGGCGATGTCTCGCGGCGCGCTCCGAGGACCGAGGAATCGGGGAATAGAGTGGGCTCCATATCGATGAGGAGCGAACGTTCCAGAATCCTGTACTGACGTAAGGATGCATCGAATCGCAAGACTGCACCAACCTTACGCTATCCGTGCGCGAGATATCATTCCCATCTGAGATGAATATTGAATCCTCCCTTCGCGTAATACTCCCCGGAACCGCTTCGCCAGGCCTGCTCGGCGAGCCGTCGCCCTCTGGTTGCTCTCCGAGCGAAGCGGTCCCTCACAGTTCACTAGTCGATTTTCAACACCTCCATCACACTCTAGCGGAGAACGCAGCTAACCTTCGGCCGCCTGAGCGACGACTAGCCGGCTTGGAATGCAACGAGAGCCAGTAACCCCACTCCGAGGTAACCTTACGGAAAATCAAGAAGAAAGCCTCGCCGTGAAGGGCGGGGCGGATGTCAAGTCGGCTCCGTCGACAATCTGCATCGGTGCAGCCGCTGCGGTTCGTGTATCCACGTTCTCGCAGGGTGTTGGGGTCAATCCGTCTCCATCTGCTCCCGAAGCGCGGTCGCGGCGTGATCGAACCGCTCATGGAGGAAATCGGTTCCCGATACCGCGCGCTCCTCGAGGAACTGGGCGTGGTCGGAGCGTTCGTCAGCATCGATTTCGGCCGCCCCCACGCACTCGACGTACCCGTCCAGCGCCCGCTGGAACGCTCGGGCGAAGTGGTCGTACGACCCGTCGACCAGCTCCATGTTGTCGTCGAGACCTTCGATGAGTGCCCGGTAGACCGTAGCCGCTGACTCGTAGGCTCCTCGGGATTGAAACGTCGACGCCAGGTCGAACAGGTCCGAGAAGTCGATCGGTTCGAAGACCACGGCGTACTCCGGATTCGTCTCCTCGAACCGTCCATCGATATCCGTACGGAGATCGTCGACGGATCGCGGGGTAGACTCGCCGAATCGAGCGACAAAACGGTCACGCAACGAGGGGTCCGTGGCCAACTCGTCACGGAGGAACGCACGGAGTTCGTCGGCCTCGGCCCGGTCGAGCGTGGTCTCGACGTGGTGGCCTTCGTCCTTGGGTGGGTCGTCGACGAGCGAGAGCAAGACGGCCACCGCGTGCTTGCAGATACCGGGCCCATCGTACGGGCAGCTGCACTGGCACTCGATATCTGCTGTCGAGTGGTCGAGTGTCAGGTCGTAGTCGCGACTGCCGCTGACGACGGCCGTAACCGTCTCACCGAACCTGGACCGTCGCTTGATTCGGCCCTCCGCCAGGTACCTCTCTCCTCGCTCGTAGACGGCTTCCGTACAACGATCTCGAACGTCGCTCTCGGTGAGATCCATCCTCTAGCTGCAGATGCAATGATACAGGGATACATGAGCCTTGGAGATAGACGGCTGTCAGCTACATCCTCTCCCGAATTCTGAATACATAGCGGATATCCAGACGCTCAGGCCCCACCTCGAGTGTTCGAATAGGTGGACTACGGGATCTCATCAACCGCCGCCCGAAGGTCAGATACCGTCGCCCAGGTGAAGACTCGCTCTCGGGAGAGGTGTTCGAGATGGGCGGCCGCCATCCCGTTCTCGTAGTGCTCGCGCTGGGTCCGGTCGTCGTCATATACACGCTGGAGTACCCACGCCTTCGCCCGATAGGACGGTGCGTACAGCAGGCCCAGTTCCCACACGTAGCCGCCGTCGAAGTCCTCCAGCACCGCAACTACGTGGGTCGCCATCCCACACAGCACGTCGAACAGGCGGGCCCACAGGGCCATCTCCTCACGGGTCAGACCGAAATCCTCCAGCCGGACGGCGACCGCTGGTGGGTCACGACGGTCGTCAAGTCGGCCACAGACCAGTCCCCGGCGGTCGGCTGCCTCACCGTCTCCACCCGCGCCCGCCACGAGATACCGACGTGAGTGGCCCTTGATCTGCTCGAGCCGGTCACCGTTCACGAGGTCCTTGAGTCGCTGGTATTCAGTGGGTGTCAACGAGGTCGCACCAGCATCCACGAGTCGGTCTTCTACATTCGCGGCCGCATCCACGTCTGCGGGCGCTGGCGATGATTGCTCCCCTTTACCCGAACCGTCCGTGTGGTCGTCACCGTCGGCAGGGTCCATGCTGGTCGTCGCTCCGGAGCACACATCAATTATGTGTTCGGATACCATATCACTTTGTAGACTATCTGTGGAATCAAACTCATTTGAGTGAAAGTGTTTATGGCGCCGCGTGGTGTACGGGGCGATATGGAACCGCAGACGAGAGAGCCCGACCACGGCGACGAGGGGTTCGATACGTGGCGGGCGCTCCAGGAGGCGACGGACACGCCCCGGGCGGACCTGCTGTCGGACATCGCCGGTCATCCGAAGGGTGCACCGAGCGTCGAGGAGTTGGCGTACGTGAACCCCGACAAGAGCGAGGACGCCATCCGCCGGCACCTCCGGCGCCTCGTCGACGCCAAGGTCGTCCGGGTGCTGGAGGTCGTGCCCGGCAATCGGCGCCGGGACTTCCCGAACAAGTTCTACACGATCACCGACGAGGCGCGGGCGCTGTTCGACCGGAACGGGCTGTTCCCACGCGAGGCGTGGCAGCGCCAGTACGAGGCCGTCGAGAAGACGGCCCGGATTCGGGATGTCGAGCAGATGCCCCGACCGGCGGGGAAGGACTGACTGATTTCGGCCCCACGTATTCGCCGAAATCGTTCACCGACAGAGTTGCCCAACAGGCGGCGACGTACATCGATACGGGCTGACCCTCGATAGCACTCATTGTCGCTACCGCACTTCCTTCTCGCAGTCAGCTCAGGTGCTGCCAGATGGTCGTCGGGTCGGCACTATTGAGTTCTGCATTCGTCTCCATCTGTCGGAGTTCTCTCACACAGCGCTTCGCGACGAGCGGGTAGACATCGGCAGGGACGAGCTCTCTCTCGAGTCGCATGATCTCCTTCCAGTTCTCGGCCCACATGTCCTCGACGACGCGGGGGTACAGGTCGTCGGTCAGATGGACGCCGAACTCCCGGCCCTCCTCGACGACCATCGAGCGGACCTCCTTGCGGATGCGCGCCGACGTGCAGTATGCCGCGACGAGATACGCCGCACCGGAGTCGGCGTCGTCGGGGTTGCGGCCGAACTGCTCGCGGTTGAGCTCCTCGAATGCCTCGCGGACGACTTTCACACGGCGCTCCTGAGCGTCACTCCGGATGACGACACCCTCGGCGCGAACGTCCGGTGCGAGCGAGGACGGTGGAACCTCGAAGGACTCCGGGTCGACCCCCGACGATTCCTCGAGGATGGTTGCTGGGACGAACGCGTGTGCTGTCGGCGCTGTCTCGTCGCGAATGCGCTCCAGAACGTCCCAGGCTTCAGCCGTCGAGAGGAAGCCCTCGAACGTCTCGGCGTAGGGGTCGCCCGCCGGTGTCATCGTCTCGATAGCCGTGTACGGAAGCACGTCGAAGCCGACCAGCGCAGGGAGGTCACGGTCGGTGTAACCGTAGTCCAGCGTCGAGTAGACGAGGTTCTCCGCGTAGACGATGAGCGGGCTGTCGTACGCATCGTGTAGTTCGCGGAGGGCCGCCGACTCGATACCCTCGCGGAGGCAACGGACGGCCCGGTGGAGGGCACCGTCGATATCGTCGAGGTTCTCGCGGTGGTTACCCCGAATCGACCGCCGGGTGCCGAAGACCAGACTCCCATCCCTATCCGCTGCACTGACGACTGACTCGGGATACACCTCGGAGTACCGCTTGTCGAAGCACGTGAATCGGAAGCTGCTCCCGTCGTACTTCTCGACCACCGTCAGATCATCGGCGGCGAAGAACGCCTCCGGGACGACGGGATGGTCGTAGCGTGGGACTTTGGGGTAGACTTTCATCGTATCGGGGCGACCGAGTCGCTGTCCTATCGTTCCGTCCCGTCGGATTAAGCGATGCGCCGCATCGTGAAGCAATCACACGGGGTCGAACGGTCTCCCCTGCTGGAGCCTTTTATCACTCAGATGGCATCGGGTATATTCCGCTCCCAAGCATCCGTTCTCTCCGTTCGTGGGAATCCCACTGCCACTCGTCATCCTATGGACGCCGTGAGCATCACTACGATCACGAGTACCGTCCAGTCTCGTAGCGGGGCGACACGACACGTCGCCGGAGACCATTGAAACCTGATTGTATTCTGTTGCTGCGGGGCTGGCCTTCGACGTAGAGACACTCTTCGGTAGCCTCTCGAAACAGGTCGAGATCCCCCTCTCGCAGGAGGAGGTCTTACGGAGGATTTCGTCCTGCGTTCAACGGATCGTATGACCGGCCATGATAGGCGACGCGCCACAGCTTGAGCACGGCACGGGTGACCAGTGCCTCCGGTGACTGCTTGATGCAGGAATCTTCGACTTCGTTTGGATCCGCACTCGCATCCGGTGGAGGATGATAATGTTCGAGGCCGAGTGCGTGGATATAGTCACCATCGTGTGGGTGCTTTCCCCACCGGAAGTTCACGCCCTCTGAGTCCGTATAGTGGAACTTGTAGTTTCCACGGGTCGTCCACTGAACGTCAATCCGCCCATGTTCGGCATCACAAAAACCATCCTCGAGTGTGACCTCCAGCACGGATGGGTCGAGATAGTCGTCGAGCGCGGGGGTCGCGAGCGGCTCCAACTCGTCGATGATGTCGCGGATCGTCATGAGTGCCGGCCGATCGAGCGGGCCACGGAGCGAGTGGCCCTCCTCCGTCACAGATGGGTCCGACATCGGCTACGCCGAAATGCTGCTGTCAGTCGGGCGACTACCACCATCGACGAACCGTTCGGCATTCGCGATCGAGAGGGCGGCGTTCGCGAACGCGAGGTTGCGGCGGAGTGTCTGCCAGTCCTGAATCGTCTCGGAATCGATATCCTGCTGTTCCGAGGTGGCTTCGCCGAGCGTCTGGTTCGTCTGCTCGACGGCTAGCTCTTCGGGCGAATCAACGCCGTATTCAGCGCGATACTCAGTGAGTTGGTCGCGCATCTCACCAATACGCGTGACGAGTTCATCCGTCGAGACATGCTCGAGGATATCTGCCGCTTGCTCGACGACAAGCGACTCGGGCGAACGACGATAGGTGGTCCCGCCGTGTTCGCCAGTGGACGTGACGACGAAGCCTTCATCGGCGAGTGCGTTGAGGTGTTTTCGAGCCGTCTTCGGCGAGGTAAGCGCATCCTCGGCGACAGTGTCGGCCGACACGGCCGTATACGTGTGTGCGATAACGCGGCGGACACGCTCGTAGGGGGTTGTCTCGGCCTTCCAATCATCTTGGACCGACTCATTGATGTCCGCGAACTCATCTGGAGTACGATCACTCATATGAATCTCTTCGAGTTGGAGTAATATAGTAGTTTGCTCCGTGCCTATATTACCGATGGGCGCATCCTGCTAGCCCGCCAGCAGCCCCCAACCAGTAACGGAGACTGGTTTCCCGATTGAACACCACCCCGCTATCAGGAGACAGACTTGGCCAGACCCTACGCTGCTGGGCCCTTCCCACCGAGTGCCTCTCTGACCTGCTCTAAGGTGTACATCGCGGTCAATCCTGCCTCGCTGATCTTGAACGAACTGACGGGTGAGGTCTTCGCGTACGTCTTCTCGACGCGAACATCGCCTTCGAGCGGGTCATTGAGCGCGGCGAGTACCTCGTGGCCCTCGGTGTGCGACATGACGATCCAGATTGCCTCATCCGGGTCGCACGCGGCCATCTTATCGAAGTCCTCAGGGACCGCCCGCTTGATATCGTGGTTCACCCGCTCGACCTCGATTGCGACCACCACATCGCCCTCACTGTCGACACCGGCGATGTCGAGACGCTGGTTCTCCCCGAGGTCGTAGTACGGAATCACCTCGACCACATCGGACGCCGGGTCATCCCGATACTTGCCCTCCAGATACCGACGGCCGATCTCCACACCGAGGACGTGCTCGCTCGATTCTTCGAGGTCGCCCTGGCCGTGGCCGTAATCCACGCCCTGCCGATAGCTCTCGCCGATCACGTTCCGTCCCTCCGGCGAGACCGTGTACAGTCGGTGTGGGCGATCCGTATCGTGGCGCAACAGGTCGGCATCGATGAGGTCCTGCACGGCGTCGCTCTCGATGCCGACGTACTCCTGCAGCCGGAGCATCGAGTCCCAGAGTAGGTCGTACTCGAGCGGGTCGAACCGGAGCTGCTGGGCGTTGTAGACTGCCTGGAGGAACATGAGCTGTGCATCCGACCACTCCGAGTCGAGCCGCTCGGCCTCGGTGAGTTTGAGGTTGAGTTCGCAGATGGGGATGTCGTCACCATCGACCGCGTCGATTGACGAGCAGCACTCGATGGCGCGTTCCATCCCGTCGATGGAGGGGTCGTAACGCGTATCGCATCGTGTACATCGAAGGGCGTGAATCGAGTCGTCGTACTCGACGGTCGGGGGAAGCCGCTTCGTGTGTGGGAGGGCGCTATCGACCCGAACTGCGGAGGATGCGCCGTCGGATGCCTCGGAATCGGCCGGGGCATCGAGGTCGCTCGGTGTCTCCTCCCGGACGACACTCGGCGACGATAGGCCGAGGCCGTACTCCGCCCGTGTCCGGGCCTGCATCTCGATTGCTGCTGCGGCGAGCGTGGACTGCTCGTCGAACGAGAGTCCTCGCTCCCCATCCGGGTGGCCGGGCGGGAGCGGCGCCGACTGGACGAGGAACGGCCGCGGCTCCGGCTGGTCGAACGCGGCGGGGAGGCTGACGAGCCACTGCCCGCGTCGGAGGGCACGGAGCCGATTCCCGACCTGCTGTGGGCCCATGTCATCCGTCGCGAGGCGCTGAGCGAAACGCGCGTCTGACGGGACGTTCCCCGTGAGGACGGTCGAGACGTTGTTGAGAATCTCGTCGTAGACGTCCTGGTCGTAGCCCCGGAGCTGTGCGGGGAACTGCATCGCGAGCGTGACCGAGCAGTCGAAGCTGCGTGACTGGGAGAGGAGTTCCTGCAACAAATCGGAGACGGCGATGCTCGCGGCTTCCTCGATGTAGAGGTTGACCAGGGGAAGGTTCTCCCTGACCGCGCGCTTTCGCCGGCGTTTGAGCGCCGTCCACAGCTCCGAGAGGATGAGGAGTGCGAGAACACGCTGTGCCTCTGTCCGGAGGCCACCCGTATCGAAGACGATGACGACGTTCTCGTCGAGGAAGTCGACCAGATCGAAGTGGGAGCCATCACCGTCCTCGTCTTCGTCGGCGTGCACGTGGTTGAACAGGCGGGCGAGCCGGCGGTCGACCGGGACCTTCTCGATGCGGTTCGCCACTCCCTGCATGATCTCGTCGAACGTCTGCGCACGGTTGGCGACGACGCCCCCGAGCATCCGTTCGAGGTCGTCGTCAGCGACGGCGGGCGCGGACTGGCGCTCGTGCATCCGACGGGTGGCCTCGTGGAGTTGCCGGTGCGAGAAGTAATCCGAGCCGTGGACCGGGTCGAACAGCGCCTTCACCAGATATCGGATGATGTCGGGCGAGCGGACGGCCTGGTCGAATCGGTCGCGGCCCATAATCGCCCGGAGAATCTCGATGTAGTGGTCGACCGCATCCGCGACGGCCGTCTCGCGGGGGATGCCTGCGTCGAGTTCGCCACGGATATCGAAGAACGAGATCGCGGGGAGGACCGCCGCACAGTCGAAGTACAGGACATCGTCGAGCGAGCCGTACGCGGCGAAGTGCGCCCGGAGGTAGTCCTTCCCCATACCGTCGCCTTTCGGGTCGATGAGGATGCTTGCGCCCTCCGTGGCCTGGTGATTCGCGAGCATCGCGTTCACGAGGGCTGTGGACTTGCCAGCACCTGTCCGTCCGAACCAGCCGACGTGGAGGGGCTGTAGCGACGGTGGGAGGACGAGTGGCTCGTCCGTGGCCTGGTCGTCGTCCGTGAGTGGGTAGCCGAGCGTCATCCCGGCGCCCGAGTAGGGTGCGAGCTGGTCGGCTGGTGGAAGCGAGAGGCCGGTTCGTTCACTCGGGGTAACGCCCACGCCTCGGACACCCGCGCTCGTCAGGGCGTCGCCCGGGAGCGCACAGAACGAGCCGAGTTCCCGAGCGTCGACGACGAGGCCCGGACTGGTTCGGCGACCGGGGCTGGTGAATGAGCGGCCGTACGTCGGTGAGTGGAACGTTCGCCCGTGGAACTCGTCGACGAGTTGCTGGGCTTCCGTGCCGGTCGAAACGGTCCCCTTGACGCGGTAGAACGGGCCGCCGACTGGCTCGAACGCGAGCGCGAGGTCACGCAGGACGCGTTCTGCGTCTACCGGGTCCGTGGTCGAGTCGACGATTGCCCGGGCGTTCACCTCGAACGAACGGTGCGTGTCTCGCTCTCGGAGATGGACGACCCGCTCCTCGTCGGCGCCGAGCATGACGAGTTCGTCCTCTGGGGGCGGGCCGACGAGCGCGTTCATCAGTTTGCCACCGAGCGTGTCCGAGCCCCGTTCGAGGTCGAGGCGGCGCTCGTCGGCCTCGACGGACCAGTCGGGCTTCGGGCGGACGAGCACCTGATAGCAGGCTGGGACCGGACTGTCGGCGAGCGTCTCCGCGACGGCCGCGAGCGGTGCGCGGACGTGTGTTCGGTCGCGCTCTGATTCGTGGAAGACGCTGAAGGGTGTGAGACAGGTCTGCCAGTCCTTGCGGAGTTTCGGGTCGCCTTCGAAGGCGAGTGCAACGGTGTCAGCGTCTTCGGAGAGGGTGAGCGGTTCGAGGAGCGTCTCGCGGTCGGTTTCGGCGATAGCGTAGCTGTCAGGGAACAGCCCGCGGATGGCGTGTTCGAGTGAGGAGTGAGCGGCCTCGTCGTCGACGCCGACGGCATAGGTGAGACCGTGTTCGTCGCCGGAACTGGTCAGTAGCCATTCGACGGTCGGTGGTGACGCTCTCGTGAGGAAGCCACCCTTTTCGAGACCGGTCAGTCCGTGGAGACGCCGGAGATGAGTCTCGACGGTCGCAGGGTCGAGCGGGGAGTCCGCAGGTCGAATCGTGAAGTAGGGTGGCGAGGCGGGAGTTGAAAGTGAATCGTCAACGGCAGCCACGGGTAATCGCTCCTCTCAGGGTGTGCAGCCAGCATAACTGTTGTCGATGGAGGGGGTAGCTGGGCTGAACAGGAGGATTCGAGGCCCTCCGAAAGCCCCCGGGCGCTCGACCCTCCGGGACCGACTCGCTCCGCTCGCCTCGCCTTCGGCGACGGCTGCGTGCCTCGGCCTCACTTCGTTCGGCCTGCGGTGCTTGCCGGGTCCGGGAGGAATCGACCGCCCGGCCCCTTTCAGCCCCACCCCGTTGTGTTTCGGGGCCGCGCTGCGGCGGGAGTAGCATTTCCCTGGTGGCTGAGCAGGCTTCCCCTCGGTGTCCCCACGATGGGCGCTGACGCATTCGTTGCGCTAAACGGAGTTACACTCTCTACACGGAGCTCCGATTGCATGGTGGACTCGACAGGGCTTCTCTGGCGGTTTGGAGGCGTAGACCGTCCTCCGGAGCGAACGACGCCCCCACCGACTCCCGTGGAAGATAGATCGGGGCCTACAGGCCTGGCCTCTGGAAACGACTCCTCGCTGTTGCTCGTTGGGACTTGGATATTTGAGTGCAGCCAAATTATTTACGCCATCCGGCACAAACATCGGGCTGATGGGTGAATCGAGTCAGGAATCGTGGACGGAGAGCATGAGTGGGCGCGAGCGCGTCCGGCACGTCGTAGAGCTGCTGGACGAGCCGGTGCCGGTGCAGGAGATCGCAGACCGAGCAGATGTCTCTCGTGCAACGGCGGACGACGAGCTTCAGCGACTGCAGAGCGACGACTGGGTTACCGAGACGACCGTCGACGGGGCAAAGGCCTACGATCTGAACCCCGTGCGGATGCTCTTCGACGAGGTAACTGACCTGATCGACGCGCATTCGCGTGACGAACTGGAGCGCCAGCTCGTCGAGCTGAAAGAGGAACAGGAGGCGCTGACTGCGGAGTACGATGTCAGCTCACTCGAGGAGTTCCGCGAGCAACTCGCTGAGGAAGATCTCTCGGCGGCAGACGTTCGGGAACGCCGCAACGTGATTTCTACGTGGGAGGCAATCAATACGGAACTCGGCCTCGTCAAGCACGCCCTTCACCTGTATGGCGATGTCGTCGAACTCTCCTCACCGCGAACGGATTCGTCCTCGACACTCGCCTGATGGTCGTCTTCCTAGCGAACCGGGCGAACTTACAGAGCAAACGGCTCCATGACCGCATCTGCAATCGGCTCGACGGAGTGCTCGACAACGTCCGACGAAGGCGTGCCGAACCGCGCGAAGCCGGGCCATATCGCGTGGTTGGGGAACTGAACCCGCGGCAATTCCTGGATGACGATGCGTATCCGGTAACGACGGCGCGAGTCGAGATCGGGTTTCAATTGCAGACTGACGAGCCGTACGAGTACTACTGGTTCAACTGGGTCGAGCCAGAGCGGAGTCTCCTGGTCGGTTGGCATCAGGACGATACGCATGACGATCTCGGCCCGGTCCATCTCCAGGTCAACGATGGCGCGACGGCCGTCGTCCACCAGCGCGCCCGGTTCATCGATACGCATCCGCTGGATGTCGTCGAGCGCAGACTCGACGCGTTTCCAGGCTTCGTCCTCGCTGTCGAGTGGGAGCAGGGACGACCCGTCGGACTCGATTCGGCTGCCACTTGAGTGACCAAGCATTCCGAAAGCCCCCGGACGGTCGGCCCCTTTCAGCCCTGCCTGGTTACTATCCCGGACTCATCGTACTCAGGTGTCGGCACTCGTTACTGGCAGAAGGCGGGCCCGTCGGTGGCGTCTTCCCCGTGAGCGAACCAGCTCGGGTATCGGTCGCCGCGCGCGGCGCCCGCTCGCTCGGGGCCGTTCGCGTCTCCCCGACGCGCCAGCATCAAGTGCAGTTTCGGTTGCGCCCCGGCGAGCTTTCGCGTTCCAGCCTCGGGGCCCCCTGCGCGTCCGCGCCACTACGCGGCGCGAGTGCTCGGCGACCCTCTCATCTGGACACGACTCGCTGCGGGCCGGACCAAGAACTGACTTGAAGCTGGCCTCGCCCCCGTCGCGGGGGCGCCACTACGCGGCTTGCGTGTGTACGCACTCTCAGCGATGTTTCGCTCGCGCCCGGCAAGCCGGGCGAGGGCGCGAGCGAGAAACGTAGCTGGGTGGGACTGATTCATCCAGGAAGAAGACGCGGTCGAGAGCGCCTTCAGGAGCTGTAGACTCCAATGAGTACGAGAGACATCTTCGGTAATGACGTTTCGGGTCGGACAGACAACGAACAGTGGGCGACGTGGGCGGCTGAGGAAGGGCTGGAGGCTGAGGCGGTCGACGAGGACGAGGCGTACATCGTCGACGAACGGCCGGAGCTGCACGCGACGGTGGCAATGGAGATCCGTGCGAAGGTCGACACCAATCACCCCGACACCCGGAGAGCGGGGCTGACACTCGCAGCGGAGGAGCGAATCGAAGCCCGCGAGTGGGAGATCGAGCGAACGCGGACGCGGATGGACCGGTCACCGAAGTCCGACCGGGAGGCCCGGACGGCGCAGGTGGTCGAGCGGGAGAGCCGCGAGCGGCGCGTGAGCTTCGAGCGACGGGCGGCGAGCGTAGACGAGCGACGTAATCCGGATGCACCCGACCCGCGCGAGCGGCTCAACGGCGAGGAGCTGGCGGCGGTCAATCAGGAAGCGAAGCGTATCCAGGGTGGAATCCCCGGAGCGGGGTCGACGGCGGCCATCTCTCGTGAACTCGCAGAGCAGGTCCTGCGAACGGGCAACCTGCTGAGCGCGACCGTGGCGGTGGCTGATCGAATCAAAACGGAGCCGGGAACGGTGACGCCGATCTCACGGCTGGGCGACGTGCCGCACGGTGAGGTCGACTTCGGGGGCGAAGTCGTGGTGCTCTGGGAACCAGCGCACCCATCGATCCAGCAGGTGGGCCTCGTCGGGGATGAGACGGGTCAGGTGAAGATGACCGTCTGGGACGCGAGCGACCAGCCGTGGATGGACGAGGGCGAGCGAGTCCGAATCCACGGTGCGGCGAAGAGCTGGTATCAGGGGCGCGTCTCGGTGGCGCTGACATCGCGGAGTCGGGTCGTCTTCCCCGAGCGTGAGTCGTGGCAGGAACAGCTTTCGTAGCCGCGCTCGCCCCCCTTTTGCTGGGAGGCGACGGTAGGCTGCCGCCCTCGCGATGCGCTCTTCGCCACCCTCCCCAGCCGTCGGTCCTCCGCTTCGCTCCGGCCCCGCCCCTCGCGCGTTCTCGGCGCACAGGGCGCCGATTCATCGCGCGCCGTGCTCCGCATCAAAGGAACTAGCGCGCCGTGACTGGAGTCGTGGGTCGATGACGCGGAAGGGGGATGTCAAACGTCGTCCGGACGGGGTGCGTTCTCGTACTTGACCATCTTCTCGGGCTTGTCGGAGATGGTCTTATAGATCTGCTGGAGCGTCTCCTCCGCAGCGAGCAGGTTGTGCTTCTCAAGGAAGTCGCGGCCGTCCTCGGTGAGGCCATAGAACTTCCAGGGGTACCCCTGCCGGCGCTGGTCATCGTCTAGAGCAACCTCCTTGACGATGCCGGCGTCGATGAGCTTCTGGATATGCTTGTAGACGGTGGCATCACTCACGCTGGGGTTGAGCTCCTCGAGCTCGTACATCGAGGGCAGCTGATCAGGGTGCTGGAGGATGTTGTTGACCAGCGCGAACCGCGTCTGTTGAGTGACGAAGTGGACGAGTTCCCGGGATTCCATCCCCGCAGCAGTCCCCAGGTCGGTGCTCATACGACATGTTACACGGCCTGACGGCAAGTAGTTTACTCTTGAGTAAACTACACGGGAGTAAATCAGATTCGAGTAATTTGGTTACTCTGCGTTCCCCCGCTGGGTGGCCCGACCAACGGGGTCTTCAAGCGTGCGAGCTGGCAGTTCGACCCATCGCCAGTGAACGTGCTCGCTGCTCCCGTCGCCGAACAATTAAGTCAACTAAAATCCAAAAACGTACTTATACGAATAGGACTTAGAGTAGACACAGATGCTCAGCAAGGCCGGACTCGCTGTCATCGATGCGTTGAGTACCGGCCGGGAGGCGACGGCAGCTGACCTCGCGACGGACACCGAGTATTCGCAGACACACCTCTACGAAATCCTCGATGAATTGGTCGAAGCGGGGCTGCTCGACGAACACCGTGGCCTCAACAACCAGCGGCGGGTCCACCTCGCCGACCACCCGGTCGTCGAAGCGTACCGGACCCTGCAGTCGGAACTCAGTCACGTCGAGTGGCCCGACCTCCTCTCGGCAGCTACACTCCGGGTGTGCTGGTATCTTGAAAAGCCGCGCCGTGTGGCCGAGATCGCCGAGCGACTCGACATTACGCGGCAGGGCGTCCACAAGGCGCTGTCACCGCTCAAGCATCGAGCGATGCTGTCCCCATCAGGCCCGGAGTACGCATTGAGTGCGGATCTCGCGCCGCTGCTGGCGTTCGCCCGTGCCGTCGTGCAACACGAGCACCGGTCGCGAGTGCGGACACTCGCGCCGAGTGCGACCGTCGAGTGGTGTGACCCGAAGCGGGCACTCGTCCGCGTCCAGACAGCCGCGGATACAGAGGCACTCGAGGCTGCCCCCGACTGGCGACTGACCGGACTCGCCCGGTTTGCGGAGTACGGCCTGCAGTTCTTCCTCGCGGGCGAACCTGCGTTCTGGTCTGCACCGGAGGCAGAACTCACGCCTGCCGACATAGTGTGCCACACGCTCGTCCTCGATAGCGGCTCTCGCCGCGTCAGCTATGCGATGCTCCTAATCGAGGAGCTGGATATCGACCAGGAGACGCTAATGGAGACGGCAGAATGGTACGAGTTAGAACCCGCAGTCGCTGCGATATATCGGTCACTCCAGGGAGAGTTCGACGCCTCGGCGGAGTCCCCTGTCAGCATCCCGAGTGAACCAGAGTTCATTGCGCTCAAAGAGCAATATGGGGTCTCATGACGGTGTTCAAAGGCGGCGACGCGATTGAGGACTTTCTCGAGGAGGTCGATAGCTGGCTGTCGGAGTCGGTGACGGTATATCTCCTCGGTGGGTCTGCGATGACAGTCCAGGGGCTGAAAGACCAGACCGAGGATATCGACCTCGCGCTGGGTGTGGTCTCCGAATTCGAGCACGTCTACCAGACCCTAACGGCACAGGGATTCACGATTGTTGACGAGCCGACGGAGTCGTTCGAGGGCGTCGGAACGACTGTCGAGTTGCAGCACGACGCGCGGGGGCTTCAGATCGATCTCTTCGAGCGGCAAGTCGTCGGAAAAGTGTGGATTACCGACCGGATGCACGACCGGGCAGCGGAGTTCTGGGCCGGAAGCCGGGCGACAGCATTTGTCCTCTCCGACGAGGATATGTTCTTGCTCAAAGCGGTCTCCGGCGGTGACCTGGCGAGTGGCCGGCGACGTGACATCGAAGATATGCGGACGTACGCCCAGCGGGGGTTAGACTACGAGGTGATCCTAACCGAAATCGACGAACAGCGACCGTTCAATACCGGCGCAACTGAAGCACGACAGATCCGTGACCGCTCCCATCCGCTGTTCGCAATCGAAATGGCGGTAAACTCGCTCTCGGGGCTTCCGAATACATTCACGTCCCGGATCACAGAATTCGCCACGGAGTTCGAGGTCGAATACACCGTTCTGGGAGCAATCGACGATGGCGTCGACAACGTCGACGCAATCCGAGAGCGAGTCCTCGCGAATGTGCGGGCACTTTCGGACGACAGAAAAGACGCCGTCGACGACGCGATCGACCGACTGGTCACAAAGCAGATTCTCGAGCACGACGGCGAAACGGTTCGACTCCGACAATGATACTTTGGATAATCGAAATTAAGAGTAACACACTTGACAGCTCTATCATCTGAGCAATAGAATCCGAATCGGGGAAGACACGTGATGACGTTTTCGAAGAGAGATGCGCACCATCTGTCGTAACATTAGTCTTCAGGTCCTATATCCAACCTTACGAGAGTAGTCTCCGAGTTAGATCCCTATATGGTGCCTCGCGAGAGCAGAGCGTTGGCTGTTCGTCTCCGCTTTACGCCACATTTTGTGGCCCCTGTGGGGTGCGGGGCCGTCGGAGGTCTCGCGGATTCGAGATGGGAATTACACAACCCTACGAGCGAAGCTTCGACGAAGACGTAACGCACACGACCAACACCTGCCCCGAGTGCGAGGGGCGCGTGACGACGAATACACATGAGACAGTCTGCGACGACTGTGGACTCGTGCTCACGGACGCACACATCGATAGAGGGCCGGAGCGAACTCGGTTCGAGGATGAAGAGACGAACCCATCCCGAACAGGTGCCCCTTGGACTCCGACACGACACGATGGCGGACTCTCGACGGAGATCGGCTGGCGGCAGAATGGCCCCGGGCAGCCGTCCGGGAAGCGGCGGCGGCAACTCTCTCGTCTCCGACACCTCCACCGTCGAAGTCAGTTCGACTCGAAGCAGGACTGGTATCGGATGGAGGGCCTCTATGAGGTCCGACGGCTCACGAGTGCGCTCGAGTTGGGTCGGGGACTCCGAAATCAGGCATGCTCGCTGTTCACGACCCTCCACAAGGCGGGGCTGGCACAGGGGCGCTCGCTCTCCGTGGTCGCGGCCGTGGCCGTCTACGTGGCCTGCCGGGTGAACGGACTCCCGTGGACACAGACGGACGTGCTGGAGGAGACCGACTGCGACCAGAGTCTGTTCCGAACGACACTACAGGCCGCACGACAGGAGGTGAGCCTCAAACTCCCACCTCGTCAGCCCGCGGCGTTCATCCCGAGGCTGGTGTCCGCGGTCGATGCATCCGATAGCGTTCGAACGCGAGCTATCGAAATCGTGCAGTCGCTTCCCGTCGACGCGTACACCGGAGCCAGGCCGACAGGCGTGGCTGCGGCATGTGTCTACGCGGCCGCTCAGGAACAAGCGGTGTCCATCACGCAGGCCCAACTGGCGCAGGAAGCTGATGTGACAACGGTGACACTCCGGTCGCGTCTGAACGTGATCGAGGGCGTGTTAGAGGAACAATGAGGCCGAGTGAGTGGTTCCGGGACCTCTTCCGCGAGGGTGAGCGCTACTTTGAGTGTCGCGAGTGCGGGCAGACGGCTCGGCCAGGGGCTGTTCGGTGCTCGAACTGTGGCCGAGAAGAGATTGCCGAGTACGATATTTGATAATTGGCCAGCCGCCCCGAGGTACTCGGGTTCATAACTGATTCCGCAGGAACGGTGACCGATGAATCCCTGTTGCCCGGATTGCGATGGGCCCGTAGCGCGAGTAAATCAGGACCGCGACCTGATTCCGGCCTATCGCTGCCGAGAGATCGGTTGCAGAACCCTGACGACTGACCCGAGCTGGGAGGCCAGCCCATTCGGTGAGGAAACCGGAGACGGAGCGCCAGGTGGAGGATTGACTGTCCCCTACAGCGGCCCTCATGCTGGCATCCTTGATGATGGGCGCGACAGTCAGTTCGTAAACGGGGGCGGCGTGGCGCTCGTGTGTACCCGCTGTGACGAACGTATCCTGCCGACGTGTACTGACCTCCATGACTGCCCGGGATAGCGTACCGCGGCTTTTGTAGCCCCCTGAGGGGTGCGGGGGACGTAGGAGCGTGCCTCGCGGAGTACATCGATGAAAGACGCAGAGCAGACGACGGTCTTCGCGGGACTGGACGGACGAACAGACGGGCAGCTTCCAACGTGGTATCAGCGACAGATGGACGAGCAGAATCCGGTGCCGTTCGCGGCGGCAGTCAGACAACTTCCCCGGGCGACCAGAACACGCGTCGCCTACCAGAATCCCTACTCTGAAGAGTGGGTCGAGACCGACCGCTTCAACGCGATCATCGAGCCCGCGCGAGCGATGGACCAGGTCAGAGACGAGAGCGTGGACTCACTCTTCCACGTCCCCACCGACAGCTACTCCATCATCAACCCGACCGATGTCTACACTCCTCTGGAGACGGTTCTCCGGGAGACCGAAGTCGATGGCCGGTCGCTCGGTGAGGTGATGTTCGGCGAGATACGCCAGTACCGCGGCGGCGGTGAGGTCCACATGGACATCATGTTCGACGGGCTGGAGGTGCAGCTCCCCGGAGCACGCGAGCCCATCACAATGGGCGTGACGTCGGGCTACGACTACTTCGGCGGCCACGCGGTCTACGTCGAAGGTTTCGCCCGTGACAACGCCTGTGCGAACTCGATTCGGGCGCTGACGGACAGGCAGATAGTCAAGCACGTCGGCGACATCGGTGACTTCGGAGAGTGGTGGGAGGGCATCCTCGATGGGCTCGCGCTGGTGAGCAACGACCTGTACGCCTTCATCGAGGACGCCCAGGAGATTGACATCGACTTCGCCGAGACGCCGTTCGACGTGGCCGAGTTTTACGAACTCATCGGCTTCCCCGAGTACCTCGCCGAGCGGGCAGCCGATGACGCACTCGCCGCGAGCGATGGCTTCGTCGTCGATCTGTGGGTGCTCCACTCCGGAGCGACCCATGCGCTCACCCACTTCTTCCGGGGGAGAGAGGGCGGGTCGCTCGACCGATACGTCCGGTCGGCGAACGACCTGCTGTTCAACCCCGAGCGGACGCTCTCGGTGGTCGAGCGAACCTACCGCGAGCAGGCGGAAGCCGAGACGAACGGCAATGGGCAGACGGGCATCGAGAGTCAGGTCGCGCTGGCGCAACTGGAGCGTGTGGAGACGGACATCCGAGAGAAGGCAGAGCAGTTCGAGGAGCGGGAGTCGGAATTACGTGAACGGTTCGCCTGAGGGTCTGCCTGCTCGGTGAGGAGGGCATCAACAGACGACTCTGGACACCCTTCGAGTCTCTGATGGGCCTCCGCTTCTGGAAAAGCTTTTAATAGATTATCTCATTAGAGATAACTAGTAGAGCGCCCGATGTCGATGACGGAATTCATGGATCCCACCGCTGCGAAAATTGTCTTAGCGGCTAGACGCGGCGATTCAGTCAATAAAATCGCCAATAAGGTGGACGTGTCGTACTCGTGGGTGTACGACTGGGTGGAGCGATTAGAAGCCGAAAATATTATCTCTAATACCGATAACGGAGTCCGGATTCTCGACCACGAATTACGCCAGCAGTACGCCGAGATGATGGCTTCGTTGTATAGTCGCGACACCATCTCGCAAGAGGACGCGTACGTGATTCCGCACCTTGCCGGGATAGAGTTCGCCTACACGGAGATCGACGCAGCGTACGTCTGGACGGAAGGTGGGTACCAGGTCGCTCGGAGTCACGATGATTACCCAGTGTTCATCGTGGTCCACGACCGAGACATCGAGCGGTGGATTGCCTTCTTTCAACAGTTCGGCATTCCGGCCACAATCGACGAGCGCCCCGACGCGAGCGATGTCTCGGGCAACGTGCATTACGTCATAATCCCCCGAACGGAGGGCATCGATGTCGAGTGGGTCGGAGGAAATCCGGTCATCCCGTTGGAGGAGGCGGTCGAACTGATGACAGAGAACCGACCGGCCTACGAGCCCGCCTTAGAGATGATATCCGAGATGTACGACATGGATATTGACGCCAATCACCATCAGCCACGGACGGCCGATTAACCGGTCAAAACTATGAGTCTTCAAGAAAGACAAGACGAACTTGTCAGCACCCACCTAGCGATTCAACAGGCCAGCCTCCCCCACATCCTGGTCGGTGGATGGGCTGTTTCTGCATTCCAGACTCGGTTCACCACCGATGTGGATATGGTCCTTCCAGAATCTCTGTAATCGGACTACGACGAGCTGCTTCGGAATCGCGGATACGAGAAAGAATTCGATAACGACGTGTCGAATGTCTACGAGGGTAGAATCGTCCGGTACGAGAAGCCAGTCGGTGATAATGCGGTGCAGTTCGACGCGCTTGTTGGCGCGATGAGGTGTCGGCAAACTGATGCGTAGTGGTCGTATCGATATCTCCACGAACACAGTGTCGTCGAACCGTTAGACGTTGCTCCTGAATTAGAAGGTCGAATCCCCGAACCTGCACTCCTCTTCGCCCTCAAACTACACAGTGGCCGATTGGCGGATACCCGCGATTTAGTGGTCAGCAGCCTACAGGCTGATTACAATCGTATCAGGGACCATCTCTACCGGGGCGATCAGGAGAAGCTCGGCGAACAAATCGAAGGGGTCCTCGAACGGCTTGCGGATGAAGGCTTCGAGGATTCGTTCAAGGGTGTCTTTCAACAGCAGGAACTTCCCGAGAGTGCGCTCGCTGAGCTACGCGAATTTCTGGATGAGCGGTTGGACCGGCTTTGAGAACTGCACGCCGACGGTCGCGTACGCGTTCTATCTCTCGGTTGGCACCTGGGAGGTGACGGCGTTTTGTGTGGGGCAGTCCTCCGTATACTTGGTATAAAAAACACTATACCAATTGGGTCCCGAAGTATGCGTTAGTGAAATGCCCGCGGGAAAACTACCGGATCGCGCCCCAGGGACATACGTCGAATACCATCCGAATCCGTACTACTTGCCGGACTCGCTCCCGGTAGAGCCCGCGCTCACGATTTCCGACGAAGTGCACGATCAGAAAGCAGATGCCGCCTATCGAATCGGCCGCGTCGATGGAATCAGCTCGACTGTCGACTTCTCGGCAGTACTCTACACGTCGCTCATTCGGATTGAAGCGGTCGAATCCGCGAGAATCGAGGGCGCAGATGTCGAGTTTCAAGATCTCGAGGCATACCACACACAGCACCCGACCGAGGAACCGGACGCGCCAATCGAGAGAGATCTGAAGGAGGCGCTCAACTACGAAACGGCGCTCACCTATGGGCTCAACCACATCGAGAAGGGCGAGACGATTACGCTCTCGTTCATCAAGGAACTACATTCGATGCTGCTTGCCGACGTTCGGAACGAGGGCGATATCGTCGGTGACTTCCGTGACCATATGGTCCATCTCCCGAGTCCGCAGTCAGGACAGCGTCCATTCGTCCCACCATCGCCGGAGCAACTGGACGGGCTTATGAAATCGCTCGAGTCGTATCTCCAGATGGGCGGTCAGTATCATCCACTTGTCGACGCTGCGGTCATCCACTACTTCTTCGAGACGGTGCATCCGTTTTCGGACGGGAACGGTCGGCTGGGGCGGCTGCTCATCATTCTGTATCTGACGGGTGAGGGCTATCTCGAGAGCCCCTACATCTACCCGAGTGCGTACTTCAACCGCCGCAAGATCGAATACGTCGAGCGGATGCGTGCAGTGAGTGAGGAGGGGGCGTGGGAGGCCTGGTTCGAGTTCTTCTTGGAGGGGCTTCGGAGTCAAGCCGAGCAGTCGTACAGTCGGACTCATCAACTCCGGAAACTTCAACAGCGATACGAGAGCCAGTATCCAGGGAACACGGCTACGGACCGGTTCGCTCGTCAGTTGCTCCAGTATCCGTATTTCAGTGCTCCTGACCTCGTCAACTATCTCGATGTCTCCCGTCGAACTGCCTACAAGGTCGTCGACGCGCTCGAGTCGGACGGGCTCATCGAGGAGGTAACCGGAAAGGAACGCGGGAAGGAGTACAAAGCGGTCGACGTGTTCGATATTCTCCAATAGTCTATCTCAGATTAGCCTATTCTGGATTTCTCTAATTGGGATAATGACTCTAGCCCGGGCTGACCAGAGGTGAGACCTTCTCCGACCGAGATTTTCGCGCCCCTCGATGGGCGAGGGGCGCCAGCAGATGTGCTCCGACTCAAGATGAACGAACACACCCAGCACTCAGCCCTACGTCGCCAGTCCGACTCCGGAGCCGGTGCCCGACTCCGTCGAGCGAGAACCGAAGATATGGATGTCTCCCTCCTCCGAGTCGGCGTCTACACCGTCTACAGCGAATCCGGGCAGACCTATCACGTCGATGTCTTCGAGCGGAGTTGCACCTGCCCGGACTGGTCGAAGAACGAACCGGAGGGCGGCTGCAAGCACATGCGTCGTGTCGACCTCGATATCGACGCTGGCGTCGTCCCCCGTCCGGATGGCCGGCTGGTCGCCCCGAAGCCACGAATCGTTGTCCACGACGGCGGGACGACAAGGCCGACGCCCGCTAGCGAACAGCCGGTTCCATCGCGAAGCCACGAGTTCGATGGGCCGTTCCCGGAGTTCGACCGCTACGGCCGATATACGGGCAGCCGATACTTCCGCTGCAGACATTGCGGACGCGAGGTGGTTCGCAGGGAGGACCTCGACCGTGTGGACTGCGTACCCCCGCGGTCCTGAACGCTACGGGAAATCGCCGATGCAGCGCTATTTCGACTCGACCCGATGGCCTCCATCGTCGGCCTCGAACGACAGCGGTTCCGCCTTCTCCCAGTAGCACGCGTGAAGGTCCATCGCCCAGTTGACCAGCATCCTATTCGCCGAGACGAGTCCAGCGGGGTACTCGGTGGGGCTCCCGTGCGCCCCAATGACGATTCGTTCTGCGTCAGTCGTGAACCCGAAGGGCAAGGGCTCATGATGGACCCGGATGTCGACGCCCGGACGCTGCGATGCCGTCCTGACGATATGGCGATACGTCGAGGTACGGAGTCGCTGGGCCGTTTCCGCGTCGAGCAGATACCGGCATTCGAGCCCGGTTTCGAAAATCGGAGCGAAGCGCTGGAGCAGCACCGGACTGTAGACCGGAACGATGCCGACGACCGAGGCCGAATCAGCCCTGGTCTCTGTGAGTTGCAGGACAGCGTCGGCCAGCGCATCGGCATCGTACTGAGATTCCTCGATAGGTGTCGCATCGGTCAACGCCGCGACCGGAATGGTCAGGCTCCGCTCACCGAGTCGCCGGAGGAACGGCGTCGTTGCGAGAACGGTCTCTGTCGCGTCGAGGAACTCCTCATAGGCGACCATCGCCGTTCGCCCAGTATCGGCTAAGCTGAGTTCGCCGGATACCTCCTCGTTGACCCATCCACGAACCCCGAATTCCGTGACTGCCGTCTCGATTGTCGTTCGAGACGGGAGGCCATCCCGATGGTGGAGGTCGCTCTTCCGGCCGGGCGTCTCGGCAATCGACCTGAGGATGGGCAGGCGGTGCTCGGATACCGAGAGCGCCGCAATCTCGCTCGTCGTCAGCGTCTCGGTCACGTCCTCGAAGCAGTCGAAGAACAACAGCCCCGCACCCGTGAACTCGTACTCGCCGTCGTGCGTGAGGAACTCGGCCTCGACGAACGGCTTGCAATTGGTTGCGACAGTCGACGGGGAGATCGAGCAGGCCCGAGCCAATTCGGAGGCGTTGGCTGGGCCCTCCTGAAGAGCCCCAAGCACGGCGACCGGCCCCCCGGAGGGTCGCTGCGAGTCATCGCACAGGTGATGGATTAACCCCCTCGCATGCATGAACTCAGGAGGCTACACCTGGATATATCTGTAGCGGTCCGTGCAAGGTCGCCTGTCGGGCACTCCGAAACCCTCCCGAGAGGCGTGTTCTTACCGTCTATGGTCCAACGAGGGCCATCGATGCCAGCAATCGACCCCACGGAGAACGGCATTGGATCAACCGACGACGCGTCCGAAGCAGCTGAATCGGACGCAGGGAAACCGACGGAACGGGTGGACCAGCTCTCACCGCTGACGCGCCTCGGCCTCGTGGCCGGGCTCTCGGTCACCCTACTCGCCCTCGCGACCCAGCCTGCGGCCGCGCAGGTTGGGCCCGCCTTCTGCGAATCCGACATGGCGGCGACGCTCAGAAACGTCTTCACTCTCATCCAGTTCGGCGGCCCCCTCGTGGGCGGCGTCATCGCCCTCGGCGCCATGGTCGCGACGCCGATGGTCCGACGGGCGGACATGAAGCGCGAACTGAAGGAGATCCGCAATCAGGCGATCATCTGGGGAATCATCGTCGCGTCGCTTGGGGCCACGATCGTCGCGTTCATCCTCAACAACGTCGTGGCGGGTGGCATGAGTTGCGGGTTCTGACTCTCATCGCGAGCCTGCTCATCATGACCACCCTCACCGCGTCGAATGCCGTCGGGCATCCGGAGACGGAGCCCGACAACGGCCTCGATAACGAGACGTTCGCCACGCTCTGGTCGGGCGATGTCGATATCACCGACACCGAGACGTATCGGAACCTGATGGACGGCGAGTCAGCGCTGGTCGCGCTCGCTGCAGGCACGGATATCCCCCTCGACGAGCCACCCGAGGCTGTCGAGCAGTGGAACCGTGCCGATATCGAGTCGTTCCCACGGACCGACCACACCCGCTCGGTCTTCCCCGTGGGTGCTCCGCGAGAGAACGGGACCTACCTGACGGACGTGACCGTCTCGGTCTTCGCCGTCCAGCCGTCGACACGAGCACTGACCAATCCGAACGCGACAACGTTGCTCGTCCCACCCGGGGGTGTCGTCCTCGGGACCACGGACTACCGCGTCCTCGTACCGGTGGACGACCGAGTGGGCTCCCAACGGGAGACCTGGACGCTGGTGTCGTCACACGTCGTGGAGACACGGCTCCTCGCGGACGGCGACCTCCAGTCGCGCTCTGCCGGCGAGAAGACGCCCGTGCTCTCGTACGCCGGTCTCGATACCGACGACTCGCGCGTGAGGCTCACGCTCGAAACGGAGGTCGCTGTCGAGCTGTCAGTGCTTCGTGAGGAGCGGTTCGAGCGTTGTCGACAGATCGTGATCAACGAGACGACGGGCGAGACCGAGCGTCGGTGCCGGATGTTTTGGCAGTCCGAGCGCGAGACGATTCGGGAGTCCGTCACCGTCCGGGACTCCACCCAGGTCCGCCCCTACACTCTCTCGGTCACGGGGCAGCGCACGCGCTACCCCGACGACGACATCGGGCTCTCGCTTCGGTACGACGACCTCTGGCTCGGCTACGAGACCGCCTCCGGAGAGGTGAACGGCGTCTGGCGGTTCTACGTCGCCCGTGACCCCGCGTGGGATACGCTCGTGTCGGCGGAGGAGAGTGGGCGGACACGAGCGCACTCGCCGCTCCACCCGTTGCAGGTCCATGCCTACCCGTTCGAACCCGGCCCGACCACGGATGGGGCCGGTGTCCGTCTGCTGGGTACCGACGGCGTTCGACTCGCTTCTCCCGAACTCCCGGAGCAAGTCCACCTCGATACGCCTCCGGAGGTGTACGAGACGAGTTTCGAGGTGACGACCCGGGTCGTAGGAGAGCCGGGGCGTGGCGACTGGCCCCGCGTTCGGCCGCGTGGACTCGTCCGCGGAGTCGGTGTCTCCCCGGACGATATCGCATATCCCGAGGTCGTGCTCCATCGGAGCAACCTCTCGCTCTCGGTCCTGAACGTGACCCACGAGACTGCGACGATTCGCGTCTCGCTCCGGGATGCGGAGTCGGGTGCGCCGATTGACACGAGTCGGCGCACCGAACCGGTCTATCTCGGGTCGCGGGTCATCACGACCGATTCCGATGGGCTCGCGACGGTTACGATTCCACGACCTGCCGGTGGGGTGACGGCTCGCTACGAGCCACGCGAGTGGTGGCGCGTTCAGGGCGAGCAGGCGTATCTCCCGGATTCCGAGACGGTCTATGTCCGGGGGGCGGTCGTCGACGGGCTGTCCGTGCTCTATACGGGTGGCGTACCGGTCGCGTTGTTCCTGTTCGCAGTGTTCCTCATCGACCGTATCACGCACTGGGGCGTGTGGCCACCGTGGAGGGGGCTGTGATGGCCCAAGTGTCGCGTCGAGCGGTACTCCGGGCGATCGGCGGTGGAGCGATGGTTGGGCTGGCCGGCTGCTCGCGCTCGCAGGCCGACCCGGCTTCGCCGACCGATATCGGCGGTGGGGAACCGGGGAGTGTCTTCCAGTCGCTCTCGTTCGACCTCGGCGATCTGGTCATCGGATTGCCCGAAGACCACGGTGTCTCGCAGATTTCGCTGGTTGAGCCGGACGGGACCGTTTTTAAGACGGTGCGGCCGGACTTCGCCGCGACGACTGTCCGGATCGCAGTCGCTGACCCGGAGATAGGGGATTCGGACTATGTCCACTACACGCCGGGCGTTCACGAGTTAGTCGCCAAGGCGGGTAATCAGACCGAGCGTCGGTCTATTGACCTACATCCGGAGGTCGCGATTACCGGTATCCGACTCAACGAAGGCGGAGACAGACTGCTTGATTCCGGCAAAGTGGTAGTGCGGATAGAGAATACCGGCACTGCCCCGACATGGGCACACGACATTGCGTTCGAAGGGGCCCCTGACTGGACGGCAGATACCCCACTCAGTGACTTCCCGGGGATCCCCTTCATGGGCGGGGTTTCGGCTGACTCAGCAGTAATCTCTCCCGGAGGTAGGCAAGAGTACGTATCGAATGCCGCTCCTGCAGTATTCGATAAGGAAGCTTCCGTCGAATGCGCAGGAGAGAAATTCGAATTCAAAATCAATGTCGGAATAGCGACGGGAGAAATACTCTCCACCTCGGTCCGGCTCACCGCAGAGGGGAATCCGGGACCAGAAACCACGGGTGGACGGTTTGTCTGCGATAGCTCCCGAATCGAGGTTTTGGATGGCTGATAGAGTAGATCGTGGGTTTGGAACTTTCAGCCATGATGAAAAGGGAGTCACCACCCTCTCGATTGGCTTCCCTTTTCTCCCGCTATCCGCGCTCGGGGACGTGATAGTTGATGCGTTGAAACAGCTGCTTAATGGGCTCTTCTCCCCGATATCTGGATTAATCGAAAAGTATGCGGGAGATCTAATCAAGCTGGTCGTAAAGACACCACATCCGAATGCAGTCTATACAGCCCCGACAAATAGTGCATGGCCACAAATCTACGAGTACTACTGGGATTCCATCCTCCCGCTCGCGCTGCTCCTCTACGGTTTGAGCATCGGCATCGTCATCTTCCTCGAATCGACGAGCTACCTGTTCAGCACGTACCACCGCTCGAAACTCAAGAAGCGGGCGTTCACCGGGCTCCTCGGCATCCTCGCATGGTGGTGGATTGCAGCACTCTCGCTGCAGTTCGCCGACGCACTCACGGGCTACATCGTGCCCGACCTCTCGGAGCTGACGCTCTTCGAGACGCTCTCGTTCACCGGGCTCAGCGTCCTCGGAGTCGTCCTCACCCTGTTCATCGACCTCGTGCTGTTCCTCCTCCTCGCACTGGTCTACCTGCTCCGCGAGGTGCTGCTGTACTTCTTCGTCCTCATCATGCCCATCCTCATCGCCCTCTGGGTGCCGGGAGTCGGCCCGTTCGCCCTCGTCGCGCGATTCGCCGCACGTATCGGCGGGTTCTTCGTCCCGTTCCTGTTCATGACGCTCCCGGTCGCGGTCCTGTTCCGCCTGGAGATCCTCCTCTTCGAGAGTCTTGAACTCTCGATGGACAGCCTCGGAACGTGGCTGCTCGCACTGATCGTCCCACTGGCGGCCCTCCTCAGTCCATTCGTCCTCATCTGGCAGGCCGGTGCCGTGTTCCTCGTGGCCGACCGCGTGGGCAGGCGGGCGTCCGTCCAGACGGCCCGGAACCGGGTGGCTGGTGCAGTCGGGGCGAAGCGGCAGGCGGTCCACCAGACGCAGAACTTCGCCGGCGGATTACAGGGACGCGGGGCGACGGTCTATCAGCCACCTCAACCACGCCCGGCCGGCTTCCGCGCGAACGCCGCAGGGACGCGATTGAACGAACTCGGCTCCCGATTTGCGAGTGAACTCCGGGAGCGGCGCCGCGGTCCCGGAGGCCCGGGACCGGGGAACAGCGGCAGCGGTGGCGGTGGGAGACACGGCGATGGGCCACCCCGCGGCGATGGGGGGACACCTCCCGACACGGCTGGACGGTCCGCTCGGGAGTCATCCACGGACGCCGATTCGACGCACATCCCAGTCCCACCAGGGGACGGGCCTCCTGGGTCGGACGGGGGCGGCTCGTCTCCGGATTCAAGTCCCAGCGAGTCCGCGTCGGGAACTCCCGGAGCCGACCGCGAACACATCCCCGTCCCTCCCGACCGCTACAAGCTCGACTCGGACGCCTCGACACACGTCCCGGTCCCGCCCTCGAAGGCACCCCCCTGGGAGGAGTCGAGAGAGTTCGAGTCCCTGCGTAGTGACCGCAATCGAACACGGCGTTCGGATTCCCGACGCCGATAGTAATCTTCGAAATGATTCAGATGTCAGTCCACGACCCAACCAAACGGATTCCGAACGGCCTGAAGGCCGAGACCAAACTGTTCGGTCGCTACAGCCTCACCGACCTCGCGGTCGGCCTGTTCCCGGGCGTCTTCGTCGTCCTGGCGACGCAACTCCTCGTGCCGGACGCCGTCATCGGAGGTATCAACATCCAGTCGCTAGCGCTCCCGCTCGCGGGCGCCGCTGTGTTCGTCGGAGCGCTCTTCGTCTATCTCACACCGAGCTACACGGGCAGTCTCGACTGGTTCGGGACGCTCGTCGGCTACCGGCTGCGAGCGCATGACCACGACCACGAGGCGGCGAAGGAGTTCACGCTCGTCGAGCGTGTGGATGTCGAGACCGATACCATCGAGCGAACGGACGGCGCCCTCCTCGGGATGGTGCAGGTCGACCCCGCGTCGATGGCCCTCGCGACGGCCGAGGAGTGGCAGGCACAGGCCGGAGCGTTCGAGGACTTCCTCAACACGGTCGTCGAGTTCCCCATACAGCTCTACGCGACCACGCAGGCGTTCCCGGTCGAGGAGTACCTCGACCACTACGAGGAGCGACTCGGCGACCCGGACGTGAAACAGAACCCGCAGTTGGCCGCGCTCGTCGAGAGTTACATCGACTGGTACGCCGCCGAACTCGAAGCCAGGCGGATGACCATCCGCGACCACTACGTCGTGGTCCAGGTCACGCCCGAGGAGGTGAGCTTCGAGCGCGAGAGCATGGGCGAGCGGCTCTCGTGGATTCCCGTCCTCGGCGTGTTCATCCGTGCAATCCTCTCCGGAAGCGATGCCGAACGGCATGCTGCGATGGTCGAAACGCTCAGCGATCGCCTCGACCGCATCGAACGCGGGATTCGAGATATCGACGGGTGTGGCGCACGGCGCGTGCCTGCGGCGGACGCTGCGTTACTCATCGCGAAGTTCTGGACTGGAGAGGAGCGCGACTACGGCGCTACTCCCAAGTCGGTGTTCGGCCGGATGCCCATCGTCGGACGGGTGGGCCGATGATTCGGCGGCTCATCGGTCGCTGGCGACACACCGACCAGAGGGACGATACCGAGCCGGCGTCGGATGCCGAGGCAGAGAGCGCTGGGGTCGACCCGGAAGAGGCGGACCCACGTCAAGGGTCGGCACCACTCGACCTCTCACTGCCGGGTGCTGCACACCAGTCGGTGCTTGCACCGTCGACGATCACCGAGCGAGCCAACGGTGTCGAGACGGGCCGCGCGTGGACGCAGTCGCTCTGGGTCGCGGGCTATCCGGACGGGCCCAGTGACGGCTGCCTCGAAGGGCTGTACGCGACGAGCGATACGCGCCGCACGGACATCTCCATCCATCTCGACCCTCGGGAGACGCACTCGACGCTCGACTCGCTGGAGAACCGTATCGAGGACCTCCAGGCAGACCTCGATTACCTCACCGACAAGCAGCGAGCGGGTGCGCGAGGCGTTCAGAAAGATCTGGAGGATTACCAGGCGCTGTACGATGTACTCCGGAACACGCCCACGCGGGCGTTCGACGCCTCGATGTTCCTGACGGTCCGCGGCGAGGACCGCGAGGCCGTCGAGCACGACGTTGACTCGGTTCGGAAGGCCGCGCGTCGGGCGCCCGCGAACCTGACACCCGTGACGCCGCGCTGGGCCCAGCCCGCGACGCTCACCTCGTGCAGTCCGGTCGCAGTCGACCAGCTCGCCGAGTCGATGGAGACGACTACCCCGATGCTTGCTGGTGCGGCGGGTGCGCTGTTCCCGTTCGTCGCAGGTGCGCTTGCCGAGCCGGGTATCGAGTACGGGACGTATGCGCTCAACGAGAGCCCGCTCATCCTCGACCGGTTCGAGCGGTCGACGGGCTACTGCATGATGACCATCGGAAAGCTCGGAGCGGGCAAGTCGTTCGGGACGAAACTCCAACTCGTCCGTCGCGCGATGTACGACGAGGATACAGTCATCGTGATGCTCGACCCGATGGGCGGCTTCGCGGGCGTGAGTCAGGCACTCGGTGGTGAGCGAATCACGGTCGGCGGGCGGCGCGGGCTGAACCCACTCGAACTGAAGCCCACACCAGACGACGTCCTTCGGAGCGTTCCCGACCTCGACCCGTGGGCCCAGCAGATCGCCTGGGTGATGACCTTCTTCGGGACATTCTTCGAGCACGTCGCGAACAACCCGCTCGGCGAGCGCAAGCAGACGCTTCGCCGCGCGGTGCAGGAGGCATACGAGCGCCGGGGTATCACCCGCGACCCGAGCACGCACGACCGCGAGTCGCCTACCATCACGGATGTCATCGCCGTGCTGGAGACGCTGCTTGAGGACCCGCGAGCGTTCGGCTACGAGACCGGAGGCGAGCAGGATAGCGTCCGCGCGGATGCCCAGTCGCTGCTGAAGGACCTCCGACCCTCGTTCCGGGCCGATGGCGACCTCGCCCATCTCGCCCAGCCGACGGCGTTCGACCTCGATTCGAAGGTCGTCTATCTCGATCTACGGCAGGAGGAGGGCAGCCGTGGCCGCTCGGAGACGAGCCTGATGATGCAGGTACTGTTCAACGCGGTCTACGAGCGGGCGAAGGCGACCGAGAAGCGCGTGCTGTTCGTCATCGACGAGGCGCACTACCTCATGTCAGATGCGACCTCGCTCGGCTTTCTGGAGACCGCGGTGCGCCACAGCCGACACTACGATCTCTCGTTGCACTTCGTCACGCAAACGGGGGGCGAGTTCACGCTCACGCCGGAAGCCCGGACCATCGCGAACCTCTGCTCGATGACCGTGATACATCGGGTGAACGAGGAGGCCGAGCAACTCGCCGAGTGGTTCGGGTTGAGCGAGCGGGAGGTCGCATGGGTTCGGACCGCGAAGGCGGGCAACGACGAGGACGGCTACTCGGAGGCGTTGCTGGGAGTGGACGAGGAGGGCTGGTTCCCGATTCGCGTCCGGGCGAGTCCGTACGAGGCGCAGGTCATCGACGGGTACGTCGCGGAATCACGTTCCGAGGTCGATGCGGACTCCGAGGCGATAGCCGAGAGCGGTCTGTCCATCGGCGAGGAGGTGGCCGATGACTGAGACTGGCTACCCACAGCCGACGGCGGACGAGATACCGGATACCATGACCTCCCGTGAGCAGTGGCTCTGCTGGCGGGAAGAAGAGCGGGACGGCAAGCCGACGAAGGTGCCGATCAATCCTGCGGATGGAAAGTGGGCGTCGACGACGGACCCGGAGACATGGAGCACGTTCGACATCGCGTACGAGTTCGCGACCGAGTGGGACTACGGGCTCGGGTTCGTCTTCACCGAGATCGACCCACTCGTCGGTATCGATCTGGACGACTGCCGTGATGCCGACAATGGGCGGCCAACCCCGGTCGCGAAAGAGATCGTCGGTGCGCTCGATTCGTACACCGAGGTCTCACCCAGCGGAACGGGGTATCACGTCATCCTGCAGGGGCGGCTTCCGAGCGACCGGAACCGTCGTGGGAAGGTCGAGATGTACGAGAAGAAGCGCTTCTTCACCGTGACCGGCGACCACGTCGAGGGGACGCCCAGGTCGGCGAAAGAGCGGCACGAGGAACTCGACGAGGTATACGATGAACACATCGGCGTGGAGACGACGGCAGGCGGGAACGAGCACGCCTCTGGACAGTCGTCACAGTCTGCACTCTCGGATTCGGAACTCATCCGACGGGCGGGCGCCGCGAAGAACGGCGAGAAGTTCCAGCGACTCTGGCAAGGACAGACGACTGGCTACGCGAGTCAGTCGGAGGCCGATATGGCGCTCTGCTGTCTGCTTGCCTTCTGGACCGGTGGCGATACGAAACGGATGGACTCGCTGTTTCGGGGCTCGGGGCTGATGCGAGACAAATGGGACGAACAGCACTACGCTGATGGCTCGACGTACGGTGAGGTGACCGTCAAGCGGGCTGTGGATGTGACGGACGAGTTCTACGAACCCGCGAGTGGGGACGGAGCTGCGTCTGCTGGTTCGCGACCGTCATCCCGTCCGGCCCAACAGCGCGGGCAGCGAGCCTACGATGCGGAGCGGATTCGATTACTGGAACAGCGAGTGCAGGAACTGGAGGCGCTGCTCGGGCTGAAAGAGGAACGGATCCAGATGCTCGAAGCAGAGATGGAAGATGGTGAGCCCGCGATCTCGGAGCCGGCTGGCGATCAGGTGGTGGGGGAGTCCGATTCGGTCTCCCAGGACTCGAATTCGTTCCTGCGGCGGCTCTTCGGATGACCAGCTCGGAGGTTGGCCTGAACGATATCGTCGGCGGTGATGGGCTAGTCGTTCGCCTGGTTGACTCGATCTTGGGCGTATTCGTCGAGGCCGTCGAACTGTCGGTCGGCTGTGTCGGTGAACTCCCAGTCCCACTCGTTACAGAGATTTGAGGAGAACGCCCACGACTTCAGTCGTGGGATGAATCTGGCAACTCCTCCACAATTCACCGACCAGAAGATTCCGAGTATTCGCGACCGGCTCGCTCTACGCGTCTGCGATGTTCGACGTCGATGTCGGACTGACGAGCAGATTCGAGTTGTGAGTTGATGAGGCGGTTCTGTTGGTCACCCACTCGTCTGCATCGTGCGTTTTGATGAATTCGACCCACCGTTTGATACTGCTGATGCGCTGCTGACGATTCCGTTCGTGCTTCGCCTCGAGGTCCTCACGCCTGTTCGAGTCGCTCATAGTCTCCCTCGACGCCGAGGTTCGTAACCCAACGTTCGAGCGCGGGGGTGCTAAGACTTCCCTCGAACAGCGAATAGAGGTGGAGGGCGTCCTCGAAGTCCTTCGGAGTACCCAGATACAGTTTGTAGGCAATCTGAAGTTCGAGGGGACCGATGGGGAGTTCCTCGTTGACGCTAGTGAGTTTCGCGGTGATTCGATTCTCGAGAGAGGCCCGGTCGTACTCGTCGCTGACGAATTTGGCTTCGAGATGCGGAACCATCTCTCCGTCGCGGGCGACCCAGATATTGTCTTCGAGCATCTCCGCCATGGAGTCGAGGGGCATGGCTGGCCCCCACAATCTTAATTCAAGCAGGGAATCCCGCCCTTTAGGGCGGCAGGGAATGCGACACGATACTGGCCAACCACTACTCGGTGGCCGGGTCGGAATCCAACTCCCGTTGCGCGTGGAGTAGCATTCCCTTCCACGTTAGCCCGTGGTGCTTCTTCGTCTCTTTAAGCGACTCGTACTGCTCCTCGTCTATCTCGAAGTTGATGTGTGGCATACTGCATTCTTACCTTCCGCCACACTTAACTTTGTCTACGCTCTATCTACGGGTGTGTCCGAGACGGTGACGAAGACGCTACAGGCCACGCTCGCAACGCCCACCACGGGCAAAGAGCAACGCCTACAGCGGCTCTTGGACACCTACCGCGACGCACTCCACGAAGCCTTCGACAACAGGGCAGACACGATGTCTGCCGTTAACGACGTTGTGACGCCCTACGAACTGCCATATCAGGCCAAAGACGCGCTCAAGTCCTACGTCCCGAAACTCCGAGACACGTACAACGCCGAGGAGTTAGACGACGAGCATCCGCTTCGACTCGTCAATCGGGCCGCGAAATTCGACTACTCGGAGGAACGCGAACACGGCTTCGTATGGCAAGTCCCGCAACCCGGTCGCGGGACGAACTTCTGGATTCCACTCCGTATCAACCCGGAACATGAATCTCTGTGGTTCGACCTACTCTCCGAAGACGCGGAGGCGGGCGAGTTGCGCCTACAGCGACACCGCACGTCGTGGAGGTTGCACGTCACCGTCGAATACCTGGTCGAAGAACCGACCGAATCGGACGACCCGACGCACATCGGTTTCGACGTAGGCGAGAGCGCGTTGATAACGGGCTGTGCCCTCAAACGCGACGTACCACGGAAGCCGATGCTCGTCAACGGCAGTCGAGCGCGACACCTCCGCAAAGAGATGTTCACCACACTCCGCCGTCTCCAACAGCGGGACGCCGCCGAATGGCGGGTGGACGAAAGATTCGACCACTACCAGAATGCCTTGACGGATATTGTCGAGAAAGCGTCTCGGCAGGCCGTCGAATACGCCCAGCAGTTCGAGAATCCGGTTATCGTTCTCGAAGACCTCTCGTACATCCGGGAACGACTGGACTACGGGAAGTGGATGAACCGACGACTCCACTCTTGGGCGTTCGCCCGGATACAGGGCAGAATCGAAGACAAGGCAACCGAGGCGGGGATTCAAGTCGAGTACGTCAACGCGGCGTACACCTCGCAGACGTGCCACGCCTGCAAGCGTCTCGGTCGTCGGGGTCAGCAAGCGGAGTTCGTGTGTCCACACGACGACTGCCACGTAACGGAGTTCCAAGCAGATATTAACGCGGCGGCGAACATCGCCGGTCGCGTAGACCCGTGGGGAGAGAGCGTTCCTTGGAAACCGGAACGCGATGACTCGCCACAGGACGGGAGCGGTCGTGACACCGCCACAGTCCACCGGGAGACGAGCGAGACACCCTCGCAGATGACGCTCTCGGCCTACTCGGACTGAAACCTGCCAAACCGGATTCCCCTCGTAGGGGAAGCCCCGCCGTTTATCGCGGGGAGGATGTCACCCGTGGTAGCTGAGTCGCCTCTGAGCGTGTCGTCGTCGGTCGCTCGCCCACAGCCTTTCCCGTCTGACGACCCAATGTTGTATCACTCTCACATGTGTCCTGCAGACATCTCCGAGCAACAGCATGCGGAGGCCCAGGGTTCCCCACCGATCCAGTGTGATGCCTGCGAGGCTGCCCTCCAATCGGCCACCAGTCAGACGGTATCCTTCCTGCTTCTCGATCAGTTGACGGTCCCGGTCGTGGGGTGTGAGGCCCATCTCGAACGGTTCGCTACCGCCTGCGGGTTCACAACGGACGGGACGGCCTCGCTCATCGAGCACCGGCCAGCCGGCGGAATCTCGTGTCCCAGCTGCCAGCTCACGCTCACCAACCCACAACAGCCACTGATTCCCGTCCAGGACGGGGCCGTCGCACCCCTCGCCTGTGCGGAGCACCAGACGGAGCTCATCGGCCGGTTCCACACTGGCCTCGACACCGCACAGCAGCTCACGGCGTCGCTCGACACGGTCGAGTCAGCTACCCACGACTGAAGTCGTGGGCTCCCGCCTTGAGAGTCTGTGAGAAGCAGCGAATCCGGTCCGTTCTCGCTTTCCGGTGCAGATGGTAGTCACGGAATCCCGGCGACCAAACACTCAAGAACGGAGTTGTCCAAGAACAGATATGGCGACCCTCGAGATCGACGAGGAGGTGTACGAGGCGCTCAAGCTTCCCGAGGGGGAGCGCTCCGATGTGATGAAGCTGGAGCTGGCGGTGTCGCTGTACGCGCGGGACATCCTCTCGTTCGGGAAGGCACGGGCCCTGGCCGGACTGTCGAACCAGGAGTTCCAGCGGCTGCTCGGCGAGCGCGAGATCCCGCGCCACTACGGCGAGGAGGAACCCGCCGAGGATATCGAGTATGCCGGATGATCGGCTCGTGGTCGCCGATACCTCGCCGCTTCTGAACCTCGCCCTCATCGATCGCCTCGATCTTCTCGAGACACAGTTTTCCGGTGTTACCGTCCCCGAACAGGTCTGGACGGAGCTTTCGGAAGGCGATGAGGGATTGGCCAGACTTCGAGAGTTGCGTGAGTCCGGATTCCTGACTCTGGTCCCGGTTGACCGGTCCGACTTCTTCATCGAGATCGTCACCGAACTCGACCTCGGGGAAACAGCCGCGATCTGCCATGCTGTCGAGGAAGGGGCGGACCTGCTCTTGATCGACGAGCGAGACGGTCGCCGTGTTGCACGACGACATGAGTATACCTGACGGATAGCACACGGGAGCCCGCCTCTTCAGGGGTGCGGGGATGTCAACCGGCATCGGCGGAGAGCACCGGTGAGCCGGAAACCGGAGGAACACCTGTGGGGTCTCCAGCAGGTCCAGCCCGCTCCCTTCGGGCGGCTCGCGTACGAGTACAGCCCCGGTGCGGGTCAGTCGGCGAGTTCGTCGAGGATATCCCGTTGTGCAGCGATGATCCGGTCGATTCGCGCCCGGTACTCCTCATCGACGTCGGGGGCGGGGTCGGATGCGGGCTCGCTCATACAACCACATTCGACTGTAGCATAGTTAATCCTCCGGCAGCCTGGAAGTGTCGATCTCGCCCGTTTCCAGCCACGTCGCCAGCTCTTCCACGCTGAAGAGCCCGCTTCGTCGGACGACCGTCGCCGTCTCGTCTCCCAGGTGATCCGTATCGATTCCGTGGCGGGACAGGTACTCCACTGCCACGGTCCATGCCGTCCGCTTGTTGCCGTCCTCGAACAGATGGAGACTGATCAGTTCCCAGCGCAGGGCAGCGGCACGGTAGTGGGGGTTCTCGTACTCCCGGGCCGGCGCCAGGACCTCGCGTTCGAGTTTCAGTCGCGGAGCAGCCTTCATCAGTCCGCGATGCTTCAGGTCGTACGCTTCCTCGAGCTGCTCGTGCACGGCGAGAATCTCGTCCGGCGTGGGGAGCCCGTCATCCTCCATACGGGTACAGTACCGCTGGTGGGCCCGTTCCACATCGGCGTTGTGGTTCCGTCGGTTGCTGCAGGGGTGGCGAATCTCTGGTGGAGGCACTCTATCGTAGTCAATCCAGCTCTGTGCTTCGGGTGGTTTTCTGCAACGCGTCGATGCCCTCTCGTAGCGACATCCGTGGCTCGTACCCTAGGCGCTCGCGAGCTTTCGAGATGTCCGCGACGCTGTGGTCGATGTCGGCCGTTCGCGGTTCGGTATGGACGATTTTCGACTCGGTGGTCGTGGCCTGCTGGATGGTCTCGGCGAGGTCGAGGACGGAGGTTTCCGTGCCCGTGCCGATGTTGTACCCCTCGCCGACGGCGTCGGTGGTGGCGGCCAGGAGGTTGGCCTGGACGACATCGTCGATGTGGACGAAGTCGCGGGTCTGCGAGCCGTCGCCATCGACGGTGAGCGGTTCGTCGTTCCGGGCCTGTTCGAGGAAGATGGGGATGACGCCCGCGTACGCGCTGTCGGTCTGTCGGGGGGCGACGACCTGGACCCGCTTGCCGCCCAGCAGACGCGGGCGATGGGCTTCTTCGAGGCGTTCTTCGAGTCGGTTGCGAACAGCCCGCTCGGGCAGCGCTCGCAGACGCTCCGGCGTGCCGTGCAGGAAGCGTACGACCAGCAGGGGATCACCCGCGACCCGGCGCCCCACGACAGGGACTCGCCGACGATTCGGGACGTGGTCTCGGTGCTTGAGGCGATGCACGAGTCGCCTGCCGAGTACGGCTACGTGTCCCCCGGCGAGCGGGACCGGGTGGCCGCGCAGGCCGAATCACTCCTGACGGATCTGCGACCCTCCTTCCGCGAGGGTGGTGACCTGGCGAATCTCGCGAAGCCCACCGATTTCGACATCGAGTCGGATGTCGTGTACCTGGACCTGCATCAGCAGGAGGGCGTTCGCGGCGGGACCGAGACGTCGCTCATGATGCAGGTGTTGTTCCACTCGGTGTATGAGTGGGCCAAAGAGACGGACAGTCAGGTGGTGCTCGCCATCGACGAGGCCCACTACCTGATGAACGCGGAATCCGCGTCACTGGCGTTCCTCGAGACGGCGGTCCGGCACAGCCGGCACTACAATCTGTCGATCCAGTTCATCACCCAGACCGGCGAGGAATTCTCGTTGAGCCCGAGACTCGGACTATCGCGAACCTGTGTTCGATCAAGCAGTTGCATCGCGTGGAGCAGGGTGACGATACGCTGGCCGAGTGGTTCGGGCTGAGCGACCGGGAGATCGCCTACGTCCGGACGGCGAAGGCTGGTGAGGACGACGCTGGCTTTTCGGAGGCGTTACTCGGTGTCGATGAAGAGGGCTGGTTCCCGCTTCGGATCCGTGCGAGTCCGGTCGAGCAGGAGGTGATCGATGGGGGGTGAGCCCCGTCACCAGTCGACGGCGACGGTGAGTCAGCTGGTGGCAGACGACTGAGCGGCCCTCACTCCCTCGTCATCGCGACTGGTTCGTCGCCGCGCGGAACGCTGATCGGTGCGGTGTGAGTCTATTCCTGCGATTCAGGGCCTCTCATTCCAGTATTTTACACTGTAGCCCCTCAAGCCGCCAGTTAGTTTATTACTCATCAGGCGACCAGCCGGTCACATGGAGGATTCACTCTTCGATCGGGGCGACCGTTTACTTGCTAATCCCGCCCCGCTTGACGTGTACCGCCATCCCGATGAAGCGCGTTCCCCGGTCGCTCGCGAGCCCCAGATCCGCCAGTTGGAGGCACTGTATGCTCCACTTCGAGAGGGGGAATGCACCGGGTTGAATGTGGTCGCGTACGGCCCCCCAGACTCCGCCGCGGTTGGCAAGACCACCTCAGTGCGAGAGGTGCTCTATTCGATTGACGATGCCGAAATCATCGAGGTTCCGATCAACCATCAGCAGAACGATCGCCAAACCGTAATCAGCGTGCTGGATCAGCTACGAGAGGCACGCGGCGGTGACGATACCAGAAAGTCCACAGAGAAGACAGTGGCCCTGTTCGATGCTGCTATCGGCGAGTTGGCGGCGAGTGACAGGCCGACACATCTCGTGTTCGATTGCTGTACCTCCGGAGCCCCGCTTTCTGCCCCCGATTCCGACCTCGATGAGATGGATCCCCTTCCAGCGATCTGGGAATTCCTGGCTCGAAGTAAGCGGGCTCGACTCGACGGAGGTCGCACTGGTGCACCAGACGCGTACGATGTCACCGTCATCCTAACGGACGAAACCCAGTTCGACGAGTGCGGCCTCTTTGGGGACTACGTCGATGCGACAGTCTATTTCGACGGCTACGACGCGGACGACCTCGAGGAGATCCTCTCGGACCGTGCAGAGGACGCATTCGTCGATGGAGCCGTCGATACGGAGACGATTCGGCACTGTGCTGAGTCGACGCTCCCGTACGCCGCCAATGCGCCGCGGGTCCTCCGCCTCCTCAGAGAGGCTTGGCACTGTGCCGAGCGGGAGGATGCCGACGCCGTGCGCATGGAGCATGTCGATGCAGTCACTGAGCGGTGGGACCTGCACGAACTCCGGGCAGTTGTCGACGGGAGTACTCCCCGGACGCAGCTTCTCTTGTGGATACTCGCTACCCGTCAGAAGAAGCGTGGAGGCCCAGTTCGAACCGCCGAGATTCAGTCACATCGGAAGACGCTTGAAACAGACCTGGAGGGCGATTCCTGGTCCGACGCATACGTCCGGGAACGACTCAAAGAACTCGAAGCACGGTGGCCATTCCTTGAACGTGAGCAGATCGCTGGCGGCCGAGGGGAGGGGGTCTACTACGAGTACCAGCTGCAGCCGGACTGCATGGCCGCTCTGGAGGCAATCGAGACGTACCTGAGCGACCACCTCCGGAAATCCGTTACCAGCGCCGATTCCTCGGGGATTCCCGTCGACGGAGGTTCTGATTCAGCGACGGCATCTACTGGTCCAGAGTCAGCGCCATCTGGTACTGAACACGCGGAGGAACGGAAGCAGGAATCGACAACCGAACAAGGTCGGCCCGAAGAGGGGGATGAAACCCGTTCGGTACGAGACCACCTGGAAATCCAGCACGCACTCGTCCAACTCGGACGGGCTCATCAGCACGACGTATTCGTCGCTCGAAACGACCGCAGTGAGTCGATCGACGGTACGACGCTCGGCGAAGGTTGTGTCGACACCCTCCCGCTTCGAGGACTGCCGGAAAAGGCGGCCGAACTTATCGAGTATATCGACGTCATCTGGTTGGACGGCGATTCCATCGTCAAGATGTTCGAAGTCGAGAACTCGACGCAGATCTATTCTGGACTCCTCCGGATGGCCGATTTCGCGGCCAGTGTGCCGAATCTCATGGTCGACCTCTATGTCGTCGTTCCGGAGAGCAGAGCGGAGACGGCTGAACAGCATCTGTCCCGACCGTCGTTTCAGCAACTGCTCCACGAACCGGAGCACATCACGGTCGACTCCAAAACGTTCGCCGAGATTCGACGGCTCCACGATTCGTCGTGCGAGGGTGACACCGACTTCCTTCGGTAGCGTTACCATCACTCTCTCGTGGACAGAGTCGACGTGATATCGAACTAGATGTATCAGAGATTCCATGAGAACCTCTCGGCACGGGTCCGCTCGACGCTGGCCGAGACGGAGATTCATTTCGCCCCCCACGACGCGGCCGAGCTCCGAGCGATTCTCGAGCAGCGGGCCACCGAGGCATTCGAGTCGGGAGCGCTCAGCGACGACGTGATTCCGCTGACGGCAGCCCTCGTGGCATCGAACACCGGGTCGGCGCGGCGAGCGATAGACATCCTTCGGACGGCTGGGGAAATGGCTCAGAAGGCAGACACCGACCAGGTGGCCGAGGAGCACGTCCGTGTCGCCCAGGAGGAGGTTGAGGAAGCAATCATCAAGTCGGAGTTGACCTCGTTCTCGAGTCATGCGCTGCTTTCTCTGTACGCGGTGGCGGTCCTCGAGATGGACGAGTCGGTCGATGAAGTCCGGACGAAGACCGTCGCGCAACTGTATCGGCGGTTCTGTGAGGCCGTCGAGATGGAGGCACGAACGACACGGACTGTCCAGAACCACCTTTCCGAGATGGCTTTGATGGGATTCCTGACCTCGACTGAGCGCAACGAGGGCAAGGGCGGTGGGAAGTTCCTCGTCCACGAACTGTCGGTCGATCCGCAGGCGGTGAAGTCGGCCATCGGCGAGGTCGATCGGTTCGAGGGGCTCGTCGAGTGAGGTGTGTTTGGCAGCCGGGTGGGGGGTGTCATTCAGGCGGATGTCGTTCGCGAAGGCTCTGTCAGGCGTGGTTGTCGATTTGATATGGTGCGTTCTTCGGCGATAGCGCCGGCGACGACCGGTCGAAAGCCCCCGCTGGCTCGGGGTCCCGCGACTCGCTGCGGTCCTCGGTCGCTTCGCTCCTTGCGGTCCTTGCGTCGTCGGGGGACCGCCGAGCCCGCGGCCCCTTTCAGTCCCGCCCGGGTCGGTGTTCCAGGATAGAGTACACATCGTGCTATCTCGGTGAGTGCGCTCCGTGGACTGGACACGCTCGGTCGCCTCGATAGTTCCCGGACGAGGGCGAGGCTGAAGGCCGAGCAGTGGGAGTGGCAGCCAGAGCAGGACTCACCACAGCCCCAGTCATCACAGAGGCTCAGGGCGGAAGCCCACGACTGCAGTCGTGGGTCGATGCCTGTGTCGTAGGTGTCGGGCACTTCGAGGACGTGCCTGCACCGTCGTCAATACCGGGGGCGCGATTCACAACGGGTGGGATTTCTACATCGCCACGTCCGTGTATCACGTTTAGCTAAAAAACCAAATCGCCAGCGGACTGTTTCGTATATTCAGAAGGGGATTATTCATGATGTGCTCCTGCAGGGATAACGGCCGTGCGTGCAGGTCCGTATCTGCCATACGGCGGCGGGTTCCGTATAAAGGATCCACCGGTTCTTGCTGTTGATATCGTGACGCTGCGCCACACACCCGACCCCGTCTGGTGATTCGCTGGATATAGACAATGACGGCGGAGTAATAAATCTGCGGGTGGCGTATCAAATATCATCTGATGGTCGCTTAGAGTGATCTTAAAATCACTGGGTGCAGATATTAAATTTGTCAATCTAGCTCTCGCCAAAGTTGTTGCTGGCTGCTTCCATATATATCGGGGCAGACTTAGTCGGGCTGGACGTCTTAGTAAGGGCAACAGTTTGAAAATCTCTACTCAGACATTAGCCAGCTAGAGCCCAACTCAAAATCGGCACTCGTAGGGATAAACTCCTCTCGGCCTGATCCTGGAGCCAGTGTGATTTCTCCAAAAACTACTTTCTCAGAATCTGGTTGGAACAAATCGATTCGGACAAAGTCGAAGTCATGGCCAAGTTGCTCCGCCACATTAATCATTTTATCAAGCTGTTCAGGCTCTTCAATCTCAGGAGCTAATGGATACGTGAGTCTAAATTCTTGGGCTTCCCAGTCCTTATCATAGAATATTCTCTTGTGGTTTTCAAATCTTCCCACATCGACTTGGATGTACTCTACCTGCCCATTAAATACGAAAAACTTGTAGTCGGGAGGGGCGTCATATTTCTCGGACCTCATTCGATTTTCTACGATTATCTTTGGCTCAATCTCCCGATACCAATCTTCATTCCATGTTTTCCGATACGTCTTCGAAAGCCACTGTTCGCATTCAGAGACGATCTCATCCAAATTTTCAGTCTGTTTATCATCAACTATATTAATCCTGCCGCTGAGATGTGTTGGCTTAAGTACGAATTCATCAGGTAAAGACTCGAACGGGATCGATCTAGGTTCATCGGTCACGTAGTAAACCTCATTTAGAACATCGCAGTTCGATTTTTCTGCGACGTAGTCCCTGACAGCCCACTTGTCTGCTACCTTCGGGAAGAGATCATTTTCTGAAAACAGCTTTCTGTGTACTACCTTCTCATTAAAGGAGCGAGGTTCAACAATCTTCGACCAGTATCCCAATTGAGGTGCCATTAATAGTTTCTCAAAGAGTGCGCCGGGCAGAATAGAGTACAGAATGTTGGATAATGGACTCCTCATAAATATATGAATCCATATCTCTACGGCAAGCCCCCAGAGGCCCTCATCTTTATACGCAGCAATCGATGACTCAATTTTGCCCATAATTGATATTATCTCTGCTAAAACATATATACTTTAATCTTGGTTGCCCACCCGCAGCGCAGATGTAGCTAAGGAGCTTTCGGGATCTCTTATCTATTCTGACCGATTATGTAAGCTGTGACTCAGCCCCCCTCGTCAACAGCTATAATATCTCTAGAACTGTTCACGTAGAACCCTGCGCCGCCATTAAACGACATTCCCCGGGATGACGAGGAGCCGTTTATCACGGCAGAGATAGGGTTATTTCCCATTCGAAGTTTGATGACAATTTCGACTCAACTATTGTTGAACGCCCCGATGAAATCCGAATTTAGCCGTAAATAATTCGCTGGTTGTAATATTTCTTCTGTTGATAGGTCAATGACAAAACCCAACCCTGAAACCAATCTGCCGTTGTCGTTAGTAAGGTGGCCCCAGCCGTCTACGTGGACCTCGCCGTTGTTGAGGGCTTTTGCACGATCCCCCGTGACGTTACCCGATAGCGTTCCACCTGCCGAGAGGATTTCCTCCCCGCGTTTGGCCACAAATGCGTCTGATAGCAAAGACGCTCCAAAATCCACAGTTTCGGTCTTTATTTGGAAGCTATAGGATTCGATATCTCTGTCTGTGCTATTGTCAAATCCGCCCGAAGCAAACTCCACGTCGTCAACGACGACAGATAAACAGTTGTAGGCTATTAGCGCCGCGTCCTCGTTGTCATACGAGCTGGTATCGTTCAGCCGCAGACCGAACACTCCAACGGGACCGAGGTTAGCATCTATTGTCATACTCCCAACGTCGACGTTCGACGGCGTGGTTTGGTTGCCCTCTATATGGAGAGCCAGACGGTCAGTGGATGCGCCGTTGGGGTGGATTCGCGTCCCGATAATCGGCGGGACGTGAATGTCCTCGGCCGAATAATCTCCATCAGCCACGTCTATAGTAACCCGATTGGGAAATATAGGACAGCAGCGTCCACCGCCTCCTGGATGGTGGTGAAGTCTGCACCTCCACTGTTGTCAACAATTATGACGCAATCCTCGGTATCGTTTATAAAGTTTCGCTTATTTGGCGGCTTTCCGAAAGAGGCCTCGCCTGTTCTCACTGGTAGCCGACTCCGACTACCCTTTTAACCTAACAGAAGCCAAGATGCGGCGGAGCTACATCAGCCGGATTGTGAAAGAGCAGGCCAAAGTGGCGGAGTCAACGAGTCGATTCGGAAGACGCGAAGGGAACACTAGGGGGCTCGTGATCGTAGGTACTCGCCATTCAATGGCGTCCCACTCACGAATGGGACCTATCTAGCCGATTCCAAGGGAGACGGGATCTCCGTTCACATGTTGGCCAAGATTCTCGGAGACCCGGAACCGGACATGACGGTGAAGTACGTCTCAACGGACCGAACCAGATTGGCAAGATGTTTTACGAGTGAGGTCCGTGGTAATTGACGGCACTATCACCCACCTGATTGCTTCGAGCAGGCAATCCCATCCAACTGCATCTGAGCGAGTTTTCGGCTTCGATTCGACGCCTGAAACCCATAATTCGGTCGTGTAGAGCGATTTTATGCCGGAGACAAAAATGAACCTAGTTCATTGCCTCCCGGAATATTCCGATTGAGCAGGCTAAATTCGAGGCTGAAATACATCACCCAAATGAATGCCCGCACCGGATCTTCAAGGCAATCACTTGGGGCTGCTGATTAGTGCGATCTTTATGTGTAATATAGTTTAATCCGTGGCTCAAATCTGCGTAATGATACTCCAGGCATCCCTTATGAGTGATTTTTAGATTAAGAAACAGACCTTCTTGTCGTATGGGTGACAGATGATCTGGCATAACCGATCACGAGTCCATCACTGTAGACATCGAGTTGACGAACTGGCGACTCGTACAGGACGCCGATGCAACCTAATAGAAGATTCTGAACATCGAAATTCTCGTCGTCACAACCGAGACAACGTAGTACCGAACATCTCGCGCCATATCAGAAGTACGGGGTACCCATCAGGTAGTCCATTTTGCAGTAGGGACGTGCAACGCTGCTTTGTTCAGTTTTCACCTGATTCCGCCCCAACTGCTAAGGGATTAGATCGGGAAGTTGCTTTGTGGGCAGGGTCTTCGGTAGTCCAAGTACTGTAGAGGTCGTCAAGATATCGTTCAGCGTACGGATGTAGGTCGTTGAACGGTAGATGGAGTCAAACGCGCTGTGTTGGTCGACGCCAGAGAAATCGGGCTCATCGTATTTGAGATGGCAGTGATATGCAGTCGCCACGTAGTGTTTCGAGTCAACACCCTCAATCTCAGACGTATCGTGGAAGTACTCGTAGGTACCAACGCACTCGTCAATGACGACAGGCTCTCCGAGTTCTTTCTTGTGACGCGGTGGACAGCCTCCGTCCGAGCTTCAATCTTCAGTATCGTTCCACCGGGCACGAACCATACCCCTTTGGCGGGCTCGGTCGGCTCACAAGTGCCGTCAACCACATGCTGGATGAAGAGCGAGGCACTTAAGGCTGATTTCTAATGAGCCACCGAAGCCTCGAAAGGTTGACATCGAAGCGTTGTTCAAACTTCTTAATAAGCTGAATGTCGGTTTGGGTGAAACTACCGGTAAGAAGTATCGATGCGAACTGCGCGGTGTAGAGGAGTATCCCAACAACACCTAGTCCAAAGAGTCCTAGCGTCCACCCAGTCGTCATCCATAGGAGTCCACCACCGGTGATGGTCGTCGGGATGAGTGGGTTGAACGAGGCCCACGAAAACGGATAGCTTCCCACAGTTCGATAGATAGCAACGACTTCGATTGTGTTATAGACAACGTAGCCGATAACTGTGGCGAAAGCCGCACCGACGATACCGAATCGTGGAATGAGTGCTGTGTTCAGGATAACGTTCACTAGGACTCCGGGGACCGCAGCGAAGAATTCTACTCGTGGGCGGTTGATCGCCTTGACCATATCGCCGTCCAGTCCAACAAGTACACGATAGAACAGCCCCGCCATCAGAACGGAGAGCGCGGGGGCCGCCGGGAGATACGCCGTTCCGAAGAACAGCTGGATTACCGCCGGCGAGAACAGCGTGAACAGGAGGACCGTGGGGAACGTCAACCAGACGATCCACTTTGTCGTCACCGTATAGAGCGCGTCGAGACCATCGAAGTCGCCCTGCGAGTAGTGCTTCGTGGCGAGTGGCAAGAACAGGAACGCGAAAGATCCCGAAAAAAAGAATATCACCTGCTTCAGCGGCTGAATCGACCGGTAGTAACCCACTGACGCAGAATCAAGGAAGTAACCGAGCATCACGATGTCGACGTTCGCAAGCATGATGTGCAGCGAGGCTCCCGCGGCCAGCGGCCACGAGAACGACCAGAGTTCACGGACCGTATCACGGTTCGGTAGCCTAGCGACAAGCGAGCCGATATCAATATGCTGGCGGACGGCGTAGAGCGCCAGTAGCGCCCCCACGACGGATAAGGAGAGCCAGTAGCCGATGGCTCCGGCGACCGGCCGACCGGCGGCGATGAGTCCCGCAACGAACGCCAAACCGAGCACGCGGGGACCGATGCGCTGGGCCAGCGTCGCGGCGGTGGTGCGCCCCTCGGCACGGAGGACGCCCACGCTCACCTTCGCTATCGGAAACGCGAGGAGATAGGGGACGAACGCGGCGAGCAGCGGCGCAACCTCGGGGTCGTCCATGAGCGAAGCGATTTCGAAGCGTCCGAGGTAGATGGCGGCAGCCGCAATGGCGGCTCCGGCGAGCGATATCGCGTAGCCACTCTGGAGCACGTCCACCCGATTGTGTGCTGACTCCTTTTCGGAGAGAAAGCGAGTCACGCCGTTCGGAATCCCGAGAATCGCCAGCGAACTGACCGCACTGACGATGCCGTACGCGAGACCGAGCCGACCGTACACCGCCGGAACCAGCGCCCGTGGGATGAGGATCTCGGCGAGAATGCCAAGAACGCTCGCCACGACAGTGCCGGCGAGCACGATACCCGCACTCTTGACAAGCCCACCGAGACTGTCGGCTATCGAACTCACGTAAACAGGGTCACTCGGTCGTTAGTAGAAGGTTTCGTCACGATTATCCAACGAGGGGTGAGAAAGTGATCCCATATATCTGAATTTTTTCTAAATCCTTATCTTAATCCTAATATAATGTGGGGTTTTGCTATCGAGTAACGCCTACAAACCAATCGCACGATTTAACTCCTCACATAAACGTCTTCGAATCATGACGCGGCCGAATATATTGCTAATCGTACTTGATACCGCAAGAGCACGGACGGTTTACTCTATGTTAGACTCGGGACAACTTCCGGGCATATCCCGGTTTCGTGAACGAGGAACGCTTTACTCTAATGCCTTTACACCTGCACCATGGACGTTGCCCTCTCATGCAACATTATTCACAGGACAACGAACAAGTATCCATAGAACTCACGCTGGGCACACGCAATTCGAGCCTTCCTCCTCTCCATTAGCTGAACAACTACAAAGAACCGGTTACGAGACTCGCGGAATTAGCGGAAACGTTTGGATCAGTCCTGAATTCGGATTCGATCAAGGGTTTGATGAGTTGTCGATGAAATGGGATTATTTCTGGGGCGGCACGGATTTGTCAGAGATTTCTGCTGCTAGCGGTGTAGCGAGATATACCCGACTGGTAAACGCAATACTAGCGGAAAGACCAGGTACGACCATTTTCAATTCAATCTATGCAAAACTCTTTGCTAACAAAGCAGATGATGGGGCAAAATCAACAACGAATCGCACTATCAAGTGGATAAGCAACCGAGACCGTGAAAAGCCATTTTTCTACTTCATAAATTATCTCGAACCACATTTGCCATACAGTCCTCCCTCGGAATTTTTCCCAGATGGCTTGGTTGATGGAAATGATGATTTACTTGATCCGAATCCATGGGAGCATATAGCAGGAGATGAGAAGTTTAGTGAAGCGGACTTCGAAGTTCTCCGGCAACTCTATCGGGCAGAGATTGCCTATCTCGACTCTCATCTCAACCGTCTTTTTGACTGTCTCGTACGGACCAATGAACTCAGCAACACCGCGATTTTTATTGTAGGTGATCACGGCGAGAATATTGGTGACCATGACCTAATGGATCATCAGTATTCTCTTCACGATACTCTTCTACATGTACCCCTCATTGCGAGATATCCACCAAAATTCACAGCAGAAGTAGAGCAGGGGCTAGTGAGTACGCGTGACATATATCCAACCATTTGTAATCTGGCTGGTGTCGACGTTCCGTCCGATGATACCATCTCATCAAATGATATATCGGAAATACCACAACGAGACGCGATCTTTGCTGAGTACAGAGTCCCACAGCCCGATATAGATACGTTGATGAATCGGATAAAGAAGCCCAGTGCTAATTTAGAATGGGTAGATCGGTCACTTCGAGCGGTTCGTACTCACTCCTGGAAATTCATCGAAGCAGAAGACGGTACGAGCGAACTGCGTGCTATCAGCGACGGGTCGCCGCATCCAGAGGTTATAGAAGATCAGCAATGTGTAGAAGAGGACCTCATCGGGAAGATGGACGAACAAAACATACCGCTGATGAGGGCAGGCTCATATGACACTGAAATCTCGGAACGAAGCAGAGAACGACTGAACGATTTAGGTTACATATGAATTCCGCAACCCGTCATAACCGCAAAATCATGTGGTGCGATTTTCTCTCGGATTGTTCCAGCACGCTATCGCAGCGATTATAGGAGCGCCGCGTACTCGTTTTCGAGTTCGTTCAATATGCGATCTGGAGCAAAATATTCCAACCGCTTTGAACATTGCTGGACTTTCGCATCATATTTCTCGGCGTCGGATGAGATATCCAATATTTTCGAAGACAGGTCTTCTGGGTTGTCACGCTCGAAAACCGATCCGGCCTCCCCCTTGATCCATTTCGGGCCACCTATGTCCGATGCGATTATGGGACAGTCGTATTGGAGTGCTTCCAGCACTGCTCGACCGGAGGGTTCTGGCCATCTCGACGGATGGACGAATACATCTGCATTGTCATAGAAAGACGGAAGAGCGTCTCGATCAACCCATCCGTGAAATGTGACAGAAGGGCTATTAGCCTCCTCGTCTACCTTTTTTATCAACTCGTCTAGCATACTTCCATCGCCGGCGATATGAATATGATAGTCGTCGGGGAGGTAGTTCGCACTATTGACCAAGGTATCTACCCCTTTCTCCTCTTCAATTCGCCCTACGTAGAGCAAATTGAAGCCATCCCAATCTCCCATCGAGGGTGGACTATAGCTTCCAGAATAGAACCGCTCATTGTAGAAATTTGATATCACGGTTACTCGATCAGAATCGATTCCTGCCTCTGAGTAGTACTTCTCTACCGTCGGACTTTGTGCGAAGAGTTTGTCGACTTGATTCCCAAACTTGGGGAAAGACAGATGCATATAGATATATTTGGGTAGCTTCACCATTTTCTTCCCAGGGTCAGAGTTGTCGTGATTGATTTTATTAGATAGGCTACAGTTCTTATGGCATTCTCCATCCATCAATTTATCATTTGTGCAGAACATCGTGTAGCCGTTCAAGCGACCAACGACGGGGGTATCCCCACCCAGATATCGGTAATAGCCGAACAGTGGCACTAGCCACGGTGCGAAAACGTGGAACAGATCCGTCTCTGGTTCGATTGATCGTATCTCTTCTAGCAAGCCGAACGGAGCCTCATATGTCCAGTCCCGTTCGTTCATTATAGACGTCACTTCGTACGGAGAAGAGTCTCGGACGTAATTGGGGCGAACGAGATTGATAGTACGGATGCGGACGTTGTGGCCGCGGTCAGCAAGCCCAGACGCTATCGTATCCAAGCTCACACTCGACCCAGCCCCCTCCCTCAGGTTTAGCTCAGTAGCAATGATCGAGATATTCACACCGGAATATGCGTTGGGTCCCGTATAACTTGTTCGTATATTCTGTTCAGGTCGCTAAACGGTACAGATCTGACGAGGTAATCGTAGTCGAGAGCAGAGAGTTGCGATCATAAAAATAGATCGCTCTTGTGGCGTAGATTGTTGGTGAGTCATAACGCAGTTTCGAGGATGGTTTTCAGTGCTTCTCTTCCCGGTTTGGTGAACACGTCACGGCGGAGCTGAAACGCTCGGAGATATGGTGTGAGTCTGTCTTTGGAGACGCCTCGATGCGGCGAGAGCCACCGTCGCGCCAGCGACGCGTGGCTCTCGCAGGTGTTCACGTGAACGGTTCCATCAACGTACTCGCCGTCGCCGTGGACGACGTATTCACGAGTGAATGCGTCGACCTCGTCAAGCGGCTCGTACGCCCGAAAGCCGTCGGTATAGACGGTGAGCGACTCCTGCTAGCGGCCAGCCAGCAGGAGTCGAATCGTCGATTCGGTGGCGGCTTTCGCCGGAATCACGTACCGTTCACCGCTGCCACGATCCGCGAGAACAAACGCGGCGGACAAGTCCCCCGTGTATGTTCCACGTCCGCGCGTGGACAGCCCCCGCGAGCGCGACCAGCCGTCGCGCTCGCGGCCCTTGCGCCCTGCTTTCACGTAGAATTCGTCGATCTCAACCGGCCCTTCGAGCTGGAGCCGAGGCGCGTCCAGCGCTCGCAGAAAGCGCTGGACGCGCCGGTAGATCGTCTTGTAGGAAACGTCGACCTCTACGTCTAGCTGCCTGAGACTCCTGTTGAAACGCATGTACGTGTAAACCGCGAGAAACCACTTTCTGAGCGCCACCGCAGAGTGTTGGAAGACGGTGCCGGTTTGATTATTGAACGTGCGGTCGCAATCCTTACACAGATACCGCTGAAACACCCGATAGCTGCCGTGCCGAATCCGTGATTCGGCACGGCAGCGTGGGCAATAGACGCCGTCACGCCAGCGATTCTGTGCTAGCAGATCCGCGGCCCGACGCTCCGAGACGAACGTCTTGATTGGCATCATCGTTCGTCGGGTGACGCACTCACGTCACCCTTGCCCGCTGTGGCATCTAGCTACTGCTCAGAACTGACCAACAATCCTCTACCCAAGAGCGTTCATGGAGAGTAAACGGATACCCTGTATTTATTAATTGTCCGAATAACTATGACGTGATGGTTCGTCGGGAGACAATAGAATCAATAATTATAAAAATCGGTCTCATCCTTTCAGCACTTATTGTTGTCGCTCTACCATTAATTCCAACAGTTAATAAATACTCGGCTTCCCTTTACACACAAATCCCAGTAGTGCTCCGTGCAGGGGCGGGAATAATCGTATTCGGTTCGATTATTACCTGTCTTGTAGCACTTTTCTATGAGTATGATCGAGTTGCCCTCTATGCACTAACTCCAGTACTCACTCTTAGTGCTGTTTTCCCGTTCATCCCGAGAAGTCTCGGTTACATCGTCAAATTCGGAGATGCGATGAACCACGTGGGTGCAATCCGTGACGTACTTGCGACAGGAATGATTCCGACAGTAATTTACCCAAATTTACACATATTGTCTGCGACTTTGATTGATATTACTGGTCTGTCCGCCGCGTCGCAACTCGCCATTCTTTCGACCACTGCAATCTTACTCTTCTGTCTCACGTCGTTCTTACTCGCGCGTTATGCCCATATTCCTATCACTGCTGTATTACTCTTCGTCCCTATCGCATACGTGCCGGCTTCAGTTTCCCCCTCAAAATTCACTTGGACAGCACTGTTTCCACTCATATTATTTTTATCGCTTAGAGTTGTCGATACTCAGAATGAACGAACACGTATATCTATCGTGCTTTTGCCAGTAATTTTAACAATATGGATATATCATGTCATTCCGGCTTTTATTGCAACAGTATATCTTGCTCTTGTAGGCGTACTTGCCGTCCGGCAGCGCGGACTCCCCCGATTCTCTTGGTCCAAAGAGATTATGCCATTCTTTCTCCTGTCTGCGTCATTTGGTTACTTATGGGCAATTAATTCTGGACTATTCAAACGTGGGGTTGCGCAGATTGCTATTAAACTTCTTCCCTCTCGGAGTGGACCTACGAAAATATTTAGCCAAAAGTCGCTCGCAGCCACATTACTTAAAGATTTTGGCCTGTCGCCTATTGATGTTGTTGTACTTGCACTCCGCGAATTTGGGGGGGTGATTGTTGTATGCTCAATGGCTGGTCTTGGTGTTATTCTCTATCTATCTGATTTTGGACCACGAGCCGTCCCAAAGCGGTATCAAATTCCGGCAGCTATCTGCGTGGTCATCGTGGGAGCGGGTTTCTGGTCAGGCGCCCAGTTAGTAGCGAACGTTATTCCTCACTTCAACTTTAAGCGTGCTTTGCGACCGGCGATCTATGGTGGACTTGTTGCCTGTGGCAGTGTTGTTTATGTGTCAATAACCGCTGTTCGTCATCTCATAACTAGAAACGGAACAGCAACAGTCAGAGTGGGATCAATTATCACAGGAATAGTTGTCATAATCCTTGTAGCAACTCCGATTATAGGAGCAACTATGGTAGTCTATGGGTCAACATATGATTCCCCTGATACGGTCAAAGCGAACCATCAAATTCTCCCAAGTGATCTCGCTGGAATGGGGTGGTACTTCGATTATAAAAACAGAAATATTAAGACAACTACACTATGGAGATTCAATTTCAGATATGTAACGTATTTGCTTTCACCCACAGAGGAGGCTGCCCGATACGATGAACTTGATGCGAGAGATAGAGACCGAGAATATCGCGCACCTGCACACTTTGGCTACCGAAATAATACTACAGTTGCCCAAAGTATTGGGTGTCGGTACTATATCGAAGGTAAATTTGATCGGGCGACATACCTCGACGCACGACCTTCCAAGAAATTCACGCGCTCGGATTTTCGACAGTTGCAAGCTGATCCAACTGTCCGACAAGTATACTCGAACGGTAATTTTAATATTTCAAAAATCGGAAAATGTTAACACAGCGATCACGCTCACCGAGGGCGATGATTTACTGATCGACGACGAGCAAGCATTTGAATGAAATACTATTCGGGTAAAATATCCAAAATTATCAAAATATATCTATTGTTGTGAATGCAGTTTGGATATCAACGAAAGAAAGATAATCATCTGTCCTGTTGTAAATATGTGGGTTTTTGATATCGTAGTCATGGAAACTTACCATAACATATCAAACTAGCATGAAGAAGTCGCCACATCACGGCATAAAACCCGGGCACGAATGCTCGGTTGCCGAGAAACAGATCGGCGTGCAGCGGTATCGATTCCAGATTCCACGGCCAAAGGACCTGCCGAACGACCGCCGTATCGTACACCGTCATCGGGATCTCTTCGATTCCGAAACGGCGGTATGGGTCGCGTTGTCGTCCAGGTCGGAGCGATGCATCGCGTTCGAATCCTTGGCTCTGCAACGCCCGCATGAGTTGCTCGGAGTATTCCCACCGGCCCGCTCGGAACAGCATCGGCTCGAAATCGACGTGTTCGGCAAACGTTTCGCAGCCGTTGGCGACCATCGCCCCGATATCATCTTCGTCGTACTCGGCCAGCCAATCTGAGTCGCTCTCCCCGAGCCGTGAGGGATGGATGTGGAGTCCGATGGACTGGTGGCTGTTTGTGCCACGTTGCAACGGTTTCCGGCCGATTCTCCACCACGTCGGGCGTGACAAACAGCGTCGCGGGTATCGCCACCTCGTCGAGTAATCGCTCCGGTATATCGACGCTGTGGTAGGGGTTCGGCTCGGCACCACCTTCGACATCGACCGTGACGAGTCCGTTCATGGAAGAGTTGTTTCCTCTACTGGCTGCTGTACCTTATGACATCGTTCGAACGCACCGAGGAGTCCGTCCGTGTACCGTTCCATCGAAAATCGCTCTAGCGTCTCGGTATCGAGACCGTCGGCCGACTCGATAGTCGTTTCGGAGATGAGTCGTGGGAACTCGTCAAGCGAACCGACGTGCAGCCGGGGATGGTCGATGGTCGGGATGATTCCCACCGGTGTGACGAATACTGCTGTATTAAGCGCCAGAGCTTCGAAGACGACTGTCGGATATGATTCTGTATGGGAGGGGAGTACGAGTGCATCCGCGGCCGAAATTGTTGCAAGCGCCTCCTCGTGCGGCAACGTTCCACAAACCTGCACGCGATTCTCGACACCGAGCTCGCGTGCCGCTTGCTCGACAGTCTCCCGCTCGTCGCCATCGCCGACAATGGAGAGTTTGTACTCTGACGGAAGCTCCGAGAGCACCTCGACTGCACCGACGGGATTTTTGATCGGTGCGAGACGCCCCACGTAGACGAGCAGTTTCTCGTTCCCGTCGACACCGAGGTCGGCGCGTCGCTGGTCCCGGTCCGCCGTCGACACGGCATCGGTGATTCGCTTCTGATTGAGTATTCCGTGAAGCACCGCAACGGTCCCGTCGGTGTACCGTTCGATGACCGTCTTCACGCCCGGTGTTTGACAGAACACGGTTTTTCCCATAAAAAAGCGGAAGTTCATCCGTTCGAGCAGCAGTTGCGGGCTGAACGACGGGTCGGCATCGACTGATGGCGTGTAGCCGATAAACGAGACGAGTGGCAGGTCGTAGAGCACCGACAGCGCCTTTCCAACCCAGTGAGTCAGATGCGAAGCCGAGTGCAGCCCGTCGACATCCCGGTCGCGGAGCCACCAGCACAGATAGATGAAGAACAGCACGGATGCGGCGATGCGAGTCACGACCGCGAGCGTGGAGTAAATCGGCATCGAATCGGGTTTCACTGGGAATGGACGGCGTATTTCGACGCCATCAACGGTCTCCGATTTGGCGAGGCCTGCTTCGTGGGGTGTAAAGACCGTTACATCGTGGCCACGCTCAACCGCCAGTTGACAGAATCGCCAGCGGACGTGTGCTCCGCCGCTAGTTTCGGGATAGAATGCCTCGGAAAGGACGAGCAGATGCATTATTTCTTATACCCTAAAGCATTCAACCGCCGCTCGATTTCTTCGTCAACTTTCTCATCCTCACCTATCTTGTCGCCGTTCTCAACGCGAACTCGATGTTCAACATACGCTTCAAGCTCGGAGTGAAGCGACCGGTCAGAGCTCTCCGTGAACTCTATTGCGCCACTATCCCGATCTCGTTCGCAGAAACATTTGTCCTCATGAGTACGAACAGCGTATCGCCGGAGATGACTGTGTTCGTTCTCTCCACGAGCCTGTGAGAACACTCGCCTATCGGTCGAAGCGTCGAACAACGATACACCATCGGTACTGTCGCGTCCAACTGTTTCTTCGATAGTTGCCACAACATCAAGAGTGCTCACAGGTGCATCTACTGATTCACTATCACCGTTTGGAGGTCGCATAAGCAGTGGCACGTGCGTAATTTCGTCGTGTAAATACCGTGGGTGTTCGTAGTAGCCGTGTTCTCCAAACGCGTCACCGTGGTCAGCCGTTACGATCAGTAGTGACCGCTCCAGTAATCCCCGTTCACGAAGTTCGTCTAGAAACGCACCGATATACTCGTCGTTGTACCGGATTTCGGCGTCGTACAGGTCAATCAACAACTGCTGTTCCTCCTCAGTAATTGACTCGGGGTCGTCGATTGCACGCTGGTACAGCGACTGTGCATCCCGGCCTGACAAGCCTTGCTCGGCGTACAGTGTCGCATACTCACCAGGAGGTTCGTATGGGCCGTGCGTGTCCATATAGTGGTTCCAGAGGAAGAACGGCCCCCCGTCATCCAGTGAGTCGATCCACGTCAGCGAGCGCTCGTTGATTTCCTCGGCGCGGGCATAGTGGCGATTTCGAAGCTTGTCGACTGCCCGTTGTGCGAGCGCAATCAGCTTGTGCTGGCCGAGGTGGAGGTCGTCGTCGAAGACATCGAAGCCCCGGTCGAAACCGTACGCCCGCGAGACGAACGGGTTCGAATGAAATCCCGCTGTCGCGAACCCCTCGTCGGCGAGCGTTGACGCGATAGTGTCAGCAGTGAGATGGTACTTCGAGTCGATAGCGACATCGGGGTACTTCCCGGTCAACAGGGCCGGAACCGCCTCTCGCGTGTGCGAGCTCACACTGTACGCGTTCTCGAACCGGATACTCTCCTCCGCGAGCTCGTCCAGTACGGGCGACGTGTCGCGGTGGTACCCGTAGCAGGAGAGGTGGTCCGCGCGGAGCGCATCCGCAGAAAGGAGGATGACGTTCTCCCAGTCCTCACTCATCATATCGAGGAAATACATGATGGGAGATAGGTGTTACGTGAACAATCTCCACCAGGAATCATCAAACCGCGTTACCGGTCACTACGAACCATTCATTGGTTTGTCGGCACATCGAAAGGACATTATCTGGTACTCACGGCTTATCAGATGATGCGCGTGGCCTTCGTGTCGAATGTGGTCTACCCGTTCGTCACCGGCGGGGCCGAGAAACGTATCCACGAAATCGGTACCCGACTCGCCGACGAGGGCCACGATATCACCATCTACGGCCGCCACTTCTGGGATGGCCCCGAACATACCACCCACGAGGGAATGACGCTGCGTGCAGTCGCCCCCGAAGCCGACCTCTACGACGGGGATCGTCGGTCCATCACGGAAGCCATCGACTTCGCAGCCCGAGCGCTCCCACATCTCCGAGGTCATCTCCGCCGCGACGAACACGACATCGTCGTTGCCAGCGTCTTTCCGTACTTCCCGGTTCTCGCCACGAAACTCGCCAGCCTCCGGACCGACACTCCACTCGTAACGACGTGGCACGAGGTCTGGGGCGACTACTGGGATGAGTATCTCGGCCACCTCGCTCCGTTCGGCAAACTCACCGAGCACATCACCGCACGCACACCACAACATCCGGTAGCAATCTCCTCCATCACGGCTGATCGCCTCGCCGCTATCGGCCCCGCCCGCGAGACTATCGAAATCGTGCCGAACGGCATCAACGTCGAACAAATAAGAAACGCCCCGCTTCCCGAACAGGGCTACGATGTGCTCTTCGCTGGCAGACTCATCGAACACAAGAACGTGGACGTACTTCTCGATGCCTTCGACGAGGTCGCCGACCATCACGACGCCACGCTGGGTATCATCGGCGATGGACCCGAACGTGAACGCCTCGAGCGAAAACAGGAGTCATTGACTCACACTGACCGCGTCGAATTTCTTGGCTTCCTTGACGACTACGATGACGTTCTCGGTCACATGCGCGCAGCCGACATATTCGCGTCTCCGAGTACCCGCGAGGGATTCGGTATCACCTTCGTGGAAGCGATGGCCGCCGACTGCACCGTCATCGCCGCTGATCACCATGATTCGGCCGCAGACGAAGTCATCGACGACGCAGGCTTCCTCGTCGAACCCACGGTCGAGTCCCTGACGGAGACACTCGAGGCCGCTCTAAGCGGTGAACGGCCACCGACGAGCCCCGTCGAACGCGCACAGCGATACGACTGGGACGCGGTAGCCGATCAGGCAGAAAGAGCGTATCAGCGTGCCATCGACGGCTCGTGGTGATCAGGACCCGTTGCATCGTACAGCCCCCGAGCAATCTCGCATATCTCACTACTGAGCGTCTAACCTCGGCATAATCTATTTTCTGTACCCCACAAACACTTTTCAATGCTACTGTGAGTGAGTTTTCGTCATCCAGGTCGGAACTGTACTCGCCACTAAGTAATGCAGCACCCAGTAAACCCGGTAAACTTAGAGTAAACTTCGTTTACCGGAAGATATATGCGCCGATCTGATAATGACATATCATCGATGTCGGACAGCTTGGGCGAGATCGCCGTCTCCACCAAAGTCGATGGTGCCATGAGCGAGTTTATCGAAGACGAGGCCCGCCAACTCGGAATCAGCCGGGCGGAGTTCGTCAGACGAGTCCTCGAGTTCTACCGGGAGAGCCAGCGAGAAGAGACACAATGCCCCTGGTGTGAGGAACCCATCGTCATGAACGTCGAAACATGAAGTTCGTCAAGCCCGGTGACAATGACGACGAGGCCGACCAGAAGGGTGCAGATCCGACCGACCAGAAGCAATCGATATCGCTCGCATGGGAGTCCGACACCGACCAACCTGAACACACTCCGACCTCCGCAACGGAAGCAAACGCGACCGCACTAGAGGCGACGCGGGAAACCGTCGACGACCTTCGGGCACTCATCGAAGAACAACAGGAAGTCATCTCTAAACAACGCGCAGCTATCGAGGACCTCCAATCCGAGACCAATACTCTCGCTGACCAGGTCAACAACCAACATTCGGAGATCCAAGACCAATACAAAGAACTCGCAGCCATTCGGGAGCGCTTGGCTGCCCTTCAGGATATCGAGGGAACCGTCGAGGACGTGGACGCACGAACCGACCAATTGGAAGCGGCAGTCCCCGACCTCAATGGTCGGGTGACGGAAACGGAACGCCATGTCGCGCGGCTCCGGACAGCCGTGCTCGAAGAGGAACAGCCGTGCCCCAACTGTTCCGGCGGCCACATCACCCTGACCGGTGGGGTCATTGACCCCAACAGAATCGTCTGCGACCAGTGCGGCTACGAGGAGTCGACCGCCATCCAGTAGCAGGTCAGTCCCGTGGTTCGGAACCCCTCCCAGCAAAAACGCCGGGGAAGTCCCTGGGTGACTCGGCCAATTCTTCGATGTCCTCCGCACCAATATTTCCGGCTCGGACGAGCGCCCCGATCTCGGCGTCGGTTAGCTCCTTGCCGTTCTCGAGACGCCGAGACAGCTTCTCGACATCGGGATCGTACTCGACCGAGATGGAGACATCTGCGTTGGTCGCCCGGCCGCCCGACTGAAAGAGTCGGTTGACGTTCGCACCCTGGAGGACACCGTGCCCGATACACCTTTCGAGCCGGGGGCGATCCCCATCAACTCCGAGATAGGCGAAAGCAATCATCGCCGCGAGCACGTCGTCGGTTTCGTCCGAGCCAAGCTCTTCGAATACCTTCGCCCGCTCGTCCGGGTCCAGAAATAGACTCAGTAACACGAAATCCTTGAGCCCGTTGATCACTCGCTCGCGGATATCCTGGCGTCTGTTCGCGTCCGTCTGTGGCTGGGCGTACTCCTTCAGTCCACAGAGATAGTCCCGGTCGGTCGGAGAGAGGATACCCCGTGGTCGATCCTCGGGCGTAAGCAGCGGCTCACTATCGCTGTCGTCGTCTCTGACACCGTCGATACTCGTGAACAGATCGCCGGGAGGCCCGTCTCCGTCTTCGGACATAATTAGTCCATTACGGCCTAACTTTGAATAGTTTTTCATCCATTACCACTTTGGCGGTGAGGGCCGTTTCTCATATCAGGCGGAGAAAATGACGGCACCAATCGCAACCAGAACGTCCCCTCGTCGACGCACGCGACGAGCGGTAATCCCCGAGAGACGAACAGCATCGCTACGGGGGAAGTACGTCCTACAGGTCGTCCAGCAAAGTCGGGAAGACAACAGGAACAGGCTCCCTATCCGAGGTATCCGGTCACCGACTGGTCTCACCCACACCCGGTCTTCTAACCGACATTTCCCGTCGGCCATGCACCAATGCGGATTAGGTTCGAGGGGCAATTTTGACTCCATAGACACGATGTGGGTCGCGGGACCCACTGTTCGGGGGAAACGGACTACGTGTTCGGTGGGCGAATTCCCGAGAGGGGCCACCTCGGAAGTGCGGACCGACGACGGTGAGGTTGCCATCATGGCAGGCTGGAGTCCCTTGACCGAACCCGACGGCCAAACACCTCCGACGATCCGGCGGTTCGACGGGCATCGAGCGGTGACACTACCACTTCCCGGCGCACGGACGACGGGACAGATCACCGTGAACCCCAACCGATGAGTGATTCCGAAGGGACGACTGGCACAGCGCCCGCTGTGACCCAGGGTGGGGATGAGTTGTTCTCCGGAGTGATCCCGGTTGATGACGTGATCGATTTCTATCTCGAGACGAACCCCTGGGGAGCGCAGCCAAGCACCGTCACGTCCTACCGGACGCGCCTGCGGCATTTCCAGCAGTTCTGCGCCCAGCACGACATCGAGGACCTCCGGGACCTCCAGGCGTCCCACACGGACGCATACCACAACTACCTGCGGAAGCAGCCACAACTCAGCGCCCGGTCATCAGTGAAGAGCTGCCTGGCGTCGCTCCGGAAGTTCCTCCGGTACTGCGAGCACCGCCAGGTGTTCGACCGTGGCTTCCACGAGCTCGTCATCCTCCCGACCCTCTCCGACAACGAGGGGAAAGACGAATCGTGGCTCTCCCGTGACGAGGCCAAGAAGATCGTCGCCCACTTGGCGAAGTTCGAACCCTTCACCAGGGAGCACGTCGTCTGGACGCTCCTCGCCGAAACGGGGGTTCGACAGTCTACTCTGTACGCGTTCGACCTCGATGATTACGACGACACGGAGCGGTACATCGAGGCGGTCAACCGGGAAGAGACAGGGACGCGATTGAAGAACGGCGCCCGTGGCGAGCGCGAGATCAGCATCTCGACCGAGGCGACCCAGGTCCTCGACGGATACCTCCAGGCGAACCGCCACGACGTGACGGACGAGCACGGCAGGCAGCCGCTGATAACGACGACGAACGGTCGCCTCCAGAAGAGCACGATTCGTCAGTACGTGTACGCGTGGTCCCGGCCTTGCGCCATTGGGGCGGAGTGCCCGATCGGTGAGGACCCGGACACCTGCCCGGCTGCGCAAACGAACAATACCGCGTACAAATGCCCGGAGTCCGTCTCGCCGCACCCGATTCGGCGCGGCTACATCACCCATCTACGGGCCAACGGTGTCCCCACCGGTGACGTGATTTCGAAGCGGTGCGACGCCAATCCCGATACCATCGAACGGTGGTACGACATGACCATGGAGTCGGAACGCCGCGAGGCGCGGCGTTCGTACGTCGAGGACCTCTAACGGTAGTCTCCGATTCAGATGATCCGTTTAGACGGAGAAACAGCCGTTGAGTACTGAGCACGTCGGTGTTGGCATGGATGTCCCTGCTGGTCTCCCGGTAGTATCGATTCCTCCGGAGAGGGTGGAGATAACCGGAGCAACTGTGACCGAAGAAGTCAGTGGAAGGGACGGGCACTGACTGTTCGAGTGTTCACCTTTCTGGATACTCTTCCTGCCCATGGATAGTTTTTGTTTCCACTATATAACTAAGCAATGGAGGTAGCAACAAGCCAGGTGACCTCGAAACGGTTTGACGCCAACCCGAGGCCATCGAACGGTGGTAGGGCATTTCATCGAGTCGGAGCATCGTGAGGCGCGGCGGTCGTACGTCGAAGATCTTTGTCCCTTCGAACTATACGTCCTCCAAGTACCCCCGTCGCTGTTCCATCTTCTCCTGATCGGTGCGTTCGTCGTAGTGCTTCTCGATCACCCGTTCAGAGACATCTGCGCGATCCGAGACGACCGGTGACGGGACATCGGACCGGAGCCAGTGCGTGATGGAGCCCCGCCGAAATGGGTGGGGCGAGACCGACTCCGGACAGGAGCTGACCTTGTTGTGGTCTGTCGCCTCACAGGTCTGCGGGTTACGGTCGAGGGGACACCGCCGATTGTACCGGCATGGCTGGGTGTATTTGTACGCGTACCCCGCTATCGTGCTGCCGGCGACGCGCCCGTTCTTGGTCGAAATCAGCGGCTCCCGACCGTACTCGTCGGTCACGTCGGGACGTTTGTGCGCTATCCAGTCGTCCAATAGCTCGGCGAGGGACTCGGAGACGGCCACGTGGCGCTCGGATGACCGCTTGTTCTTGAGCGGCGTTCCGGTCTCGGGCCGGTGCTCGAACCGGAGTGACTGCTCGGTCGCGTCGTAATCGCCGAGGTCGAGCGACCGGACTGCGCCACAGCGGGCCATCGTGTGCCACATCACCGCCAGCGTCACGTGTGCCCGACTGCAGTAGTGGAACCGGTCGAGATTGTGCAGTACCGCCTGGGCCCTCTCTGCGTCGAGATGCGTGTCTCGAACGCCCTCGTCCCCCGTGAGGGACGGCGACTGGACGCGCTCGGAGAGCCCGCTCTCCACGGCCTCGATGCTCTCACACCACCGGACGAACACACGGGTGGTGGTCATCATCGACTTCTCCGTCGAAGGGGCCCAGTCGCCCGCCTTGCGCCCGTCGAGTTGGTACTCCTTGATGAGGCGGCCCGTGAGTTCGTTCAGATTGGTGATCCCCCGGTCGTCGAGCCAGTCGACGAACGCTGAGATACGCGACCGGTGGGATACGATGGAACTCCGAGAAAGGGTTCCTTCCTTGTCCGCGAGGTACAGTTCTAGTGCGGTGTTCGGATCGATTGGATCGAGGTCGGACATACTAGTTCACGCTCATGTTGGTGGTGCGAATCACCAGACTGGAGCGGGATCCGAATCGTGTGCAGCGTGATTGTACCCTGCAGGGAAACGCATCGAACGCAAGAATGTAGATATCCTCCTCGATGCCTTCGACGATCTCGCTAGCGACTACGACGCCGAGTCGTATCGCTACTCAATTTCTCTGCACCGGAAGGTGGCGTAGAGCCTACTCCCTTACTCCGCGACTGCGCTCATGAAGAACGCCGAGAAGACGATCTGAATCCCCAGAACGACTGCCGTCATCGCTGCGATATCAGCGAGCAACAGCGGCAGCTGGGTGAAGCCGCTCGCAACCCAGCGAGCGCCCATAGCAGCTACGTACACCACGCCACCGCTGAACACGAGCAGGCCCGCAGTTGCGCCGTGCTCCAGCCGTACTTGCTTGACCATCCAGTTAGTCACAGGGTCCGTTGGCGCCCGAATCGGGTCGCTGCTCACGGTCGCGAACACACCGAAAGCAGCAATTTGCGCTCCGACCAGCGTCAGGAGACTCCCACCGACCATCGAATGCGCGCCGAAGTTGGTAGTCCCAACTGGCATACCCGAAAGACTCAGCCCCATCAGCAGAACGCCGAGTCCCATCATCACCATCCCTGGCACCGAGAACAGATACCCGGGTGCGTTCAGCAGCATGAATCGGACGTGGCGCCAGCCATCCTGGAAACTGTCCAGCGTAGCCTCGCCCTCCCGCTCGTGGTAGACGATTGGCCGCTCCGCAATCGTCAGGTCACGAGCGCCCGCTTCCATGATCATCTCACTGGCGAACTCCATCCCGGTCGTCTTCAGGTCGAGTTCGTCGAGCACGTCACGTCGGAACACGCGGAAGCCACTGTGGGCGTCTGATACGCCCGCATCGTAGAACACGTTGAGGAACTTCGTCAGCAGCGGGTTCCCGATGTGCTCGTGGAGGGGCGGCATCGCCCCGTCCCTGATCTCTCCTTCGAGACGACTCCCCATGCACATGTCCGCCTCGCCGTTCCGAACCGGTTCGAGGAGCCGCGGGATCTCTTCGAAGTCGTACGTCGTGTCGGCGTCGCCGATGATGATATACTCCCCCCGAGCATGTTCGAACGCGTACCGATACGCGTAGCCGTAGCCCGGCTTGTCCGGCTCGACGACGATGGCGCCCATTTCCCGGGCGATCTCGGGTGTCTGGTCGGTCGAACTGTCACTGATGATGACTTCGCCCGGAAGCTCCAGCTCGGCGAGTGCGTTCTGCACTCGCTCGATACATTCGCCGATACCTTCCTCCTCGTTCAGCGTCGGAATGACGACGCTGATCACCGGCTCCGTCTCGCTGTCGGCCTGAACGAGGCCAATCACTCCGGATGCAGAACTCGCGTTCCCGTTAGTTCTAGAAGGTTCCGCCGCTCCGTTTCCCCCCGATCCCACTACTTGCCGTGACTCACTTGTCATTTTTCCCCCGTGTTAACGTGACTCCGCCGCTCAGCGTCCCACCGCACTCCGCACAGACAAGATCTCCATCCACCGTCTGCACACCAGGAGCATTGCACGGGATACACTTGACAGCGGCATTTCGCACTCGCCGTGGATACCGTCCCATCGTGGTATTTTATCCTCTGCTCGCCCCCCCAAATAGGTATCGACACCCTTGGCTGGTTAAAAATCCGTAATATCGCCTGAGTGCTTTCCAACGGAGTAGTCATTCCCGGAGATATTCGAACCATGGATAGAGCTGAGATATGTCAATGTACGCGCTCTGGCCAACGATATTCGGAAGTTGCCTACTCAACAAAACTGAACTGAGTTCTCTGCTGATTCCCGCCGGAGGTATTCACTCGCCTGCTCGGGCACCAACAGCCTACTCGACACCAAAGATAGCAAAATATGCAACACGAATACCACGTTCACCGCGGCGTCCCTGCGGGATCCCGCTCGAGCAACTCCTCACAACCGGCAGGTAGCCACGACCGATCCGGCACCGCGAACCGCGCTGCCTCTGGCGTCAAGACGGAGCCCGAGGCTGGCGAGAGGAACGTAGAACGGAACGAGTACCGGAAAATGGCGTCCCTTTTGAGGACTGTCGAACCGCCAGTACCTCACCTTCAGCCGGCGCCCGATGGGGGCTGTTTGCAATCGATTCCCCCAACCCCCCCCAATCAGCGAGTGTCCATGACTCCGCTTACACGGTTTTCGCGTCCGGGAGCGGGTTTCCGCAGTTCTCACAGAAGTCCTCCTGCCACGGGACCGTGGCCCTTGGGTCCCGCTCGTCGGGAGGACAGTCACATCTCACCATCGGGTGAATATCCGAATCAAATTGGAATGAAATTGGTGCCGGGTATTTAGGGCACTTTTTGTATCTCTCGGGAGAAAGTGATGCCGCGTCCACGTATCGGATACCAGTACTTGCGGGCGTCGGGGAAGATCCGCAACCCTAGTCGGCACTCGACGCCCGGCTGAGAACTCGTCGGGAGTCGCTCGTCACGTTCACCCACAGGTGGACTTCCCGATACGCTCCGTCCACACTCGGCTCCGGTGGCACTTCGCCCCTGTACAGCAGGTACGTCAACCGTAGGTCTTCACCAGCCATCGTCGGCTCCACGGAGTGGGGCTGGATCCACGTCTCGTTCTGCCCGAGCGTCGTCTCGAACGTCCGCAGGCGCTCCTCCTCGTGTATCGTCGCGTTGAACGACGGCGTCACGGTCCCGTTGGCCGAGTTCACGCGTGAGACGTTGGACGTGTACGACACGTTCTGCAACATCACCACCACGCTGTAGTTCACGGACTCGTGCTCTTGGTTCCCGATTCCGACCACCAACTCCCGAGGCTCCCCACGCGTGAACTCCGTGGGATAATCGTCCGCAACCAGGTCGCCCGTCTCGTTCTGGGTCAGCAGATACAGCTCGGAGAACGACTCGCCCTGCTTGGGCACCGCAACCGCATACCCGACACTCGACACGGCCAGCACGATACTCAACACCAGCACCACGTTCAGCACGGCGTCGGCCCGGTCATCCGGCTCGAGCATCTCCTCGCGACCGGCCGCCCACCACTCGCGATACGGCACCGCGAATCGCTCCTCCTCGGGTAACTCCCACCGACGAACAGCCCCCACGGCCACGGCCACGAGCGTGAACCCGCTCACCGAGACCATGATCGGCGCCAGCCGGATGCCCCACGGCGTGAAGTTCAGCACCAGCCCGATCAACGGTACCACGGCGATACTCAGGCCGAACGAGAGTGCGACCCGCTCGATGCCGTCGATGCCACCCTCACGCGATGCCTCGACGTCCAGGTCCCCCTCCTCGTCCTCGTCGACATCAGGCCCCTCCCCAGCCTCGGGGAACAGCGCGGCGATGAACGCATATCCTGGGACGAACAGGACGAACGGCAGGCCCAGCACCACCCGCAGCGGCGTCTCGCGGACGACCGGCGCGAACACGACGACTATCGTCAGCCCGACGAGCAGCGAGACGGCCGCCAGGTCCGCGGGCAGTCGCCGGACTGACGCCGGGAGGAGTAGCCACGGGTCGCGCCGTTGACTCATCTACCGGCTGAAAGTGAGCGACCCCTAAAAGCCGGTCGGTCACTCGCGTCGCCTCCTCACCTATTCCTCGGTCAGTCTAGTCCACGACCGGCTCGCTCACAGACGCTCGAGGCGGAAGCCCACGACTGAACTCGTGGGTTTTCTCCTCGATTCCCTATCTTGATTCAGCGAGAGAATCCCGCCGTTCACGGCGGGCGTGAATCGCGTAAGCCCGGTGCGACAGTCCACGCGGTTCTGCCCGACCGAATACCCAACGGCACAAGAGTTATCGAGATTGGGTATCTTGCATTTGGTGAGGCCAAATGAAGTATAACCTGCAATACGGGTCTCATACGGTCTACGCGCTCCAATATCACTTTGTAACCGTCACGAAGTACCGCACTGACATCCTCACCGATGAGCGACTGGAGCGCGTGGCTGAAGTTGCACACGAGATTGCAGACGACTTCGAGGCCGACATCAAGAACGTGGACGGAGGCACCGACCACGTTCACATCCTGTTCACGACCAAACCTACCACCGACCTCACGAAGTTCATCAACTCGCTCAAGGGCGTCACATCCCGCCGGATTCGGCAGGAGTACCCCGAGGTGAAACAGACGCTCGAAGATGCGTTCTGGCAACCGGGATATTTCCTCGCCACGACCGGCCAAGTGAGCATCGACGTGCTGATGGACTACGTGGACGACCAGTAGCATGACCGCGACAACCACGAAAACGCTGGAGGCCACGCTCGCCCCGCCGACAGCCCACAAAGAGCGCAAACTGTGCGACCTGCTCGACACCTACCGGGCAGGACTCCACGAGGCGTTCGAGGCCGGGTGCGAGACGATGAACGCAACCAGCGACGTGGTGACGCCCTACGATCTGCCGTATCAGGCGAAGGCGGCCCTGTGCAACTACGTCCCGCAACTGCACGGCACCTACGACGCACAGGAGTTGGACGACGACCACCCAGTTCGACTCACCAACCAAGCCGCCAAGTTCGACCACTCACCGGAACGGGACTACGAGTTCACGTGGTGGGTGCCACAGCCCGGTCGCGGGACGAATTTCTGGATACCACTCCGTATCAACCCCGCTCAAGAAGAACTCTGGCACGACCTCGTGGACGGTGAAGCGTCGGCTGGCCAACTCCGCCTGCAACGTCACCGCACGTCGTGGACGCTTCACGTCACCGTCGAGTTTCCGGTCGAAGAACCGAATTACGACCCGACAGACGACGATGTAACACCAGTCGGCTTCGACATTGGCGAAGCACACCTGCTCGCGGGCTGTGCCTGCGAGCAGGGCACTCCGACCGACCCACTCCTCATCAACGGTGGCCGCGCTCGTCACCTCCGCAAAGAGATGCACACGACGCTCAAGCGGCTGCAAGAGCGCGAGGCCGCCCAGTGGCGGATTGACGAACGGTTCGACCACTACCAGAACGCACTCACAGACATCATCGAGAAGGCGTCTCGGCAGGCAATCGAGTACGCCTGCCGGTTCGAGAAGCCTGTGGTCGTGCTGGAAGACCTCTCGGACATCCGCGAAGACCTCGATTACGGCGAGTGGATGAACCGACGACTCCACGCGTGGGCGTTCGCTCGCTTGCAGGAGCGTATTGAGGACAAAGCGCGAGAGTCTGGCATCCCGGTCGAATACATCCGCCCGGAGTACACGAGCCAGACGTGCCACGAGTGCGGCCACATCGGGTATCGGGACGGCGATGAGTTCCGGTGTCAGAACGACGAGTGTTGGGTGTCGGAGTATCACGCGGACATCAACGCGGCGGTCAACATCGCTGACCGCCACGACCCGTGGGGTGAGAGCCTGCCGCTGAAATCGGCGGGCGATGACATCTCACGGGATGGGAGCGCCTGTGACAGCGCCACGACCCCCACCGAGCAGAGCCAACCACGGCAGATGACGCTCGGCGAGGTCGGGTCGGAACCCACTACCGGTAGTTAGCCGGTATTCCCATGCAGGGAAGCCGCGCCGTTTACGGCGCGGAGGATGTCACGTAAACCCATCCCTCATGCTCACGCTCGGAAGAGAGAGCTCCTGGCCTGCCCAAGCTGCCCGTGACTGTCACCCTCACACACCGCGGCAAATTCGAGTCAGGTCGTTGGAACCCGTCTCTGCTGTCGTCGGCAGTTGAAAACTGTTGGTCGACTTCATCCCCACCCTGAAGGGCGAGGCTTTCGTCTCGAATCTCCCGTAACTATCACGAAGATACCATATGGATTCTTATACGATAGCTCGCTTGGTACCGTATGCCACTGCGAAGGCGTTCACGCGAGCGACCGGGGAGTCACGCAGCGCCGGGGCGCGATTCCGGCGACCCGCGCCAGCGTAATCGAGAACACACGGGGCGACGCCAGCCGTCGCCCGGGGGGCGGTGATGTCCAGCCGTCGCGTCGCCACCCTGCTTGTGGTGGCCCTGGTGCTGACCAGCGGCTGTTCGTTCCTCGGCGGCGACACCGTCGCGTTCACGGCGTCGCCGGCCAGCGTCTGTTCGGACACGCTCTCCGCGACGGGCTACTCGACCGAGGTGTCGCGCTGGGAGAACCAGTCACGGAACGTGACCGTGGCAGGACAGACACGGACGCTGCAACTCGACAGCTACGTCTCCGGCTACGACCGGACCAACGCGAGCGGGCAGACCAGGGGCGGGTTCGCGCTCTTCGCGACCCCGAAGGCGTCGGTCGCCGGGCAGGCGGCCAACCCCGTCGGCGGGATGTCCGCCCGCGATATGGTGTCGACCCTGTCCGCCGAACTCGACCAGTACGGCGAGCTATCGGACATCCAGCGGCTCGGCACGGACCAGGTGCGCGTCCTCGGGAGCGAGACCACGCGGACCCGGTTCGGCGCGACCGGGACCGACGATAACGGCGACCCGGTCGACGTGGAGCTGTCGATCCTGCGCGTCGAACACGGCTCGGACTTCGTCGTCGCCGGGAGCATCCACGAGCAGTCGAACCCGGGCGAGCGCGAACGCCTCGACCGGCTCCGCGGCTGCATCGAACACGAGGACGCCCAGCCGACCGATGCGGGGCCCACGGCCACGACGACGACCGGCCCGGACAAGAAAACGCCGACCGATACCGAGACGCCGGTTGAGGCACAGCTCGCGACGGGCTTCCACCCGCCGCAGGTCGACGGGCTCCTCTACGGCCACTCCGGCCAGCAACTCGAAGAGGGGTCGGCCGCCGAGTGGGCCGACGGCTCGGTCCGGTCGGTCACGCTCCGGTCGGCCGACGGCGAGCGGACACTGGAAGGCACGCTCTACGTGAAGGAGGTCCAGGACCGGCTCTACGTCGCCCTCTCGGCCCCGTCCGTGACGGAGTCGGCCCCCGACCGCATCGCCGTGCAACTCGACCGCGACGGCGATGGGGAGCTGTCGGCCGGTGACGTTCGTCTCCTCCGTACCCCCAGCGACGGTGACGACGCCAGGGCCGAGGAGTCCGGCGCCGGGGTGCGTATCGAGGTGTTCCGCGATGGCGAGTGGATGGCCACCGACAGCGGCGCCGGGGCGCCCGTGGCCGCATCCGCGGCCGTCTCGCCCGCCAACACAGCGAGGGCCGCCGGACCCGGGTACGTCGTAGAGACAACAGGCGATGTCGACAGCGACACCGACGCCGGACTCGTCCTGGAGGCCGCACTCGACCGGCAGCATCTCGAGGAGGTGGCTGGGGCGGTCGATGCGGAGAGCGAGCGGACCGGCGTGTGGGTCGGCCTGGAACTCGAGGGAGAGACCTACGGCGTCGAGCGGATCGACCTCAGCGACGAACTCACCGGGAACGGGTACCTCGATTACCGGGTCAGGCCGCGCCTGCAGTTGCCCGAGGACGAGGTCGGCGTCGACCACATCGAGGTGACCCAGAGCGTGCAGACGGCGAGCAACTCGCTCCGGCTCGTCCGCGAGAAGGAGTCGCTCGCCCGCGTGTTCGTCACGCACGACAACAGCGACGCGACGGAGGTAACGGTCCGGCTGACGGGGTACGATGTGGGTGGCGGAACCGTCCGCACGCTCGGGACGGAGACGACGACGTTCGATGCGCCGTCGGGAACGCCGGACCGCAACGACGGCGACGACAGCGCGAACATCGAGTTGCCGGCGAGCTGGACCGACGTGGAGGACCTCCGGCTGGAGGCCCGGGTCTACCGGCTCGGGTACCTCGACCAGACGCCCGCGGACAACAGCCAGCAGACGACCGTCTCGTTCGTCGAGACGTTCGACCCGAACATCTACTACGTCCGCCCGGACGTGCAGAGCGGCGCCGGCACCTCGCGGACCACGACGGCGACCGCGGACGCGGCCACGGCGTCGCTCGCGGATACGTATCCCGTCGCGGACCCCACGTTCATCGAGCTCGCGGCGTCGAACGCCGACTTCGAGGGCGCGAGCACGAGCGAGCGCATCAACGAGCTGAACCGCGTCACCTTCGGGCTCCTGTGGGCGTCGGCCGCGACGACCGGCCCGAACTCGCCCGCCCGGCCGACGCAGGTGTACGGCTTCACGCCCGACTTCGCCGGCATCAGTGACCCGGCCTGGGACAACGGCGCCTCGTACGCGTCCATCGGTGGCCCCACCGGGTCGGCCCACCGACGGATGGTCATGGCCCACGAGATAAACCACAATCTCGGCGACGACGACTGGGGCAAGCACGTGGGCAACCGCTCGGCCAACCGGTTCGCGAACGGCTGTACGGCCGGTGCCGACGACGAGTGGTCGAGCATCAACCCGACGAACACCTACATCCAGGAGGTCGGGTGGGACCCGTCGGTCGGCATCATCCCGCAGCAGTTCCCGGAGTTCGAGAGCTACTGTCAGATCTGGGAGGTCCGGAGCACGGTTCCGGGCTGGTCCACGAACGACCCGCCGCAGTGGATCAGCGACTACCGCTGGGAACGCCTCGCCGACCGCTTCACCTCGTGGGACGACAACCCCGCGCACCCGAACCTCCGCAGTGACGGTGGCTCCGGGTCGGCCGAGACGGCCGCCGACAGCGCGTCCGGTCGCAAGTTGCTCGGACGCGAGCGGCCGACCGCGCGGCTCATCTCGGGTGTCCTTTTCCGGGAGGGTGGCGGTGAGTTGCGCCCCACCTTCGAGCAACCCGGCCGCGTCGGGCCGGAGATTCCCGGTACCGGCGTCGGGGTCGGCGCCGGCGTCGAGGACCCCCACGCCGTCCTCGTCGTGCAGTACGATGACAGGAGCGAGCGCGAGATACCGCTCGCGGGCCGGTTCGAGGACGGACTGGAGGAGTACGGTGACGAACCCGCGCGTCCGTTCACGGTTCCGGTCGCCGACAACGGCACCGTCAGCAGTATCACGCTCGTCGACGCCGACACGGGTGAGCCGCTCGACCGCCTCGCCCCGACGGACTTCCGACTCGAGGAGGCGTCGTTCGACCTGCCCGAGCGCTTCGGACGCGACCAGCCCACGCCGGTCGCGGTCGACCTCGCGGCGGAAGCCGAGGGGCCACTGTACACGCAACTCCTGTACACGCCGGACGGCACCACGCTCTACCCGTTCAGTAGCGTCCGGACCGACGGCGAGTTCACGGCCGCGTTCGACGGCCTGCCGGGCGGCGAGCGGGCGCGGTTCGTCCTCCTCGTGAGCGACGGGGTCGACACCCGGTTCGTCACCAGCGACCCGTTCACCGTCGAGCCTGCTGCGCCGGACGTGCGCATCGCCCGGAACGAGCGCTACGTCGTCGAGGGACCCGCCCCCGAGGACGAGCAACGGGAGCGCCGACAGCTGCGTGACGACGGCGGGTCGAGCGACCGAGCCGGCGAGGAGGTCGGCGACCAGGACCTGACGACCCGGCGGGTCGGCGGGCCAGTCCGTGCGGTCGCCGGCGAGTCGGTCTCGCTGTCGGCCTCGACGCGGGACGAGTGGGGCCGGTCGCTCCCGGTGTCGGCGGTCAGCTGGCAAGCGACCGACGAGAACGGACGGACCGTGGCCCGGCAGTCGGGCACCCCGTTCACGCACCGCTTCGCCCGACCGGGGACCTACGAGGTGACCGTGACCGGCACCGACCCGGACACCGGGCTGTCGGACACCGACACGATCCAGGTGGTGGTGTCGGCGCCGCCACTCCCGGACGCCGGACAGGTCGACGAGTTAAACGCGGCCAAGGAGGAGGCGGCCGACCAGGGCTGAGCCGCCGGCCCGCTCCCTCGGTCGTCCGCTCGCGACGCCACACTTCTCAATCGTCCGCAGGCTCCGTGACCGAGCCGCCCTCGCGCTCCCCGAGCGCGTTCCGGACGGCCTCGACGACGGATGCTGCCTCGCTCTCGTCGGGCGCCCGTCCCGCGAAGCTCACCTGCTCGAACGCCTCGGTCACGTCACGCAGTGCCTCGAGTTGCGCCTCGGACAGCCCGGCCTCGCTGGCTCGGCGGTAGAACTCCCAGTGCGTGACCGACGACCCCTCCGTGACGGGCAGCCCACGCCGGACGGCCGCGTAGCCCGACAGCACCGCCCGGGCATAGGCCCCATCCGAGAGTGCCTCCTGTACCGCCTCCACGCCAAGTCCGTGGCCCCCGCCGCCCACCGTGCCACCGTCGTCGCTGGATTCACCGGAGTAGCCCGCTTCCACGGCCGCGTCGTCGACCGTCTCGCCGCCGTCACGTCGACGGAGGAGCACGAACACACCGGCGACCAGCAGGATGCTCAGGATGCCCCCAGCGGCCACCACGGCGGGGTTCGACTCGACGAAGCCGACGGCCCGACCGAACGCACCCTCGGACGATGCCGTCCCCCCGCTCCGCATGGTGAGTTGCTGCCGGACGCGAGCGGCCTCCAGGTTCGTTCCGGCGCCGTCGAACGCGACGACGACGCCCACCTGCTCGCTCCCGGTCGCCGGGAACGACGCGTTCGGCACCGTCACCGTCCCGCGGTAGTACCCGGTCGCGTTCGTCTCGATGGTCCGTACCAGTCGCCCGTCGACACGGACCTCGAGCTCCTGCCCGGGGACGCCCTGGCCGTCGGCCTGCAACCGGCCGACCACCCGGACCGAGCGCTCGCCGACGGCCGTCTGTACGGCCCGCGCATCGAGGGCCGTCTCGGTCGGCGCCACCCGAACCGAGCGGCGGACGGCGTCGACGGTCACCGCCCGGTTCCGCGTCGCCCCCGCGACCGTCAGCGTCCGGTCACCCGGTGCGATTCCGGCCGGAAGGCGTGATTCCAGCACCGCGGCGCCGGTCGCGTTGGTCCGTGCTTCGCCGAGTGTCCGTCCGTCGACACGGAGCCGAAGGGGTACACCCTGCAGGTCGATGGGCTCGCTCCCGTCGGTCGTGACGCTCGCCACGGCACGCACCCCGTCGCGGTATCGGAGCGCCTCGGGCGTCTCCCCGACCGAGAGCGTCGCACGAATCCCCTCGACGGTGGCGTCAACCGTCTCGTTCGCCGGGAGATACACCGAGGTTGCGGGCGGCTGATACCACACCGACAGCGTCCGGTCGCCGGTTCGGATGGTCGTCGGCCGATAGGTCAGCCGGTACGACCCGGACTCGTCGACGGTGACCCGTGTCCGGTCGACGACTCGTGACCCACGCCCGGGGCCGGTCGCCAGCACGACGCTGCCGTTCCGGACCGTCGTCCCGTTGGCCATCCGCACCTGCCCCGTCACGACGAGCGGGTCACGGGCCGAGATGTTCCCCTGGGTCTCGCGGGTGGCCGTCACCGTCGTCGGGACGAACACCGCCGTGACGACCGTGTTCGTCGTGTTAGTGACGTTCGCCGTCACGGCCGCCGTGTTCTGCCTGACGGCCACGAGCGAGACGCCGGTCTGGTTGCCGATGTCGTTCGATGTCCGGGAGACGTTCGTTCCGGTCCGCTGGATGCTCCCCTGCAACTCGAGCAGCTCCCGCGCCAGCCGCCGTGCCCGAGTCGTGTTGCCGTTCCGTCGGGCCTCGCGATACTCACGGTAGGTCTGCCGGAACTGCTGTGTCTCGTTCGCGAACTCCTGTTGCTCTTCCTGGAGGTCGCGGTACGACTCGGCCGACTCGGAATCGTTCTCGGTACCTCCGGCATCCCGCCCGGTCACGTCGACGTACTTCGACAGCGCGTCGCTGTAGCTCCCGTTCAACTCCTCGCACGCGTCGTAGTTCCCGATGCGGATGCCTTCCGAGCAGTCGACCGTGATCTCACCCATCCGGCCGGCGAGCTGCCCGCGGACCGCGGCGAGGTCCCCGTTCTGGTCGGTCTCTTCCGGGTCGCGATGCCGAACCGCCGTCGTGTTGTTCTCGGCCTGGAGCGCCCCGACATGCGAGTCGAGGGCAGCGAACTCGCCGGCACCGGAACGTTCCGGAGTGCTCGCTCCAGCGGCGCTGACGGGTGGGACGATACTCGCAAGCGCGAGCGCGAGCACCAGCACGAGGACGACACGACGGCGCACGTTCGTCCCGACCGTGGCCCCAGGGCATCAAAGAGGCTCCGCCTCGGACTGGACCCCTCGCGAGACCCGGAGAGGGAAGCTTTCAACTCCTCCACCCCTTACCACGACGGTATGCACGCCACGCGCCGTGCCTGGGCGGTCGCCGCGACCGCACTCGTGCTGGCCGCACTCGCGGTGGCCTTCGAGCGGCCGCTCCTCCTGTTCGCCGGCGCGACCGTCGGCGCGTGGCTCCTCGCACACCAGTATCTCTTCACACACCGTGCCGCGACACTCGACGAACGCCTGACCGTCGAGCAGTCGCTCGCCCCGGAACGCGTCGCGACGGACGACCCGACGACCATCACCCTCTCGCTCTCGGTTCCCGACGGCAGCCCGCTCGATGTCAACGCCCGCGGGCGCCGTCCCGTCGCGGGTCGCGCGGTCGACGACGCCGACACGACGCTCGAACTCGGCCGCGGACAGACGGACGCCAGCACGACCTTCGGCGTCACCGTCCCGGTCGCCGGGGCCCACGCCGTCCCCCAGCCCACGCTCCACCTCGCGGACGGTCGTGGCCTCTTCCACGAGACCATCGAACGCGGTCCCACGCCTCGCCTCACCGTCGAGCCCCGCGCCCCCCGGAACGTCCACGTCGGTGCCGGTGGCGACTCCGCCGCGGCCGCCTACGGCGAACACGACGCTGGCCGCATCGGCTCCGGCCTCGAACCCGCGGAGGTCCGCAAGTACATCGCCGGCGACGAGGCCAAACGCATCGACTGGAAGGCGACCGCCCGGCTGAACGAGCCCCACGTCCGCGAGTTCGAGGCCGAGACCGACCGGACGACGGTCCTTCTCATCGACCAGCGGGCCGCGACCGGCCTCGGCCGCGACGGACAGCGCGTCCTCGACTACCTCCGCGAGGTGGCCATCGCCTATCTCGAGAGCGCCCGCGAACTGGACGACCCGCTGGGCTGCTACGCCGTCGGCGACGAGGGCATCACCGTCTCGGAGCCACCGAACGCCGATATCGACACCTACACGACCATCCGCGAGGCCCTGACCGACCTCGAACCGACCGAGGCGCCGAGCGGCCACGGCCGGGCCGACAGGCCGCGGAAGGAGGCCCGCACGCCGGCCACCGCCCGACGAGACGCCGTCCGGCTCGCCGACGAGGAGACGCCGTTCGCGTCGACGCTCCGGCCCTTCCTGGAGACGGCCGACCCGTACGTCGAGCGGGTGGATGCGAACCCGCTGTTCGCGGCGACCCGGAGCCGTCTGACCCGACTCCGTGGCTCGACCTGGACGGTCATCCTCACCGACGACCGCGACCGCGCGGAGCTCCGGGAGGCCGTCAAGGTCGCCCGTCGGGGTGACGACCACGTCGTCGTCTTCGTCGCGCCGCGCGTGCTGTACGAACCGGACGCGATGAGTGACCTCGAGGCCGCCTACGACCGCTATCTCGACTTCGAGGAGTTCCGTCGGAGCCTCGCCGCCCTCGACCGCGTCGAGGCCTTCGAGGTCGCGCCGGGCGACCGCATCGGCGCGCTCCTGGCTCAGCAACAGCGGCGCCGGCAGGCGCCCGGCGAGTCAGCCGGAACGTCGGGCGGCGAGCCGACGGCGAAGATGGGACCCCCACGAGACGGCTCCGATGGTGGTCCCACAGCCCCGGGCCCGGGTGATGGCCGATGAGCGCGGAAGGTGCGACCGGCCGTCGAACGAGTCGGGTCCCGCTGTTCGGGCCCGTGTTCGCGGTGGTGCTCTACCTGGTGGCCGTCGGCATCCTGCCGGGTGCGCCTTCGCTCCCGGTGTTCGGTGCACTGGTTGGTGCCTCGCTTCTCATCCTCGCGTTCTCGTTCGCCGGCACAGGGAGTGCCCTCCGGACGACGGTCGCCTGCTGGGTACTGGCGCTCGTGATGTTTGCCGTCGTGTGGTTGGCCCAGCAAGGAACCGACAGCCTGTGGCTCGTTGCGGTGACGCTGGCCGTCGTCGGCCTGCTGGTGGGCTACGGGCTGCATCGATACGAACGGGTTCAGTTGGGGCTGGTCAGGACAGGTTCAGAGGCAGAGGCAGAAGGCTGATTCAACTATCGTGAAGCGGCACGTACGACCGCAGTTCCTCTATCGCGGTATCGACGAGCGACGACTGCAGTTCTCCCTGTTGATTGTCGAGGTCGCTGAGTTTGAGGGTTGCCACGTACCAGGGGGAGATGTACGCGTCCTTCTCCGAGCCTCCCCGGACCCATCCCGATTCCGGCACATCGATCCCCTGGGAATGGCGCTGCGTCGTCATCGCGACGACGATACATTCGACATCCGCAAACGGATGATTTCGACCGCTGAGAACCAACCACGGTCGATACGCGGGACTGGACTTGTTCGGTGCCGGACCCCACCACACCTCTCCTCGGCGGTCGGTCATTCGGAGGGCTCGTCCTCAGTATCCGCCTCGACACCCGGCCCCCACTCGTCCGGGTCCTCGGCTCCGAGTCGTTCGGTTACTGCTCGCGCGGTCGCCATTCCGCTGATCGTCTTCTCGACATCCGCATCGGGGGAGATTGCCCAGTAGTCCCCACGGTGCCGAACGAGTCCGCGGTCCTCCAGACGGGAGAGTACGACACCAACGCTCCCTCTCGCGACAGCAGTGGCCTCGTGAATCTCCTTCGGGGTGAACGCCTGCTCGGGGGACGAGGCTAGGAACGTGAGAATCGTCTCGGCGTTCGTCCGTCCCTCTGCGCGAAGTTCCTCGGGAGGCCCTTGCTCAAAGCGTTCGATGTCGATGGGCATACGCTCCTTTTGTAATCGGATGTAATAGATGTAATGGGCAAATCAGGCGTCATCTCTCCTCGGCCGCTGGCGGCGCGTGATAATTGACGATGACTCAATCTACAAGGAAATCGTTCAGTGTAGCGAACTCCTCTGCCGTGAGGATGACCTCGGTGTCGAACGCATCGAATCGCTCGAAGTCATCGTCGATCGTCAGTACGGTATTCACCCCCTCGCTAATCGCGACCTGAGCGTAGTACCCATCCCACCCATCGACGTTTGCGTCCCCCGCTCGAGAGAACCCACCCCGAACGACGCCGTCGGGCATCCCGTCGTACCAGTGAACCCGCTTCGCGTCCATGAAGTTCTGTAACAGCCGGGATGCATCGGCGTTCGAGCGTCCGTAGTACGTCGTCAGGACGGTATGTGCCCCGATGAGTGCAGGGTACGGAACGACAGCCTCGATATCTCCGGTGATGGCGTCCCGGACGTACGAGAGCGCCGCCTCCCGGACGGGTGCTTCCGTGTGCGCGAGTGCGATTACACCGACATCGAACAGATACGGCCCCCCGGCGTCACTCATCGTCGGCCTTCTCCGCCCCCCGACGAACAGCCTCACGGTGCTTGCGGGCGATCGGGTCAGCTCCTTCCTCGAGCGACGTTGTCTCGCTCTGTTTCGGAGACGTCTCCTCGACGAGCTGGTCCATGCGTTCGATCACCCGTTCGGGGTCGTCTTCCGGTTCGACGACCGCTTTTCCCTCTTCTTCGTGGATGTCGACCTCCGTCCCGGGTGTGATCCCGAGACGCTCCCGGACCTCCTGCGGGAGGACGATTCGGCCCTTCGAATCCACTTTCACCATGTTCCCACATCTAGTGGGAGTGAGTAAAACGGTTTCCCTCGACTAGTGCTCCGCCGGACCGAATCGTGTGGCGGTTCATGAACCGGTTCCCGGTTCAGAGAGTCGTCTCTCGTCGCTCTCCCCCACGTTCGGCAGGGCGCCGATTCCGGAGGAGCCATGAGTCAGGAGGCGGAGACGGGAGACGAACACGGCATGTCGGGTGCGCTGGACGAAAACGAGCGCGGGGAGGCCGATGACGACAGCGGTGCCTCCGACCAGACCCCAGCGGCACAGGACGACCAGCCCGACCGCGCCACGCTCGCCGCGCAACTCGACCTGCTGCAGGAGGAGAACCGACGACTTCGCCGCGAGTACGCCCGTGCCCGACAGCAGAGCTATCGCCGGACGGCGCTCGGACTCGCGCTCGTCGGCGTCGTCGCGGCCGGGGCGGGCGTCCTCTTCCCGGGCGCCCGCACGGTCCTGTTCGCCCTCGGCGCGACGGGCATCTTCGGCGCACTCCTGACCTACTATCTCACGCCGGAGCGGTTCATCTCGGTCAGCGTCGGGGAAGCCGTCTACGGCACCCTCGCGACCAACGGGACCGCACTGCGCGACGACCTCGGGCTCGGGGGCCCGATATACGTCCCACGCGGGGCGAGCGACGACGTGCGGCTGTTCGCCTCGCAGGCCGACGGTGGCGGCGGTGACCCCGAACTCCCGGCCGGAGCCGACCTCGAGCCCGGCTTCGTCATCACGGATACCACGCGCGGCCTCGCGCTCGTCCCGACGGGTGACGCGCTGTTCGACGAGTTCGAGCGGTCGCTGACGGGCCCGCTGGCGGACGCCCCGAGCGCGCTGGCCGAGCAACTCGCCGACGGCCTCGTCGAGCAGTTCGAACTCGTCGACGGGACCGACGTGGACGCGAGCCACGAGCGCGTCACCGTCGGTATCTCCGGGTCCGCGTACGGCGACGTGGGGCGCTTCGACCACCCGGTCGCATCGTTCCTCGCGGCCGGCTTCGCCCGCGGGTTCGAGGTTCCCACGGAGACCGAGGTTACGGAAGCGGATGGTCGGGCGGACGTGGCCGTGACTGTGCGGCCCGCTCGGGAGGAGGAGGCGTTCGAGACGGACACTCCGCCCACAGACCAGTGAGGGTGGCCGTAGTCAGCGTCCAGTGAGGGATAATCTTCCCCGTATCCGCCGATTATCGCCAGTCCCGGCGGCCATTATCGTGATAATGATTATCCTGATAACGACCTGCTCGTACTGCGGTAAACTGGTGGTGACGTAGGGGAAGACAGCCCGGAAAAGTCGAAGCTCGTTGTGCGCGGCGTCGCTTACCTCTCGACACCTGAACCGCCGTCGCTGACCGCCTCCTCCTCGCCGCCCTCCGTCTCCTCCAGCATCCCCTCGGCACTCGGCGGTGCCACCGACGCGACCACGTCCTGCACCACCTCGCGTGCCGTCATGTCGCTCAGTTCCGCGTCCGTACTCAACACCAGCCGATGCGCGAGGATGGGCTCTGCCAGTGCCTTCACGTCGTCTGGGATGACGTACTCGCGCCCCTCGATGGCGGCCTGTGCCTTCCCGGCGTTGAGGAAGGCCAGCGTTGCCCGTGGCGAGGCACCGTGAGCCGTGTCCGGACTCTCACGGGTCGCCGCGACGAGGTCGAGGATGTACTCCTTGACCGGCTGCTCGACGTGGATATCGGTCACGGTCTCGCGGGCTTCCTGGAGGCCCTCGGGGTCGACGACCTGCTCGACAGCGTCCGGGCCGAGCCCCGGCTCGCTGTCGAACCGGTCGAGGATGGCCGACTCCGTCTCGCGGTCGGGCAGGTCGACGGTCAGCTTGAACTGGAAGCGGTCGCGCTGGGCCTCGGGCAGCGAGAACGTCCCCTCGAACTCGATGGGGTTCTGCGTCGCGACGACGAAGAACGGGTCCGGGAGCGAGTGCGTCTCCCCTTCGATGGTGACGGTTCGCTCCTGCATCGCCTCGAGCAGCGCGGACTGGGTCTTCGGCGTGGCGCGGTTGATCTCGTCGGCCACCACCACGTTCGCGAAGACGGGGCCCTTCTGGACCACGAACTCGCCGGTGTTCTCGCGGTAGACGTTCGTCCCCGTCACGTCGGCGGGCAGCACGTCGGGCGTCATCTGGATGCGGTTGTACTCCAGCCCGGTCGCCCGGGCCATCAGGTTCGCCATCGTCGTCTTCGCCACCCCAGGGACGCCCTCCAGCAGGACGTGGCCCCGCGTCAGCAGCGCGATGGTCAGGCGGTCGACGGTGTCCTCGTTGCCGATGAGCACCGTGCTCACTTCCTCGCGGACGGCCGCGGCCACCGACGCGGGGTCAGTCATCTGCGCCACCTTCGCCGCGTTCCGTTGAAATCCCTTGTGCAATCCGCCGGATTCGCGACTCGTCCCACTCTGGGTGTTGCTCGCGGAGGTACGCCACGAGGGCGGCCTCCGTCACGGGCGGGGCGTCGGACGGGCGCTTGCGGCGAAGTCGCCCCACGGCGCTACCCAGTCGTCCGAACAAGCCGGCACCCCACGCACCGACGAGGCCGACCGCGAGGAAGCCGACGGCCGTCTGCAGCAGCGGCGCGTTCCGGACGGTCACGAGCGCGAGCGACAGCGGCGGCAGGTCGGCGGTGTGCGAGAAATCCAGCAGCAGCCGGTCCTCGCTGGCCACGAGGTTGCGAGCGAACCGGCGGTTGCCCGAGCGCTCCAGCATCGTGTTGATGAACACGCTGGGGTCCGAGACGACCACGACCCGTCCCTGGCCCACGCGCTCGACCGTCGCGACCGGTCGCGAGGCCAGCCGCTCGGTATCGTCGAGTGCCTCGTTACCGTTCGTGTCCAGATACGCGAATCCGGACGAGCGGACGAGGACGGTCGCGTTCGCATCGCCCGGCTCGACGACGCTGCCGTAGTTGAGCGTCAGGCGCTCGACACCGCGCGTCAGCGTCTCGTTGTCCGTGACGTTCCGTGCGACGGGCATCGCTGGCGAGCGGTAGTTGTGGCGTTCGTCCCGGAGGAGCGTGCCGTTGACTCGTGCCGTCGCGCCGACGCCGCCCAGGAGTTCGTTGCCACCGGCCCCCACGTCCTCGGCGACGACGAGCGTGCCGCCGCGGGCGAGGAAACCACGGATAGCCGCGAGGTCGCGCTCCGAGTAGGAGCGATCGGGCGCGAGGACGACCGCGACGGTCCCGTCGCCGGCACCGCGATATTCGCTCACGTTCCGGGCGACCGTCGTCTCCGTCCCGGCCTCGTCGGCCACCGTCCGGAGTTCCGAGGTCCCCTCCCAGCCCGGATTGTAGAGCCCGAACGCGGCCGAGGAGGTACTCGCCGCGACGAGGACACCCAGCAGCGTCGCTGCGACGAGCGCCACCAGCAACACGCGGGGAACGTCCCACTCGATGCCCAGCAGTTCACGCGCCACTCAGCCGAACACCCCCGGCGGCAGGATGGCGAGGATGCGCCGCACCACGATGTAGCCGAAGACGACGAGCCCGAGTCCGATGAGCCACTTCAGCCGCGAGCGCCACCGCGGCGTCACGTTGAACGGGGCCGTCAACTCGACCACGACGAGGAAGCCGATGAGCGAGACGACGAAGAACAGTTCGTACGAGAGCGACCCGAGCAGCGACAGGCCCAGCACCGTCGCCAGCATCCACGCCAGTTGCGCGTGGACGAACCGCTGTCGCCGTCGGGTCGCCATTGTGGGTGTGTTCGGGGGAGGGCGTTAGAAGGTGTCGGGCTTCGATGGCCGAGTGCGAACGCCCGCTGCCCCCATCCCTCGCAGCATCGACCACCGGTCTGCTCGTGGCGCGTCCCGTCACCGTCGCCCTCGGGCTACGCTCGGGTCTGGGCCAGCATCGTCGGCCCCCCTTCCGGCCTCGCTGCCGGGGATTCAGACGAGACCGTGGGAGCCTCCGCCACAGTGATACCCTGTCGTCGAGATGGGCCGGTACGATGCCCTCTCAGGATGCCCTCCTGCTCGCCGTCTGGAACTGGCTCAACCGGATGCGTGACCGCAACCCCCGCCGACTGGCGGTCCTGCTGGTCGTGACGGGTGTCGTCCTCGCCGTCCTGGGGTGGTACTTCCGGCCGTGGCTCCACGGGGTCGTCTACGGCCTCTACACGACGCCGATCGCCCTGCCGGTCGTGGTGCTCGGGTTGGTGGTCCTGGCCTTCCTCCGCCCGCGCCTCGGCACACCCGGCGCTGCCCAGGTCGCACTGGTCCTGGCTGGCTTCATGCTCTTCGTCGGCATCGGCGGTGCCGGCCTGCTGGCCGGCGAGGAACTCGGGAAGACGACGATGACCCGCTCGGACACGGCCGGCAACCTCAGCGAGACCGACCCGGCGAAGCCGCGGGTCGTCCCGCAGAGCGTGGCGACGCGGTACGCCTCGAACACCCTGAACTTCCCACAGTACCGCATCGCCGGCGGCGACATCACCGTCCGTAACGGGACGCCGTACTGGTCGTACGCGCTCGCGCCGGACGGGACGTTCAACCATCTCACCAAGCGCCAGCACGGGACGGTGCTCGTCGACATGACCGAGCAGAACGCGGAGGTCGACACCGTCGTCGGCGACCTGCAGAAGGGAATCGGCCCAGCCTTCTACAACAACTACAGGTTCGAGACGCTGAAGCGGGCCGACTACCTCGTCCAGTACCAGGACCCGTACATGGTGGTCCACGAGGGCGAGCAGTACATCGCCGTCCCGTACACGAAACCGAAGTTCCACTGGCTCCCGCTGCCGTACACGACGCCCGAATGGGGCGGGGTGGTCCTGCTCGACCGCGACGGCACCGTCGAGGACCTCTCGCCAGCGGAGGCCCGTGACCATCCCGCGCTGTCGGGCCAGAAGCTCTACCCGTTCGACCTGACCCGCCGGAAGGTCGCGGCGACGAAGTACCGCAACGGCATCGTCAACACGTTCACGAGCCACGAGGACGAGATCGAGGTCGCGCCCGTTCCGGGCGAGGGCAACAGCCAGCCGTTCCTCGTGTTCACGGGGGCCGGCCCGGAGTACGTCGTCGCGGTCGAGCCGTACGGTCAGGCCCAGGGGCTGAAGGAGGTCTGGACAATCGACGCGCGGACCGGCGAGTACGAGCGGTACTCACCGACGGCGTCGCTGTTCGGCGCCCGCAAGGCGACCGACTACGTCCGGCAGGCCGCCCGGACGACCGACTGGAACCGGTTCACTCCCTCCGAGCCAATCCCCGTCGTGGTCGATAGCCAGCTCTACTGGCAGGTTCGGATCGTCCCCGAGGACAGCAGTGGCATCGCGTACACGGCGTTCGTCAATGCCCGCTCCAGCGATGTCCACGAGGTCACGACGACCGCGGAGGTGACCGCCTTCCTCCGGGGCGAGCGCGTCGACGGCGGGGGCGGTGACGGCCAGCCGGGTGACCGGACGCCGACCCTGGTCGTCGAGCGGGTCGCGCCGAACGGAACCGTCGTCGGGACGCTGGAGATATACGACGACGAGACCGTCCGCGTCCGGCAGGGGAACGCCACCGCGACGAACGCGACGAACGCGACGACCGGCCCGTCCTCGGGCTGAGGTCGTGGACGCGTCCCGAACGACCTATCCACGTCCCCGCGATACGTCCGGCTGAATGTGGCCCTGGGCCCACGCCGCGCTCGGCTACCTCGCCTACACGCTGTACCTGCGTGGCCGATTCAGCGAGCGACCGGTCGGACTTCCCGTCGTTGCACTGGGATTCGGCACCCAGCTCCCGGACCTCATCGACAAGACGCTGGCGTGGTACGTCGGCGTCCTGCCGTACGGCCGGTCGCTGGCACACTCGCTGCTGACGGGGACGGTCATCATGCTCGCCGTCGTCGCGGTGCTCCGACTCCGGGGAGCCGAAACCTCGGGGACGGCACTCGCCATCGGCTACGCGTCGCACTTCTTCGGTGACGCGTTCGGCTCGCTGGTGTCACTGAGCTTCGGCGACCTCGTGTTCCTGGCGTGGCCGCTAGCACCATCACCATCGACCGAGACGGTCGGTATCCTCACCCATCTCCGGGACATCGAGGGGTCGCCGCTGTTCCTGTTCGGCCTCGGTCTCACGGTGGTCGGGCTCGGGCTCTGGTACCGACACGGGCTGCCCGGGCTCCGGGAGCTGGTCGGACTCCTCACGTCCGAGGGGCGGTCGCCCGAGTCGGACGTGGAGTGAGCGGTCCCTCAGGGGTATGACGAGCGGGGCACTCAGTAGGTTTCTATGGTGTCATCGTCGAGTCTCCCGAAATTGCCGCCGATTTCTCACGAAGTTATCTCGCATATATGAGACCCCTCAAAAGACATAATAGATTACGGCGACGAGTGACAGGTATGACCGACCCTGGCCTCGAATCGTGGACTGATGGGCTATCATCTCGCGAGCGTGTCAGGGAGATCGCGACGACACTCACCCGGCCTCGCTCCGTCGAGTGGGTCCGTGAACAGGCACAGATCTCCTCGTGGCAGACCGCGAAAGACGAACTGGAGATGCTCGTCGAATTCGGGCAGATTCACGATATCGAGGGCGACGACGGGAACACGAAGTACGCTCCGAACTACCAGCTCCGATATTTCAACGAAGTAACCGAGCTGATCAATGACCACAGTCGCGAGGAGCTCCGTGAGGAGATCGCCACGATTCAAGCGGAGATCGACGAATGGAAGACCGAATTCGACATCGAATCACGGGACGATCTGGAATCGACGCTCACCGATGACGACCTCACCAGCGAGGCCATCCAGGAACGGAATCGTGTGCTTCGACAGTGGGAAACCTATGAGGACAATAAACGCCTGCTCAAGCACGCACTCGAACTCTACGACGATGCCCGGTCGCTCTACCCCGGACAGGACGGTTCACCGAACTCCTCGATGCCACTCTCCCAGTAGACTGTTCGATGATATTTCTCGCGAATCGCGCGAACCTCGTTGACATCCTCCCCGCCCTGAAGGGCGAGGATTCCCGAGCGTTGGGATATTAAGGTTCGCAACCCACCTGTTCCCTCGGGCGGAACGACCCGGAGGTTTGGTTGAACAGGTAGGCTACTGGCCGTGCCAAACGACCGTTACTCATATCCTCCGTCGGAGGACTCTGAGTTATCTTTCTCCGAATATTCACCGCACCATTCACGTCCGCGTTCATCGTCGCACCACACGACTCACAGACGTACAAGCCACGCTCCACACGATTCGCGTCACGCTTCCGCCCACAGCACGAACACGTCTTTGACGTGTCTCGCTCACTCGTTCGGTCTACGAGGATGCCGTGTTCTTCGGCCTTGTATTCGAGCAACGTAGTGAACCGGTCGAACTCCCATCCGTGGAGTTTCTTGTTTCCACGCTTGCCCCAGTTACGTGAGTCCCCGTTCTCGTCTTCACGAATCTCGCTCAAATCACCGATGGGGATACGACCGACCTCGTGGTCGATGCACTGCTCGACGATGTGCTTGGCGAGCGCGTGTAGGAAGTGGTCTTTCCGACGCGAGAGTTTCTGACGGGCACGGAGCGCACGGCGTGACGGGCCGTTCTCGCCCTCTGTGTCGTATTCGTCACGGGTGAAGTAGTGCTTGTCCTGCTTCAGCACGTTCCCCGGATACAACTCGGCCTCTCCATCGTCGTAGGCGATGGCGAGGTAGTTGTTGATACCGAGGTCGATTCCAGCCGTGTTGTCGCCGGGTGCGTTCTCGACGGGAATCTCAACCTTGCAGATGAGGTGGAGTTCCCAGCGGTCGCCGTTCCAGACGGCTCTGACCTGTTGGATGTTCTCCACGGTCACGTCTGGTCGCGTCTCGTACTCACAGAGGATGAAGTCAGAGCGGTGGTTCTTCAGGTTGAAGCCTTTGCTCAGACGGAGTTTGTTGTGCTTTGAATCGTGCTTGATACCCTTCTGCTTCCACGTCACGGTGGAGCGTGGGTGTTCGTCGCCGTGTTTGCGGTAGCCGGGTGGGTTGGCGTCTTCGTCTCCGCGTTGGCGTGCTTTGTACCAACTATTGAACGACTCAGCAAGCTCTTCGAGAACTCGCTGACTTGACTGAGAATGGAGGTCACTGTATCGTTCGTGTTCCTTGAGTTCGGATTTGAGTTCGCCGTCGTCGGGGATTTCCCCGTCTTCGTCCCACCGACCCTGCGTGTAGTATCGGGCGACGTTCCACAGTTTCGACGCGGAGAACCCGCACTGGTCGAGGTCGTCGCTCACCTGAGAGTGATTGACGATTTTCGCTCGATAGGTGCGAGTGGTCGCCAGCATCGGACTGTGTTCATAACCTGTTATGGAAGATTGTATATTAAAAGTAACGACTGGGCGTGGAATATCCAGTACTTCCATCGAACGTAGTTAGTGGAAGAGTTGTCGGCTGTATCCCCGCCCTGAAGGGCGGGGTTTTAGCCTTGCAACTTCCATAAGACCGGTGTTCGAGCGACGATTGCAGCACCGATATTCCTGACGAGGTCGTATCCTGTCGATGAAGCCGAACTTCAGATTTCGTTCGACTTCCCACAGGACTACGCGTATGATTTCTACAAGGTCCAGTGGGTCGAGCCCGAGCGTGACCTCATGATCGGATGGCATCAGGATGAAACACACATGAGTCTCGGAGAATGCCACCTCCAGATTGATCATCGAGGAGAGACGGTACAGCGAGAGGAGGCCGGGTTCCTCGATTCACACCCTCTGAACGTGTTTGAACAGCGAATTGATGGGCTAGTTAGTGTACTCGACGAACTACGGTGGGAAAACGACCGCCCCTCCATCCCGGAACACGCCATTCGTTGACATCCTCCCACGACTTCAGTCGTGGGCGTTCTCCTCAAATCTCTGTAATCGACACTAGCGGCCGACAATCTGCCCGTCCCGCAGCGTCACGGTCCGCTCGAACCGCTCGCCCAGTGCCCGGTCGTGACTCACGACCACGAGCGCCGTCTCTGCGGTGGCCTCGTCGAGCAGGTCCAGCACCCGCCCCTCGGTGTCGGGGTCGAGTTGCCCGGTCGGCTCGTCGGCCAGCACGACTGCGGGCCGGTTGGCCAGCGCCCGGGCGATGGCGACGCGCTGTTTCTCGCCACCCGACAGCGACGCCGGGTACTGGTCGGTGAGGTCGACGATGTCGAGCCGTTCGAACAGCGTGTCCAGCCACTCGCCGTCGTGGCTCCCGCCGTGTTCCTGCGGTAGCGCGGCGTTCTCCCGGGCCGTCAGGTCCGGGATGAGCTGGAAGTCCTGGAAGACGATGCCGACGTGGTCGCGGCGCAGCGCCGCCCGTTTGCGCTCCGGGAGCGAGGCGGCGTCGGTCCCGCGGACGAGAATCCGGCCCTCGGTCGGCGGTTCGAGCAGCCCGAGCACGCGGAACAGCGTCGTCTTCCCGGCGCCGCTCGGCCCGCGGATGAGCATTCGGGCCTCGGGCGGGACCGCGAGTGAGACATCTGTCAGGACGCGGGTTCCACCCCGGTCGACCGAGACACCATCCGCGGCCAGCACGGGCTCGTCGGGACTGCTCGCATCCGTCGACTCCCGCCCCTCCGTTGCCATCACTCCCCGCTTCTGCCGACGGGTGCCTAACGGTGTCGACTCGATTCGAGTGCCCCACAGTAGTCAGTGCGAGAGCTTGCGCTCAGCAATCCTCGCTACTACTGTTCCTCGGTACCACCAACGTGTGAGAGTCGAGGCCGCCGGAGTGGTAGACCACGTCCCGGCGCTCGAGGAACTGCTCGTAGCGCTCGGGCGACAGCGTTTCGGGTGCCGTCGGATACAGGTGCGCTCCGGCGGTGACCCAGTCCTTTGCCACCAGGACCGGACAGGTGGGCGGTGGGCCGCCCTGGAGCCACGACCGGATGGGCGCAACCTCCACGGTCGCAGCCGTGTCGGTGTAGTAGAGGAGCCCGACACGCGATAGCGCGTGGTCGGTCGCGTAGGGTCCCTCGACGTGGCGCTCGGCGAACGTCACGCCCTGGAACTCACCGGGTGTCGTCGTGCTCGGGACGGCACCGGTATCGAGGTCCATGTAGCCGATGGGGACCGTGGCGGCCAGTGCACCCACGACCACGACGACGAGCGCGACACGGCCGACCGTGGCGAGCCTGCTGGTTTCGTTATCCGACCCGAGATACGCCGAGACGCCACCGTCGGCTGCAGTGCCGCCGGCCGACCTGACCACCGAACGGGTTCCCGCCCGATGTCCGACCACCAGCGACCCGAGCGCTGCGCCGACGAACACGAACGCCGGGAGGTGGGCGAACGACTGCACGCGAATCACGTACCCGAAGAACTGGGGTGTGAGCGTCCCGGTCAGTCCGTAGTAGACCAGCCCGACGGGAGCGAGCAGCGCCGCGAACGCGGTGACGCCGGCTCCCTGCCGACCCTCGCGAATCCCGACGCCGACCAGCGCGACGGGGACGACGTACGCCCCGATGAGTAGCACCACGAGTCTCGGCGAGGGCACGGTTCCCGGGTAGATGGTGACGACTGCGTTCACGCCGACGAGGACGAACCAGCCGCCGACGGGGAGCAGCCACGCGACGCGGAGTGCCATCGTCGATGCCGAGCGGGCCCACACGGCGATGATACCGACCGCGACGACCCACGCGACGAACAGGCCGAGCGTCCCGCCCAGTAACCCGCTGTACGTGAGTTGCAACCCGACTGCGGGTGCCGCGAGCGCGTACCCGAAGTAGACCGTCCAGTAGCCACCCCCAACCGCAAGCGCGGCGAGCACGTCCCAGCGGTCACGCCCCCGGACGAGCGCGACCGTCGCGATGCCGGTCAGCGTCATCCCCGCGACCAGCCCGCTCATGTTATGCAGCGGCGGCATCGTGAGCGCGAGCAGAACGGTCGGTATCCACCAGGCCGGGCGTCGAGTTCGGAGTGCCTGCCACGCCACCAGCGCCAGCAGTGGCACCACGAGCAGCCCGAACGCCTCCTCGTCGGGGACGCCGGAGCGCCGGAGGTAGAGTCCCTCGACGGCGATACCGAGGCCCGCCGTCGTGGCGGCGATGCGCAGCCGTCGCGTCGACCAGTCGCGTTCTCGGCTGATGCGAGCCACCAGCGCGACGGCCGTCAGGCACGACGCCCCGCCCGTGACGGCGACCATCGGCTGGGCGATATGCAGCGTCGAGACGCCCGTCACAGCCGCGAGGACCCCGTGGACCATCGTGAAGACGAGTTCGTCGGCCTGGATTACGGCGACCGGAAGCGTGCCTTCGATCGTCGCCTCCGCGAGTCGGGCGTACCGGAACGCGTCCAGCGTCGCCGGATACGGACTCCAGTACAGCGGCCACGCCCGCGTCGCGATTCCCACGGCGAGCGTCGCCAGTGCGACGAGCGCCAGTCCACGGCGGCGGTCAGTCATCGTCGTCACCTCCGATGGCCTCGACGCCGGCGTTCTCACCGGCTGGGTGGGATACCTGGCCAGGAGTCCGGTCGTCCACGCTGGGGGGCTCCGGCCCAGCATCGGCGAGCAGGGAAGCCGGCGGCGCCCGGAGCGCACCGGCCAACGCGAGGCCGGCAGCGATCAGAGTCAGCAGTACCGCACCCATGGCACAGACAACCAGCACGGGCGGCGTCGGGAACCCGATGCGGACGCCGAAGACGACGAGGAGGTCCGCGACACCGAGTCCGGCAAGCGCGACCGATGCCAGCGCGACCGCCAGCAGAGCGGCTACGACACCGATCCGGAGCGCGTCGGCCAGCACCAGCCGCGCGACACGAGCGGGTGTCGCCCCCGTCGCCCGGAAGACACCGAGCGTTCGCCGGCGGGCAGCGACAGCGGCCGCGAACGCGGCGGTGGTCCCGCCGACGGTCATCAGCGACGCCAGGACGACCAGCGTCCCGACGAGCAGCCCGAGGTTCCCGAACGCGACCTCGATGGCCTGTCCGATACCGCTCGTCCCCGTCCGGCCGCTGGTGGCCAGCGCCGCGACGATGCGGTCGTCGCCGGTCACCCGGTAGGTCGTGTTCAGTGCGGTCGCATCCACACCGCTGCCGACGCTCGCGGTGACGGTGTACTCACCCGGAGGCTGTCTGCTCAGGCGGCCGTCGAGCGCCGTCCGTTGTCCGGGTGTCAGCTGCAGCTCCCGGTCGAGGGTGACACCGGGGCCGGTCAACTGTACCCGGCGCGTCAGCGTCCGGTTCCACGGGTTCGACAGCCGCAGTGTCGCCGTCGGCCGGACGAGCGTGCTTGGCGCGTCGGGGCGGACTGTCAGCCGGGTACTCACATCTCGGGTCGCGTTCCGGGAGACGACGAGGGTCGTCTCCGTGGTCGACGCTCCCTCTGCAGTCGCCCGCACAGTGTACGTGCCGGACGTGGCAGGCAGCGGGAGACGCGTACGACCGTTGCCCCCCGTCGAAACCGACCGGTTCCACGACCCGTTCGTGACCGTCAGCGTCGCTCGCGTCGGCGCGCCAGAGGCGTTGACCACCCGGACCAGTGGTTCCGACCGAGGTGGTGCCCGCCCGGGGACGCCCTCGAGTGCGAGTGCATCGCGGGGCACGACCGTCACATCCCGTCTGGCGCCACCTGCCTGCACGGTAGCGGTTCCGGCCGCGCCCGCGGAGAAGGTCACGGTCCGCGTCGTCGAGCGTAACGGCGCTAGCGTCACCTCGATGGTCCGTGTCGTGCCACGATACGTGACGGCGACCTGCTCGGTTCCCTCTGCGGGCGCGTCGTTTCGAACGGTCACGTCGACCCGGAGCTGTCCCTCGGCAGGCACCCGACTGGGTGTCGAGAGCCCGGTGACACCGATGCCGCTCCCGGTGCCCGGCTCCACAGCCGGGAGGTCGGTCACCCGGATGAGGTTCGCCTGCCCCTCGCGGACGCTGGTCAGCGACCGCGCCGTCGCCAGCGGGACCACGACCTGGTCGTCGAACGGGCCCGCGGCCTCGAACGTCCCGACCAGCCGGACCTGCGTGACTGCGGGCTGGGTACTCCCGCCCAGGAGCAGCTGGTCGCCGACACCGAGGTCGAGCGTGGCGGCTGCGTCGGCGCCGATGACGGCTTCCGAGGCGTTCCGCGGCGCACGACCTGTGACGAGGTCGGCGTCTGTCACCCGTGAGAAGGCAGTGTAGTTCGCCCCGCGTGCCGGCACGGGCTGGCCGTCGACGACCTCGAACAGGAGGATTTCCGGACTCGCATTCGCGCCGCGTGCCCGGAGCGCGTCGGCGTAGCCGGCCGGCAACTTGCTACTCACCGGGTGGGTGCTCCCGGGCTGGACGATGGTCGTCGTCTCGACGGCGGTTCCGCTGTCGACCAGGCCGTCGAGCGGTCCCGCGCCGCCCGCGATCGGTGCGGCGACGCCGGCCAGCCCCGCGGCGAGTCCGACGAACAGGACGAACGCCGTCAGTGTCGCCGCGGTCGGAACGAGCGGCCGCCAGCCCAGAATCCGGGGCCGGGCGGCCGCGCGGAGCCGCGTCACGAGACTCGAGCCGGCATCCGCAGCGGACCGCCCGCTCATGGGGTCGGTCAGGCTCCCGGGTGACGCCCGCGCGGCACTCCAGGACGCGATGACGCCACTGCCGATTCCGACGCCGATCAGCGCCGCGAACAGCGGCACCAGCACCCGGACCGCTCGTGGTGACACCTGCACGGCGAGCGAGGTGGGCAGGCCGGCCGCGACGGCGACGTTCACGGCCGCATTCGTCGCGATGACGCCGACCGCGTAGCCCAGCGCCACGCCGACAGCGGTCAGCAGGCCGGCCCGTACCGCGAACAGGCCGAGGACCGTCCGGGGACGCCCGCCCGTGGCCCGCACCACGCGGATGGTCGGGCGCCGGTCCCGGACGCTCATGCGCGTGACACTGTAGGTCGTCACGCCGACCAGCAGTCCTCCACACGCTGCGGCCACGCCGACGACGACGAGTGCCTGCTGGGTGCCGGCGACGAAGAACGCCAGCGCGGACAGCAGGGGGACGCCCTCGTTCGGAACGGCTGCGGCGATTGCCCCGTCGACGCCGGTCGCGTTCGCTCCCTCTCGTGTATCCACACTCCGGCCATCGGGGTGGACGGCCAGCGCCGTGCGTGGCGACCTCACCTCATCTGGTGTAACGACCTGCCACTCTGGGGGCACGGCATCGCGGAGCGCCACGCCCCCGACGGAGGCGTTCTCGGGGATGCCCACGACAGTCGTGCCGTTCGCGTGGCCGAGCGGCAGCACGACGGCGTCCGGGTCGCTCGCGGCCGCGGCTGCGGGCGACTCGTGGGCCGTCACCGACCCGGGCGAGTCGAACTGCGCGGCGAGGGTGGCGGTCTGTGCGCCCGCGGCGAAGACGAGCAGCGTCGTCCCGACGAGGAACGCGACGGTCACGGCGACCACCAGCACCGCGAGTCGGTCTCGGCGTGACCAGCGCGTGAGAAGTGCGCGACGGTAGCTCATCGGCTCACCTCGACGGGCGGCGTGTAGCGCCACTCGTACATCTGCTGCCGGATGTCGTACATCGACTCGGCGATGTAGCACGTCGGCTCGCGCTCGTCTCGCGTCGCTCCCGGGCCGTCGTACGACGAGGTAGCGCGGTGAGCGACGAATCGTATCATTGTCGAGAGAGGACAGCCAGCGGGTCGATGCTCGCGGCCCGCCAGCCGGCGACGAGCGAGCCGAGCGTTCCCATCGAGAGCGCCAGCCCCAGCCCCACGCCATAGAGCCAGAGCGGCGTCTTGATGAGCTCCGTGAACCCCGTCAGGTCGGCCACGAAGCCGTTGACCACGCTGACGAGCGGCGGGACGAGCAGACAGCCGACGGCGCCGCCGACGAGGCCGAACAGGACCCCCTGTGTCCCGACCATCACGCCCAGCGTGCGGCCGCGCATCCCGACGGCCTTCATCGCGGCGAGCGCCTCGCGCTGGTGGTAGACGACGAGCGCGAGCGTGTTCAGCACCAGCGCGATACCGGCGACGACCGCGAGCAGGACGAGCGTCCCCGCCCCGGCCAGCACGGAGGCCTGCCGGCCGATGATGGCGCCCACCTGTTCGTCGTTGGTCCGGAAGTCGAAGTCAGCGTACTCCCGTTCCAGTGCTCGCTGTGAGCGTTCGGTCCCGTACCCCTCGGCGAGACTGACGCCGACGATGCTGGCGCGGTCGCTCCCGGTCGTTCCCGAGACCTCGTGCAGCTCGCTCAGATGCATCGCGACCGTCGGGACGCCGAGGAACCGCGAGAACGAGCGCGTCACCCCGACGATGCGGAACTCGTTGCGTTCGGCCTGGTAGATGGTGCCGCCGACGTACAGCGTGTCGTTGACTCCCACGTCGTACCGCTCGGCGGTCCGCTCGTCGATGAATATCTCGTGGGTCATCGGCCCGTCGTAGCTCCCGTTGGCGTAGTGGACATCGCCGGTGGAGAACCCGCCCCCACCGACGACTCGCGAGCCGTTCCCGGTCAACCCGACACCGGCGATAGTATCGAAGTTCGACGGGCTATCGCTCACGTACACCGTCTGGAATGCCAATGCCTGTGCGTCCCGGACCCGTTCGTTCGATTCGAACTCCTCGGTCGTCCGATGGGCCTGCGGGATTGGGTTGGCGACGCCACCGATACCGGCCGGATTCAGCTCCACCTGGCCACTCGTCGCCCAGAGGTCGTGGTCGAGGTAGTCGATTGCCTCGTCACCGGTCGTCGTCAGGCCGTAGCCCAGCCCCGCAAGCGAGACGACCAGCACCACCCCCAGCGCGATACCGACCACCGACAGCACCGACCGGACGCGGTAGTGCCGGACCTGTGACAGCGAGATACCCACCGCAGCGCGGGCCCGCGTCCCGGGAAGCCACGACGGGGCTGGTGATTCGTCCCCCTCGGAATCGCCGTCGGGGCTCATCGAAGCACCTCCCGGACGGCCCGCGTCCGGCGACTCACCACGACCAGCGGTGGGAGCGCCACGAGGCCGACACCGAGCGCGACCAGCAGTCCGTACAGTCCGAACACCGGCCGGACCGCGAACGGCACCGCGGTCCCGAACACTCCCAGGAGGGCGACGACGGCCGCGGCGACGAGCCAGCAGCCCACGCCGACGAGTCCGCCAACGCCCGCGGTCGCCAGCGTCTCGCCGGCGACCAGCGTGGCCCGTGAGGTGCCAGAGACGCCGATAGCCGCGAGTACCGCCCTGTACTCGGCGTCCGCGAGGACCGAGAACCCGACCGTCGTCACGAGGAACAGCGTTCCGACGACGACGGCGACGACCAGTGCCGCGGCGGCCATCGCCACCGGCAGGCCGCTCTGCTGTGCCCGCGAGGTGAGCAACTCGCCGCGAGTCAACACCTGGGCGTTCGGGTACACGCCATCGAGGTCCTCGGCGGCGACCGACCCGTCCGTCGAGACGAGAATCTGGTCGGCCACGTCGCCGCTCGTCCCGCCCGTGAGCCGCTGGAGTTCTGCGAGGTGGACGACCGCGACCGGCAACTGCCCGATTCCCGGGCCATCGGTGGTCGCGACCGTCGAAACGGTGAACCCCTCGTCGAACTCCGTTCCGGCGACCCGCAGGCCCGTTCCGGGTTCGACCTGTCCGCCCTCGGGGCCAAGCGTGCTCGCGGCACTCTCGGAGACCACCGCCTCACCGGTCCACGTGCCGTTGTACGACCCGTTCGCGTAGTACGGGTCGCCCGGCGACAGGGCGTTCGTCGGGAGTCCGGCGACGCGCTGCTCGCTCGCCCCCGGAAGCACGCCGAGGACGACGACGTACTGGGGCTCCACGTCGCTGTCTGCTGGCCCGAGCCGAAGCACGCCGGTGAGCACGGGCGTCGCGTCGGTGACGCCCGGTCGGGCGGTGAGGCGTTCGGTCACCGGATGGACCTGCCCGAGTCGCTGCCCCTCGACGGCCGTCACGGCACTGCCCGCGGAGCCCTCGGGGAGGATCCAGTAGTCCGTCTCGTCGGTGCCGACCGTCGTCCCCGTGACGAGGCCGGCGCTCACGCTCGTCATGACGAGCAGCAGCGCGACCGCGACGGCGACCCCACCGACGCTGAGCAGTGTCTGTCCGTCCCGCTCGCGGAGTCGGTGGCCGAGCCGCGCGGCGGCCAGCCCCGCGAGCCCGCGGAGTCTCCCGCGGCGCGTCCCCGAGTCCGCCTCGAGTTCGGACGGTCCCTCACTCATCCGTCGGACCCCGATCACCGTCGGCGCCGTCCACGCGGCGCCCATCGCGTAGCTCTATGACGCGGTCGGCGGCCTCGGCCACGGCGTCGTCGTGGGAAGCGACCACGACCGCGCGGTCGCCAGCGGCCTCGCGGAACAGCTCCAGCACCCGCTCGCCGGTCGCGGTGTCCAGTTCCCCCGTCGGCTCGTCGGCGATGACGAGCGCCGGGTCCAGCACCAGCGCCCGGGCCACGGCGACACGCTGTCGCTCACCGCCGGAGAGTTCGTCGGGCCGGTGGTCCAGCCGGTCGCCCAGCCCCACGCGTTCGAGCAACTCGTCAGCCCGCTGGTGGCGTGCTCGCCGACCGATGCCGGCCTCGACGAGCGGCAGCGCGACGTTCGAGCGGGCGGTCAGCGACGGGAACAGGTGCATCCGCTGGAACACGATGCCGATATGCTGGCGTCGGAGGCGTGTCCGGCCGCGTCGACCGACCGATTCCGTGTCCGTGCCGGCGATGCTGACACTGCCGGCGGTCGGCGTATCGAGCGCGGCGAGAAGGTGCAACAGCGTCGACTTGCCGCTCCCGCTCGCACCGACGACGGCGACGAGTTCACCGGCTTCGACGGCGAGCGAGACATCGTCCAGCGCCGTGACCGTCGGCCCGCTGTCGCCGCGGCGGTACTCGCGGCGCACCGAGCGACAGACGGCCGGCGGGTCGGTGTCGGCGGATGGAGGAGGGGAGACCGTTTCGGAGGGCTCTGACATCGGGAAGTCTGTCGGCAATGGGCGTAGTTCGGACAAAAAGCCACCGTCGTCGGTCGGATATCGAGCGGGCGAGTGTCGGGGGGCGTCGCTATGCCCCGCCGGTGTTCCCGTCCTCGTCCTCGCGGGCGAGGTAGAGCGCGGCACCCGCACCGGCGATCAGCAGGAGCAGGATGAGCGCTCCGAGCAGGATTGCCGTGTTGTCGCCACCGTCACCGGGCGGCGACGTCTCCGTCGGCCCTGTGGGCGAGGGGGTGTCCGTCGGCGTCTCGGGCGTCGGGGTCGCCGTCGGCGTCTCGGGCGTCGGCGTGACGGGTGTCGGGGTCGGCGTGACAGGCGTCGCCTCCTGTCCCGTCACGGCGAACAGCGAGAAGCCCGGCGTCTCGGACTCGTAGATCAGCGTCCCGCTGGACTCGCGGACGAGCGTGGTGTCGAGCGGCTGCCACTCGCCGTCGTTGAAGCGGTACATCCGGATGGTCTCGGCGTCGGCGCCGAGGTCGGCGAGCTGTGACCGCTCGACCTCGAACTGGATGGTGGCGCCCTGGTCACGGAGTTGTTCGGGCACGGTGATATCCAGCGTCCGCACAGAGAGGCCCGGGGGCTGCGGCGTCCCACGCGGAACCCGGTTGAGCTGGTCGACGTTCGCGCGGCCTTCGGCGGCCTCGGGGAACGTGATCTCTCGGACCGATGTTCTCGGGAACCGAACCTGTACGCCGGGTTTGCGACTGTTCTGGTCGAAGACGCGCGAGGAACTCCGGTCCTCGACGTCCTGCGGGAGGACCGTCACGAGTCCGGCGGACTGCCCGTTGACACGCACCGGGAAGCGGCCCGCCTCGGTGAACGTCAGCGGGATCTCGAGGGTCCTGGTTTCCCCGGCGGCGAGGGAGATCGTTCTGGTCGCCCGCCGGTCGCCCCTGACCCTGACGGCGATTTTCTGCTCCAGCAGCGCCGCGTTGCTCCGGTTGTTCCGCACGGTCACCGTCACCGTGGTGGTGTTCCCCGGTGCGATCCGGTCCGGGCTCACCGAGGTGTCGACCACGACGAATGGTGAGCTGGGTTGAGCGGGGGCAGCACCGCCTCCCCCACCGCCGCCACCGCCGCCGTCGCCGTCGCCATCGTCTTCGTCTTCATCATCGCCATCGTCGCCACCGGTGTCCGGCGCTTCGATGGTCAGGGTTCCCGTGGCCGTACTGAAACTCCCGTACCCCTCGCCCTGCTGGGCGAGGTAGACGAACTGGTACGTCCCGGTTGCGAAGTTCTCGTCCGTGGCAACCTGGACGGTCGGGGTCGAACCTGGGGAGGCTGAAATCGACTTCCCCGACGCGTTCACCACGGTGGTCACCGACTTCGGCTTGACGTACTCCGGACCGAGCAGCGACTGCTCTCCCTCCGAAATCCCGTCGAGCGTGAGATCGAGCGTCTGCCCGTACAACGTCTCGTCGACCGATATCGGTTCCTCGAAGTTGGTGGTCCCGCTGATCGCTCGGATGCTGGTTTTGACCGTCACATCGGACGTTGAGACCGACTGCGAGAGCACGTCATCGAGTGTGACACCCGAGTCGAGGATGACATCCACGAACGCGTCACTGACCGCGTCACGGTCGTAGACGGCGATTGCGTGGGTCGTATCCTCGGGCCCCGTGAGCCCCGAGTCGAGCGTGAACTCGACCGGGTCACCAGCAGTCACCGTCGACGATGTCGGTGTGGCGCTCCCCTGCGCCTCCTGTACGGGAACGACCGTCGTGCCGATGATATCGATACCGCCCTGAACCTTGACCTCGTTGTCGGTCGTGTCCGGGTCGGTCAGCCCCTCACCGAACTGTGGCTGAACCAGAACGAACGCGACTGGGCCCGACGATGGCGGGTTGTACGTCGGGTTGGTGGCGAACGTGCCGTCAGACTGGATCGTGAGAGAGCTCCCGTACAGCTTCGTGTTCGTCGCGTCGGTCTGCAGCGTCACGGTGCCCGTCGCGTTGTCGAAGGACCCTCCGGTCAACAGGTCGGACTGGCTCGTCGAGCTGACGCCCTCGAGAATCAGCAGCTGGGCTGTGCCGGAGCGGTCGGTGGTATCCGCACCGTCAACGTTGGAATATTCGAGCGTAAGGGGCTGACCCTTCTGATAGACGGTCAGCTTGTTCTTGTTGATCTCCACAGCAGTCCCACCTTGCTGCTTGACGGAGATGGTCGGAATCGGAGCACTGGTCGCCGCCGAGCCGGTCGTTCCACGAAGGGGCAACCCTGCCCGGTTCCACACACAGGTCGGGAGCGCTGCCTCGACCGAGACCCCGCGGATCTCCGTGGGATAGTTGTCCAGTTCCGAGGAGAGCGAGTCGAACGCGCTCGTGAACTGGCTCCCGCTGCAGACGTTCGACTTGCCGAGCCACGGGTCGAAGGCGACATTGCCCGTAATCCCCTGCCCGGTTCCTGGCCCAATTCCACTGGGACCACTGTCGTCGGCAAAGTAGTTCTGGCGGGCGACGAACTCAGACGACAGTTCGCTATCGACTGCTGTCAGCGTCGTCGAATCCGAGGTCCCGTCCTGGAAGAAGTTGAATGCGAGCCGGATACCGCTCGGATTGAAATCTCCGCTGCTTGTCGTAAGGTAGACGCCCTGGGTATTGTTCTGTATAAGATTGAGGTAGACGTTGGCCTCGGTCCCGGGGTCACCGCCGCTGTAGGTGGACCCACTGAATTCGATTGCGGTTGAATCAACAGAATCTGACCCCTCATCGTCTTTCCCGTTGAGGAGGTTCTCCGTGATGGTTACGCCGCTGATGCTAGTTGGAGCCGAAATATCGATACCGCGTTCGTAACTGACGATTCCGTTCTTCTTGACAGTTACATCAGTGGGGTCGGAGAGGATGATACCGTCCGTGACCTCGCCGATCTTGTTGTCGGTAATCTCGGTCGTGCCGGAACTGCTGGTGCTCGACAGTTTGATTCCCGTGTCGACGTTTCCAACGAGGTTGTTCCTGATTGCGACATCACCGGAACTCGCCACGTCGATACCGGTGGTGCTGCCTCCGTCGAATTCACCGATGTCCGAGTGGTTAACTGTGAGTCCAGTCACACCGCTGGCAGAGATGCCGGTGCCGGTGTAGCCGGTGATGGTGAAGCCCTCGTTCCCAGCCTGTGCGCCGGCACCGATGGTCACGTCGGCGGCCTGCACGTCGAACGCCGTAGAGTAGTCCGTCGGTGCGGTCGGCGTGTTCCCGACCATCTTCACCCCGTCCTCGTAGGTGACGATGGTGATCGACTCGTCGATGGTCACCGGTTCGGTGTACGTTCCACTGCAGACGAGCACCGTGTCATCAGTTTGCGCGTTCCCGACGGCATTCTGGATGTTGAGGTACTCTTCGGAATCAGTGACGCCTGGTACGCCACATGCTGTTCCGGGGTTCGGATCAACAACCAGTGTATCCCCCCCACTCGGTGCGGCCGCCACGTGGCCCGCACCGAACGCGAGCACCCCCGCGAGCGCGGACACGAGCAGCAGGAAGGATAGCGTAACTGCTCTCAGACGAGACATTTTCGAAAGATAAGTCAGAAGGCTAGTAGAAAACAGTTTGGGTACGACAGGCGCACACTTGTTCTATCGCCCCCGAAGCAGGGGCAATACGATTCGTGGTTACGCCGTTCGCCGAGAGCGACAGAGTAGATTTATGCCCCCGACGGCATCCAGAAACACGTGATGAGACGAGTCCCCGTCCTCCTCACTGTGGCGGTTCTGGTGATCGCTTCGGTCTCCGGAGCGAGCGCCGCCCTCCAGCAGACCTCCACGGCGAGCATGGCATCTCCGACAGTCAGCACCCAGTCTGGTACGTACGACATCGATGTCGCCGGAAGTACGGACATACCGACGCGAGAGGTCACGGTAAGCGGGTCGACGTACACCGTCGATGCGATTGCACAACAAGAGAGTGAGGGAAGTATTTCCATATCGATCACTGCTGAATCTGATCAGTACGATATCATCTTGAAGAGGGCAGACAATACAAATATCGAGAAAATAGGCGATGAAAATGATGGTTCGAACATCGACTATACTATTCCGGATCTCGGGCCCTCGACATACTACATCGTAATCAACTCCGATAGTAAGACGCAGGCGATTCACCCGCTCGTAATCAAAGGGTACTCGGTCACAGCATCGGCAGCAGATAACTCCGTGGAGCGGGGCACCTCGGTCGACGTAACTGTGGATATCGAACAGGTCGACCCCGATGCAGCGGCTCCCCACGCTGTCCAGGCCGTTATCGGGAACGAGACCGACCTGGTTCGTGTCGAGGCGACGGAACAGACAGGAACGACCTACGAAGCCACGGTCCCCACTGATGAGCTATCTTCGGGGTCCTATGCGTTGTATGGCGTCGTCCGGGGACCTAACGAGACCAGTTCGGAAGAGAAGGAGGCGCTCGGCGTCAGCGACCGTCACGACGTGACCATCGAGTCGGCCGCGACGCCGACCGATACGCCGACCGACGCGCCATCGTCCGGTGGCGGCAGCGACTCTGACGATGGTGATTCGAACGGCGGGGGGTCCAGCGGCGGCGGCTCGTCGGGCGGCTCATCCGGTTCCGATGCGACGCCGACCGCGACACCGACGCCGACCGACAACGTGACGGCGACGCCCACGGAGACAGCCACGCCGACGCTGACCGCTACGGCGACGCCGACCGCAACCCCCACGCCGACCACCACGGCGACTCCGACCGTGACCGCGACGGCCACTGCGACCCCCACACCGACCGATGACGGGGTCATCACTCCCGCGACACCGACCGAGGACGGCCCCGGAACGGAGACGACGAGCGACGGTCAGTCCGGCTTCGGCACCGTCGTGGCTGCCGTGGCACTGCTCGCGGGAGCGCTGCTGCTGACGCGTCGCCGGACGGAGTCCTGATAGAGTTGCGAGCGCATACCTCCGCCTTCAGGCAGAGGTCAAGCGACACTCGGCCCGTTTGTCAGTAACATTCAAGCCTGTGGCGCGGGTGCTCCGCAATGCTACGAATTCGGTGAGAGCCGTTCCCGAACCACAAGGGATGGTGAATCGCGGTGGTTCACACGGCGATGACATGGGATTCGATGGGGCGTCATTGACCGCACCACAGCCCTACGAGGGAGACAAACGAGAGTTCCCCCGGTGTGTCGCCGGTTCCCTCCGAGTGCGGGTTGGAACCGAAGGGCGACGGCCGCCCGAATCCGATGGTCGGATTCCTCCGCCTTCAGAAGGAGGAGGTCAATCCACCAGTAATCCGTGCTCTGGCCGGAGAACTATAATCAATACTAGATAAGTGTAATATAACAGTTTCGTAGATATGAGTGTATGACACAGGACGGGGAAAACCCGCTCCCGGTATCACGGCGGAGTTTCGTCACGGCGACCGCGGTGGTCGCGACCGCGACGGCGGGCTGTGGGGACCCGACACAGCAGTCGTTCGAGGCATCGGCCGTCGGGCTTCCCGACACCCACCACGACCCTCTCGAGGTGACCGAGACGGCGCTCGAGGACCTGAGCATGTCGTTCGACGGGCCGGCCGGGAGCCGGGTCGAGCTCACGAACCACGCCGGGGTCTACGACCGGACCGTCGGGACGGGGGGGCAGTGAGATGGCGGACCGACACGGGCCCCTCCGGACCGGCCGGTTCGTGGTGGAGGTCGGGGGCGTCGAGGTCTCGGGCTTCCAGGTCGTCGACCTCCCGGCACGCTCCACGAAGGTGCAGGAGTACAGGGAGGGCTCCGACTCGGACCGGCAGCGCAAACTCACGGGGCAGACGGAGTACGAGGACCTGACGATGGTCCGTGGGGCGAGAAAGGACGATGCCTCGCTGTACGACTGGCGCAAGGCCATCGAGCAGGGCAAGATGGAGGAGGGCCGGAAGGACCTCGCCGTGGTCCTGCAGGACGAGAACGGTGAGGAGGCGATCCGCTGGGAGTTCACGAACGCGTGGCCCAAGCGATACGAACCGCCGAGGCTCGACGCGACCGCCGAGGGCGGCGGTGTCGCGACCGAATCGGTCACCGTCGTCTTCGACGAGATGCAGCGACCGGAGTAGGGAGGACCGTGTACACCAATCGCCCACGCGCGAGGACCGCGGCCGGTCCCACGCGATACGATGCCGAGCGATACGATGCCGATACGGAGGACGCATGACCGAGGACCCAGACCACCGTCGGACGATGCAGGCGTCCGGAACCGCACCATTCGTCGGCCACGCCGCGGACAGGCCACGGGCAGAGCGGGCCCGGTCACTCGAAACGCCGGACAGGCACGGACCCCTCCGGACCGGCCGGTTCGTGGTCGAGATCGGCGGCACCGAGGTAGCCGGCTTCCGGACCGTCGACCTCCCGGCACGCTCCACCGGGCTGGTGGAGTCCCGGGAGGGCACTGACGGTGACCAGCAGCGCCAGCTCTCGGGACGGACGGAGTACGAGGACCTGGAGATGGAGCGGGGGATGCGGAAGGGCGACAGCACGCTGGACGACTGGCGCACGGCCGTCGACCAGGGCAAGATGGAGGAGGCGGGGAAGGAGGTCGTCGTCTCCGTGCAGGACGAGACCGGGGCATCGGTACTCACGTGGCGGTTCACGAACGCCCGGCCGCTCGCCTACGACCCCCCGACGCTCGACGCGACCGCCAGCGGCGGCGGGGGGATCGCCGCGGAGTCGGTCACCGTCGATTTCGAGGGCGTCGAGCGCATCGCCGACAGCGGCCCGGTCCAGCAACAGCAGGGACGGGAGGATTCGGGCGTGTTCCGGTACGTCCGGACAGCGAACGGCGGCCGGATCGAGAACGGCGCGGTCGTCACCACGGCCAGCGATGTCGCCATCGACGGCGTGACGCTCGACTGGCTCGACGCGTCCGCGACGGCCGACGCCCAGCACGTCGGCCTGCTCGTGCCGGAGGGAGCCCGAAGCGGCGGTAGCGCGAGCGCCCTGTGGCTCCTCCGGGGGAGCGATTTCGACGAAGGGGCCGGCCGCACCGTCAGCTCGGGCGCCGCGGGGCGCCTGTACTGGGTGCCCGGCGGGGCGTTCTTCCACGACCGGGCCTGGCGGGCTGGCAGCGGGGAGTCCGAGTCGTCGGGGGCCGAGTCGTCACCCGAGTGGTCGGTGCCGGGGTGGCCGACGGGCGACCCGTCGTCGGTTCAGGTGCTCGTGGATACCGGCGGGCAGTCCCTGGAGGACGCGTTCGGGATGGCCGCGGGGGGCGCCGCGGCCCAGAGTGCGGGCGTGCAGTCGGCCGCGGCGGGCGACACCGTCGACCCGGCATCGACCGTGTTCGCGGTTGTCGGTCCGGCGACGGCCCCGTTCGAGTCGCCGTCGCTGCAGGTGAGCGGCTCCGGCCCGGGGCAGGTCGCCGACCTGCTCGATGCGGGCCGCCCCGCGCCGCTGGCCGGCGCGACGTTCGGGCTGGCGACCTTCTCGACACCGGACGCCTCCATCGCCGGGCAGTCGGTCAACCCCCTGGTCGGGATGGAGACGACGGCGTTGCTGGAACACGAGACCGCCAGGCAGGTGCTCGGGCAGGCCGGCATCACCGACATCGAGACGGTCGAGTGGCTCGACGGCCCGCGGTCGACGGGCGCCGACGCCAGCACCTCGGTCCAGATGCTCGGAACGGGAACGACGGTCGAGAGCTACGAGGGCGTCGTGAGCGGGCAGAACGGCCCCTGGGCCGTCGCCGTTCACGTCGCCCGCATCACCGACGACTCGCACGTCATCGCGGCCGGCGCGCATCGCCAGCCGCTCGGGACGGAATCGGGGCTTTCGGGAGCGGGAAGCTGGCAGCGGGTCGTCACCCGGGGGCGACGCTTCACGGCAGAGACAGCCAGCCGACTGGAGTATCTCTAGGGCGGTGGGTCGTCGCCCGACGCCGGATCACTCGTACATCCGGCCGTCGAAGTCCGGGAAGTCGAGGTCGCCGTTGCCCATGCGCTCCCGGATGCGGCTCTGGTACAGCGCCATCGCGACCTGCGGGACGGCCTGTGGCGGCACGGGGACCTGCTGGTCGAAGGCGTCCTCGGCCCACTCGTTGTAGTCGGCGACGATATCCATCCCGTCCTTGAAGCTACGGAACATCAGCTCCTTGTGGGTGTCCTGCATTGCCCGCGTTTCAGGACGGAGGCTGGAATACCTAGCGACTTCGCTCGGCACGGGAGAAGTGAGGGAACGGGAAGCCGGTGGCGCCCTCAGCCGAGGAGCGGCCCCGTCAGCAGACCGCTGGTGAACAGGCCACCGACGACGGCGAGGATGCCCAGCAGGACACACACCACCCAGAACGCGACACGGCGGACGATACCCATGAGCCCGCCGATGGTGGCGTAGCCGACGACGGCGCTCGTCCCGAGTGCGAGCGCGGCAGGGGCCGGACCGATGGTCGGGAGCCCCGTATCCAGCAGCACGAGAACGGCCGCACCCAGCGCGGCCGGAATGGAGAGCAGGAAGGAGAGCCGGAAGGCGATCTCCTCCTCGAAGCCACGCAGGAGGAGCGCCGAGACGGTGGTGCCCGACCGTGAGACGCCGGGCAGGATGGCGAGGCCCTGGAGGACGCCGACGAGCAGAGCATCCGGAACGTTCGCGATGGCGCGCTCGCCGAACGCGGTGTCGAGACCGCCCGGCGCGATGTTGCCGCCCGTGGCCGTGCCACCGTCGGCCTGTGTCGTGTCGTCGCTACGCGTCGCGGTCCACTGGACCACGCCGGTGCCGACGAGCAGGACGCCGATGAGGGCGACGAACGCGCCGCCGGCCACGGCGTTCACGACGGCGTCCAGTGCGAGGTAGGCGACGATGCCGACGAGTGCCGAGGAGATGGTGGCGACGACCAGGAAGGTCAGGTCGGCGTGGTCGCGGTCGGCGAAGGCCATTCCGGGCCCCCAGCCGGGGAGCGTCCGGAGGACCGTTCCGACCTCCTCGCGGTAGTAGACCGCGGCTGCGAGCGCCGTCCCCGCGTGCAGGAAGAGCGCGTACTGGACGGAGGCACCCTCCGGGAGCCCCTCGATGACGGTCAGATAGAGCGCGACGTTCCCCTCGCTGGATATCGGGAGCCACTCGAAGACCCCCTGGATGACGCCGATGACGACGGCCAGACGAAGTGCTTCTCGCATTATTCCCGAGTGGCCAGTGGCCCGGTGTATGCGTTGCGGTCCGGGATGGGGGTCCCGAGCCGGATGCTCCCGAATCCAGCACCGCCAGTCGGAAGGCACAAGCGCCGGCCACGACCACTCCCACCCATGACTGACGCGGACGCCGGCGACGGGGACGGGAGCGAGGGCGCGGACCCGGAGCCGGACGTGGACGTGCTGGCGGTCGCCCGCCGCGCGGCGGCCTCGGGGCCGGTGTGTGACGCCTGTCTCGGGCGGCTGGTGGCCGACCGGAGCTTCGGGCTGCGCAACGAGGAGCGTGGGCGGGCGCTCCGGACGACCATCGCCCTGCAAGACGACGAGCCGTACGAGTCGCCCGACGTGGCCGACTGCTGGGTCTGCGAGGGGCTCTGCGGCGAGTTCGACGCGCTGGCCGAGCGTGTCGTGGCGGAACTGGAGGGTGTCGAGTTCGACACCTACCAGCTCGGCAGCCGGGTGCCGCCGCTGCTGGAGGAGAACGAGCAGCTGCTCCGCGAGGAAGTGGGGCTCGACCCCGTCGACGCCGCACACGGCGAGGACCTGCGCAAGGAGCTGAATCGGGAGGTCGGCCGGCGGGTCGGTGCGAGAACCGAGACGGAGGTCGACTTCCAGCGCCCGGAGGTGCAGGTGACGCTGGACGTGGCCGTCGGCGACGAGACCACGGTCGAGGTCGACATCAACTCGCTCGCCATCTACGGGCGCTACCGCAAACTGAAGCGGATGGTCCCGCAGACGGAGTGGCCCTGCTCGGCCTGTGGCGGCTCGGGCCGGCAGCACGGCGTCGGCCCCTGCCCCGAGTGCGACGGGACGGGCTACCGCTACCGCACCAGCGTCGAGCAGGAGGTCGCCCCCGTCCTCGTGGAGGCCCACCGGGGCCGCGAGGGCGTCTTCCACGGCGCCGGCCGCGAGGACGTGGACGCGCTGATGGTCGGCACGGGCCGGCCGTTCGTGCTGGAGGTCGAGAACCCGCACCGACGCCGGACGGACCTCGCCGAACTGGAACGCGAGATAAACGAGGCGTCCGAGGACATCGAGGTCGTCGGCCTGCGCTACGCGACCCACGAGATGGTCGAGCGGGTGAAGGAACTGGAGGCGACGAAGACCTACCGGATGGTCGTCGCGTTCGACGAGTCCGTCGCCGAGGCCGACCTGCAGGCCGCGCTCGACGAGCTGCGGGGCGCGACCGTCGAGCAGCGGACCCCCAACCGCGTCGACCACCGACGGGCCGACCTCGTGCGGACCCGCACGGTCCACGATATCTCCGGGTCGATGACCGACGA